>CAJOLI010000005.1 GCA_905235285.1 uncultured Bacteroidaceae bacterium
AAAGGTACGGCAACTTCGCGAAACCGCCAAACGTTTTGGCAACTTTTTTGCGAAAAGACTGAGATTTTATTGGAATATAGCCACGAATCTGGTTGAAAATGGCCGCGAATACTGATGGAAACGGCCGCGAATTCTATTTAAGGCGAACGCGAAGTCTATTTAAGACGAACACGAATTTTATTTAAGGCGAACGCGAATTCTATTTAAGACGAACACGAATTACACGAATTACACGAATTTATTTTCACGGAGTTTGTGGGGGAGGAGTAGTTTGTGGGGGATGAATTTAGACTTGCGCGCGCGTACATTATATTATATGTGCTGCGGCGTTTACTGAATGATACGGCAGGCGCGGCACAAAAGGTTTTTAATCTCCGCGTCATGGCGTGCGTTACAAACGAAGCTTGTCATATCTTCTGGTCATGAGCCTAAATCTACGTAAGATTTATGTAGAATTTATGCAGGATAGATAAACAAGCACCTACAAGATAACTGAAATATAATATAGACACCTACTATGTATTATATTAATATACAATAGGTTGTATAAATATATAGTAGTGTAGGTGTATATTCTCAACTTAATGGGAAATGAATAGAGATTCCGATAGGAAGGATTAAGGGTGGGTTGGGCGATGAACGCGGGTGAGTTGGGCGATGCACGCGGGTAAGTTGGGCGATGCACGCGGGTGGGTTGGGCGATGCACGCGGGTGGGTTGGGCGGAAGTCCTTTACGTTTGGGGTAAAGGATGAAATTCTGCTCCGAAGAGAGGCCGTATGGAAAAAAGGTGATACGATGGCATAAGACGCCTCAACCTGCTCATCGGAGTCAGCTATCATTTCTGAGTCAGACGAGAAGGCGGCGGTGAAACGAAAAAAAATCAGGTGCTAAACGGGCAACGGTTTTACGATTTTCTCCAGAGGATCGTGACCTTCTTTCTGTTGCCTGCGAATGTCTTTGTGTAGTTGGAATTTCTCCTTGGCGCGTGCCTCGGCGGCCTCGGCAGCGGTGTTTCCGGGTGTGTCTTCGGGTGTGATGCGCATGGTACCGGCCAAGTTGATGAGGTCTTTCACAACTTCGCCGCCGACGATGAGCCCTGCGGCAGCAGGCACGAACGCGTTTGATGCGGGAATGTCGCGCCGCTCGGTACACTTGCGCATGCCTTTGTCGGGGCAGATGCAGTGGAAGCGGCACGAGATGTCGGGCTGGTCGATGGGGCGCAGGGGTTGCTCTTCGCTATATACCACTTTCAGGTGGGTGATGCCTTCCTTGCGGAGGGTCGTGCGCATGACTTTCGCCAGCGGATCCATTTGTGTCTTCGAGAGGTCAGTCACGCGGAACGCGGTCGGGTCGAGCTTGTTGGCAGCGCCCATGCAGCTGATGATGGGAATATGGAGTCGGTGGCAGCGCCGTACGAGCTCGAGCTTTGCCTTCACGGTGTCGATGCAGTCGACAACGTAGTCGAAGGCAGAGAGGTCGATGTCGTCGGCATTGTCAGGATGGTAAAACATCTGGTAGCGGTGTACGATGCAGCGAGGGTTGATGTCGCGGATGCGCTCGGCGGCGACGTCCACCTTGTGCTTGCCGATGGTTGAGATGAGCGCATGAATCTGACGGTTGATGTTTGTCATGCACACGCGGTCGTCGTCAAAGAGGTCGAGCTCGCCGACACCGCTTCGTGCGAGTACCTCAACGACATAACCTCCCACGCCTCCAACGCCGAACACGGCGACGCGTGCGCCGTGCAGCGTGTCGATGGCTGGCCGGCCAAAGAGCAGTTGGGTTCTTGAGAATTGATTTTGCATTTTGAAGTTGTTTTCCTCCTTGACTTTGTCTACCTCTGTCGCGGACACGGCAACACAAACGAGCTTGATAGCCCTCGGTTTGTTGTCATCTGGGTTGCAAAGGTAATAAAAAAATGAAAAGATAAGAGCTAAAAAGGTGAAAAGTAAACAAAGAGTGTAGAAAATATTACCCCTTCATACCAATATACCTACGATTACAACAACACGGACAACGCCCTCTATCGACTGGATATGTTGGCCGAAAGGGATAGTTCGACATTCGACATGCTGCCTTCTTCGCGTGACAACCTGAAGGCGGTGACGGACAGGCAAAACAGCTATGATTTCCGCGAACATACGCATACGCATACAGCTATGTTGAACCTTGGCGGCGACAACGACAAGTTCCTGAAGACGAGTGGGCATTGGACATTACGACTGCCCTTGCGCCTTGCCAAGGGGAGCCTCGACTACCACCGGCATTCTTGGAGTCAAGGCATACGATATCCTGGGACAGATAAACAGCCGCACTTACTTTATTGACGCACAGGGACGCACGGAGATGACGTCCAACGTCATTCCACGTTACATCTTATTCAGCGCTGCATGGAAATTCCACAAGTCGCCAAAGAAGAGAACGGATAAGTAACCATATATTCAGCTATTGAGTTCACCGTCACTGCCAATAACGCCCTATGGTCCGGTGTGTTACGAGCAGAATGGTCGGAATGTAGATGAGTTTTAGCGGACAGCAAAAAGAGAGCCGCCACGGATGTGTGGCGGCTCTCTTTAGTGTTAGAGTTAGATCAGCTTATGCTGATTGTTGCGTACGTTACTTCACGAAGACCTTCTTGCCATTCATGATGTACACTCCGGCAGCAGTGGGCTTGCTGATGCGACGGCCCTGCAGGTCGAAGATACCGCTTACGCTGGTGCTTGCCTTCTCGATGTCGGCAATACCGTCGCCGGTGCCATTCAGTTCAGCGAGCAGAGTCTCCAGATCTTTGGCCGAACCCATTCTGGTGATGATGAAGCTGGTAGCATCGCTGCCGATGAGAGTGAAGTTCGGGTTGCTGATGGTGAGGTCTGTAACTTCGGTGAGGGCAGCGCGGAAGGCATCCTTGGTAGCTCCATCGAACTTGTTGCCGCTGTCGCCCAGGAAGTAAGCCACGTTGGCATTGCGTGCGCTGAGGTCGAAGTAAACGAGGAAGCCTTCCTCGCCGATGGTGTACTCTGTGTTGCTAGCATTGCCACGGAGATGCTGCTCGTTGACGACGGCAGTCTCGCTGAAGGCTGCAACGGTAGAGGTGTAGCCGAGCTTCATGTCGCCGTAGTTCTGCGTAACTCCGGAAACAAATGCAGTAGGCAGAGCCACGTAGAACACAATCTTGTGGTCGCCAAGGTAGAATTTATCTGTAGCGTTCTTAATGTCGGCACGCTTGTTGTTGTCGGTACCGGCGTTGGCTGTCATGGTGCCATCCTCGTTAACGACTACAGAACCGCCTGTGCGGGTGGAAACCCAGTTTGTGGAGATAGGCCAGTAGTTGACGGGATCAATCCGCTCGGGCTCGTTGAAGTTGCCTTCGAGGTAGTAGAGCTCAATCTCGGTAGCGCTGAGCGGGTTGCCTGCGTTGTCGCCCTTGATGGCGATGTAGTTGAACTTCTCTTTGCCTGTGTTGATGAAGGTAATGGAACGCTCGTCAGCATTGGCTGATACAGCTCCTGAGAAGCCGGTGTGCTGCCAGAGTCCACCACCGTTGGGGACGTAGTTGCCGTAAGCATCGGTAGCGACGTCGAGATCTTCTATGGTGTAGAAGAAGACGTTGGTGGAGTACTCATTGCTGCCTTCGGTGGTCTTGTAGAACACTTTCAGGCTTTGGAAGTCCTTGAGTCCTTCGGGCAGGGCGATGACGTAGTAGACGTCGGCGCGTCCGTCGGTGAGAATAGCGTCGGTGTTGCCGTCGGTGAGTTCTGCAATCTGGGCTGCGTAGGTCTCGGTGACATCGGCATTGTCGGCAGTAACAGCCTTCATGTAGTCTGTGAGATACTTAACCTTGACAGTCTCTTTGCTCTCCTGTCCTTCGCCGGGCTTGTCCTCGAAGTTGCCATCGTCGTAGTAGTAGAACTCGATTTCAGTAGCGCTGAGCGGGTTTTCGCCGTTGTCGCCACGTAATGCGATGTAAGCTACGCTCTCGTTGTTAGTGTTTGAGATGGTTGTTACGCCATTAGCTGCATCGTTCTCGACAGCTCCAGAGAAGCCGGTGTGTTGCCAGAGTCCGCCGCCATTGGGTACGTAGTTGGCGAAGTTGTCGGCAGTGACATCGAGCTCGTCGGCGGTGTAGAAGAAGACGTTGGTGGAGTAGTCGTTGCCGCCCTTGTAGTAGACTTTGAGGCTATGGAACTTGCGAATGGCCTCGGGGACGGCGATGACGAAGTAGACGTCGGAGGTGCCGGAGGTGAGGTTCTCGGTGGTGTTGCCGTCAGTGAGCTGTGCGATGGCGTCAACGTAAGCATCGGTGAGGTCTCCGTTGCTTGCGTTCATAGCCTTGATGTACTGTCCGAGGTATTCAACCTTCTTGACGTCGTATTGAGGAGCCTCATAGACGGGGTTCTCAGGCAGTGTAGCCACTACAGCTGCCTTCTGGTCGGCGGTGAAGCTCTCCTCGGGTATGGCGTCGATGCTCTCATAAGGTCGAATCCAGTCGATCATGACGGCTTGCTTGGTACTCTGGAAGGTTGCGTTCATACCCATATACTGAGCAGAATAGCCAACCTGACCTACGGTGAAGCCGCAGTCGGTGAGGTGCCAGTAGTAGACGTCGCCCTTATGTCCGGCAGCGTTGGCGAGGTTGAGCTGTGGCTCGATGCCGCCCTTCTGGATGAAGAAGGAGAAGCTCCAGCCGCTGAGATCTACATTCTCGTCGGTGCCTGCAATCTTGACGGCGATGTAGGGGCAGTAGATGGGGTTGACAATCTCGAGGTAAGTGGAGTCGCGCACCTGGTCAATGGGGTCGCGCGAGGACTGATTGGCATACTTGCCATTCTCACGGCAGATGCCGGCGCCGTTGTTGGCCGAGGTGAGCATGCTCTGCTCGTCAATAGCGGGCACGATGGGCGTCTGTGCGAGGGTGTCCTCGTTGGCATAGTATGGGTTGTCGACAGAGATGGTGAATATACCGTTAGTCTGACCTACGCGGGTGTACATACGCCATTTGTTCAAGCGCCAGCCTTCGACGATGTTGCCGGCGTTGAGGCCGAACTTGTCAGCGAACTCATCGGTAACCTTCTTGGCTGGTTCGTTGAACTCCCAGCCCTTGAAGTTGACTGCAGCCTCTTCGTCGTCCTTGATGTAGGACGAGGGTGTGAGCATGAAGGTGTAGGGGATAATCTCCTCGAACGACTCGTAGGCGGGGAACTCCTCGGTAGTGGCGAGTGAGCCGTCTTCGTCAAGATAGTAGAAATAGTTGCCTGCCTTGAAGTCGTAGAGGGCATCCTCGCCGTCGCTGTAGCGCATGGTGAACACGAACTTGGCAGGATTGCTTGATGTGACCTGCTTAGCATCGACGAGCATCAGCGTGGAGCCGGTCTGGATGACTACGCCGTCAGCCGTAGCGAGCTGATAGGACTGCTGCCCGTTGATAACATCGCTCTTGGAAACAGAGAAAGGCACAGCCTCGTCGGGCAGGCAGCTTTGGAGTACGTAGCCCGTGTAGTTGCCCACGGTGGTCTGTTCGGAGGCAAGCTTAAGACCACTCTCCTGCGAAGCGGTGGTGATGGTGCAGTAGAACTCATCGTCGCCGAGCTTGTAGGTGATATTGCCCATGAAGGCTTCGGTGGCAGCAATGAGCTTGTCGCCAGCGGCAGCGAGCTGAGCCTCGTCGGTGACGTTGTTGTCGAGGAGAGCCTGAGCTTCGGCGATGGTGCCGTTGAGGACGCTTACGGCATCGGGGTCGCTCATGGCGAACTCGGTGGTGTAAGTCTGAGCCTCAGCGATAGCACGCTCGAGGTCGAGTTGCTTGTCGCTGTAAGAGCTGTTCTTGAGCAGAACGCCATAGATCTCTACTTCTGAGAGGTAGAAGTAGTTGGACCAGTCGTACACGGCAACGTAGCGGTACTTGATGTGGTTGCCAGCCTTGACAGTCGTGGCGTAGTAGCCTGGCTCGTTCTCCGAGGGGTTCTCGGTGCCGGTTACCCAATTATTGACGTTTGTCACAATTGACGAGAACGACTGGTTTGAGCCGTTGGTGCGAAGAAGCTTAGAATCATTAGTCTCATATTGAGCCTTCTGATATTTGGCTTCGACACAGCTCTCGGTGAAGGGGCCGTCGGCCGTGGGGCCTGCGAAGGCCACGAAGACAGTGCCCTGCTGGTGGCGCTGGAAGTAACCGTCGTTGTAAAGGACAATCTTCTGCAGGTCGATACCTTCCTCGCCGAAGTCGAAGACAAGGAATCCTTGGTTGGCACCAACGAAGTTCTCGCCGTCGTAGTCGCCTGCTTCGGAGCTCTCGATGCCGCGGCAGTCGATGAACTTGCCGTCGTAGGCATAGGCGATGCGTGGATAGGGATCGGCCATGATGTCGTTGCCATCGGCATCGACGCCGACCTTCAAGGGCTCGAGAGCCTGGTAGTTGCCAGCACGCATGTAGTACACGGTGCAGACATCAGGGTCAGCAAGGTTGAGCTTGTACTTTGTCAGAGCATCTCCTGCCAAAGCATCCTGCGCACAATGCTATGCCTGAGAGCAAATTACGTAGAATGTTTCTCATAATGTTTGTTATTAAAAAGTTAGTTAATAGAATTAGTTGAACCTTTCAATTTATTTATGTATATAGATGGTACGCCGGCCTGTAATATACAAGCCGGAACGCGTAGGGAAAACACGGCGCCCCTGTAAGTCGTAGACAGCCGAGAGCTTGGCGGCCTTGGGATTGGAGATGGCATCGATGACACTGCCCTCGGGCGCGCTGAGTTCCAGGCGTGTGAGGTACGATGCCTTGGTAGCTATGCCATTGGCCCAATAGTCGATGCCGGCAGTGCGCTCGTTGGTGATAGAGAAGGTGTTTGTCTGTCCGGGAAGCAGGTGGCCGCTGACATCCCAAGGCTGGTCGTAGGAATCATTGATGTCGAGCTGTGCGCCGTCGGGGCATACGAGCTTGAGGTTCGTCCGGTTGTAGTTGTGGGTCTTATAGGGATGTACGAACACGGCTGTCTGATAGCGCGGCTCGGCAGGGACGTCGACCTTCCACGTGTCGGGGTGATCGTTGCGGGCGTATGCGCTGCCGGCTCCTGCTGTGGATGTAGCTATGGTGGCTATGATGGTCTGTCCGTCGGCCGGATGTTGGAGCGCCGTAGCTTCCACGGCATGATTCGGCATGGCGAATATGCAGCCATTGTCAGTAGCTACGCTTGCAAGCTTTTCGTCAGCCGTGGGGTCGTAGATAATGAGAGAGCCGTCAACGATGCTCTCGTCAGCCGTCACGGTTACAGATTGTCCTTCAGCTGCTTGTGTAGGGCAGTTGAGTCCTTCGGGGACACTGATTTCGTAGGTTTGGAAGTCGGCTTGAAATGTCAAGGTGCTAAGTTTGGCTTCGGCGTTCTCACCTTGTATGAGGATTTTCACTACATGTACGCCTGCCTCGAGCTTCTGCACATTCCAGCTGCTCTCGGCATATGCGCCATGCGTGTCTTCGCTGAAGATGTCGTCGCGCTCCTCATTATCAATGAATAAAGTAATCATAGGGGAGTCTTCACCCGTAAGGTAACGAAGGGTGAAAGTGTAGTCGCCGGTTTTGGGTACACTGATGGTGTATGTCAGCCACTCCATATTTCTGAGAACTGCGACCCAGTTGCCGTCGCCCTCCTCAACAAGCACGGTGCCGTCTGGGCGATAGTCAGAGACGGTGGTGTTTCTTGTCTGGTAGGTACGTCCGTTGCCGTCGGCTGCAAAATAGTCGTAGTCGGCACAGCGAAGCGCCTCGAAAGGTTGATGTATGCCCATCACACGACGACCGCTTTGATAGCTGACGGGGTCGCCTACCATATACTCTTCACGGTGCTTGCTCAGGGTGCCCCAACCGCACCACTCATAGTAGTGGCCGCTGTCTTTGCCCCAGTTCTCGGTCTTGAACTTGGCTATCATGTAGTCGCGGAAGCGCTTCAGCCACGGCATCTCAGTGAGAGGCATCCCCATGCGCACGTTGTAGTGGGCGAGGGCCATCTCTCGGCAGCCGCTGGAGCCGAGGCCGTCGCCGGCGTCGGCTGTAGTGAGATCCTTGTAGAAAACGCGCCCGCAGCGGTCCCACGTCTGATAGAAGGTGTCGGGGCTCTCAGGCTCGACATTTGTCGAGAGGTCAGCCATTGTCGGATCCCAGTTGGCAAAGTTAGGATGTGACGAGGGGGCGCGCACGCTCCAGGCCGAGGGCGTCCATTGTCCGCTCCAATCCTTGTCTTTCATGTATTTGGAATAATCACTGATGGCTGTAGTGTTAACCCTAAAGCTATACTCGATACCTTTAAGGATGCGGTTGTCTAATGCGCCATAAAGGTCTTCGCCCTGATTCCAGCATTGTTCGGCTATGCTAGTGTACATCATCACGCCACAGAGTGTATGGGCTTGGTCGCGGCACGATTCCTGACACTGCCCGTTCTTGAAGATGTAGTACTGCAGCTGCTCGCTGTAGCCGTAGTTGCGCACGTATGAAGGGTCGCTCTCCTTGACGACGGTTGATGTGGGCCAGGAATACATGTAGGCTGTATTCTCAATGCTGCCGAAAGGCTTGTAGCCATAGCCCGGTCCTGGCTTGTAGTCGATGTCATCGTAGTTCTCGAAGTGCTGCCACTGGTTGCCGCTCAAGTACTGATAGGCGCGGTCGAAGATGGTGTCGTTGTCGAGGTAGACGCCCATAGCGAGGAGCGCACGTGCAGCAAACATTCCTTGGTTGCCGAAGCGGCCGGAATCGAAGTTGTAGCAGTTCCAGTAGAAGGTGATGCCGTTGTTGTCGTCAGTCATCGAGGCGTATTTCACGTACAGGTCTTCCTTCGTTGTGAAGTAAGGGTAGGTGAGCATGTCCTTGAAGCGCTGCTGATCGGAGGCAGCCCACCCTGTATAGTCGCGCATTAGTTCGGCGGCTTCAATCAGGAGGTTAACCTTGCCATTATCGAGCGGCCCTGTCCCACGCGCGCTTGTGTTTGTATAATAACTGTTGGCATTAAGAATCTGCACAGCCTTGTCGGCATATTTCGTATCACCCGTGAGCACATACAAGAGGGCAAGGTCGTGTGCTCGACGCCCGTCGATGCCGACGGTGCCGTTGAACTGGCCCTCCTTAATCTGTGTCCCACGCTGCGACACAGAGACGGTGGGACTACTGTAAGAGCTGTTCTTAAGTGCCGTGAAAGCACTATAGTAAGGCTCCTGCTTCGCTGCTATAAGGGAGCGCATGCGGTCGATATCAGCCTGGGTGTATGATATGCCAGGGTGCACGAAGGTGCGTCCGGCAAAGGCAAACTGGACACACAGTAATGTCGTTGCGACAAATATCAAAATTTTTTTATTCATCTTCGTGTTTCTGTTTTTACTCTGTTACGCAGTTGAATTTCATTCGACCGTTTCTCGCCATGGCAAAGCCCAAGCAAGCTTGGCTCTGCTCATCTGGCTTAATGAAAACGTTCTTTATGTTGTCTCGCTGTAGTCTTATTCCCAGGTGTCGCCCCAGTCTTGACCAGAGAAACTGGACTTGCCCCAGATATCTCCATGGTCGCGCTTCGTCAGTCCGGAAGCGCCATCATCGGCATAATCGTCATAGACATCAGAACCTATTGGAGAATTGGCCAGCATCTGATGGAGATGGATGTCAAATTCACTCGTTTCAGGGGTTATATATATCTTTTTCATATTCTTAAAAAATTATATTAACTGACCTTGTTTCCTTATTTAACTAACACTTTCTTGCCGTTGATGATATATAAGCCCTTCTGTGTTCTGTTCACGCGCTGGCCGGCAAGGTTGTAGATTTTTTCGTTAAGGTTAACGTTACGGTTAACGTCCCCAATGCCGTCAGCTCCGCCGAAGTCAATCATCAGAGCCTTGACGCCGGATCCGTAGGCTGTGAGATAGGCGCGGTTGGCACCTACTGTGTTGTTGTTAGCCTTGTAGAATCCGATGGGCTTATCATCGCTGGCAAACAGTATATACGACTCTTCCGGCACGCTGGTTGTCTCGTAAACACCGGTCAGGGCACCAAAGGTATGTGTGCCGCTGCCTGCCGTGGCTTCATCTACAATAGTTGTGTTGACAAACCAATATTTATTGTCTGCTTCTGCATTAACGAGCACGGGGGTGTTGGCGGGCAGGGTGCTGTTAACCTGGGCAGCGGTGGCGCTTTCTGCGCCAGCGGTGTAACTGAGTGTATAGAGGCTCACTCCTTCAGGAATCTTGCACTCAAAAGGAAGGATGAGCGTCGAGGCGCCGTACTTATTCATTGTAAGAGTATAGGCTTCAGTAAGGATGTGGTCGGCATTACTTGGCTTAAAAGCAAGTCCGAAGTTGTCGTTCACGACCTTGAACCAAGAAGTCCTATCTTGATAATTACCGCCCATACTGAGTACTACAGCATTCAGGGCTGCATTCTTCCTGTAGATTGTGATAGGTGCTGCCGGCTCAGACATATCGCCTATGCGCAGGAATTGTTCTGCAAAGAAATCATTTCCGATGCAATTGACAAATAAGATGTTTTGTTGGACAGAAACGTTGGTTGTACCAACGAATATAATACCTGAATCATCATTCTGGGTTGATGCCGTGCACCCCTCAAAGACGCAGTTCTTCAGATAAAGTGTTCCGCCTCCTTTGTTGTTAATGATGCCTCCTTGTCCGCTGCTATTTGTTGCTTTAGAGCTGATGCAATTCGTGAACTTAATGTTGTTGAGCGTAGTAGTGCTGTTTCCACTCACTTCCAAGTGATTGGCATTGTTGGTGATATTGTTGCCATCAATTGTAATCTGATAGTCTTCTGAACCGATAGTGAGCTTGCCACTACCGTTGTTGTTCAATATCCAAATGCTGCTATTCAATGAACTTGAGATCTTTACATCCTTAACAGCAGTCACAATGATGTTCTTTGCACCTGTATTGCAACGGCTCGTAATGGTGATATCATCAAACAAGGTAATTGTTCCGGACGACGTAATGGCGTCGAAAGCTTCATTGAGTGTTCCGCAATAAGTATTTGAAGTGACACCGTCAATTTCTTGCTGTACTAAGGCTGTAGGGTAAGTCGCGGAAATATATGGGCGGCAAGTTTCGGTGGCGTGCCCGCTACTGTAGTACTTACGTTGAGTATCTGATTTGAGATCTTGAGTGCGATTTGTAATAAGCAGAGAGAACGTATTGTCAGTAGCAGCCTCTTTAAGTCTGGTTAAAGCGTCTCCTTGAATCACAAAATGGCAGTATTGCACGTCATCTACAGTCTCCCTGTTTTGACCACAGGTATTCATGAGGTAATCGGTGCTGGCATCGCCTTCGGTGGCGTGAGGTGCGATACCCACGATTTCCGTAACTTTGCCTGTCAACTCTTCAGCAGAAGAAATTTCTGTCCAAGCATTGTCGGAAAAGACCCAAAGAGCAATGGCATCCGTGCCTTTATCTTTTGGACCTGCAATGTTTAATGTAAGACTGGTTGCAGCGTCGAGATTTGTTATGGTATACTTCTGCAAAGCATAAAAGCCAGCCCAATATTTCATTTCAAATTCATAATTGGTTTCAGATGCAGACTTAGGGAAGCCTGACACCCAACTGGTGTTATCGTTGCTAGTACGAAAAAGCTTTTCTGCCACCGGCGAGAAATCTTCTGCCCAGATTGGCAGTGCTGCAATGAGCAGTACAAAACTCAGAAATGTTTGTCTTGTGTTCATAATTTATAATTTTTATAAAATGTCCTTATATATAGTTGTTATGCACCTATGCACTTACGTATATATTCGCGCATCTCTCGTCGGCCGATGGCGAGGTGGTTTTCTACGGTGCGGACTGAGAGAGAGAGTTCTTTGGCTACTTCAGGTATCTTCTTCTCTTCAAATCGCACCATATTATATATTTTTCGGCGCTGCGGCGGCAACAATTGCATGCGAGCTTGTTCGTGGCGTGCGATGTCGGCTGCCGAGACGAGGCTTTCGACGTTGATGGTGGTGGCTTTATTCTCCAGCATCGTTGCGTCAATAGGATGTTGTTGCGCACAACGGCAGTAGTATCGGCGCAAGTAATCTATCACTAAGTTCCGGGCTATGGTGTAAAGCATATTGCGAGCTGTCTGCATACGAACCATCTGACCGCATTCCATCAAATGCAGAAATACGTCTTGTGTAAGATCCTCGGCAACGTCGGCATTCCTCAATTTGCAAGTGATGTAGCACTTAATGCTCTGATGATACTCGCAATAGCACTTACCGATGATGTCATAGGCTGACAGCCTCTCCTCTAACCCCTCCCCTGAAGGGAAGGGGGACGGCTCATTTGGCTTAACGAAAACGTTCATAAGGCAATGATTTTTGACTTTCACAACAGCAAAGATAAAAGCCAAACAAATAAAAATAACAAAATAAAATGCGTTAAAGTGTCGCAATCAATTTAATGGTACAGGCTCAAATCTTTAAGTCTGTAAACCAATCCATTAATAAAATGAGACTCGAAGAGTAAAAGAGACACAAAGGGCTACTTCTGTAGGCCCTGAACGTACTCATTGGGCGTCACGCCTGTCACCTTCTTGAAGTTGCGGAAGAAGGCAGCACGCGACGAGAAACCACACTGCTCGCCCAGTGCAGACAGGGTGTAGAGGTTGAGGTCGACATGAGTCACGAGGTCTTTGAATTCTTCAACGCGGAATTCGTTGACATAATCGTAGTAGCTCACGTTCAGGTACTGGCTCAGCAGGAAGCTCATCATGTACGGCGTAGTGCCTACGGCCTCGGCCAAGTCGGCAATCTTGAGGTCGGGGTTCTTGTAGAGTTTCTGCTCCCGCATCTGCGCGGCCAAAGTCTCGGCCAGCTGTATGCAGTCTGCCTCGGAGATGTTTACGTTACGATATTTGTCCTTATCGCCAGGCTTGAAAACAGAGGCCATTTCATCGTCTCCTGCCAGATCACTGTCTCTAACATGTGATTCGGTTTTGGCCGTTTCTTCAGTGTCGGCATGATGCTTGCTACCACGAAGCTCTCTCTTGACTATGTCTAAGAGCCGCTTGATGAACCTCTTATTAATGTACAGCCAGACAAACAAGGCTATGATGAAAAGTAGGAAAAGAAAGGCTAAGCAGAGTTCAGCAATGTCGGACTTGGACATCGGAACATGAATCTTGAACTCACATTCGTAGCCAGGGTATGCGCTGTTGCGGACCCTGAACGTCCAGCGTCCCCATCGAAGGGCGCGATACGTGACCTCCGAGGTGCCTGAAAGCTGGTGCCATTCTTTGTCCACGCCGTCGAGTTTATACTCATAGCACATTGCTTTCTCGCTGGTAAAGCTCAGTTCTGAGAGCAGGAACGTGATGTTGAGCGGCTTAGATGACAGGGAAATGCGCTTTTCCTTAAAGAGGTCCGCCAAAGCTACTGGCAGCTTTTTGCCGTCAATCAAGAGTCCAGTGATGTACCGCGATGTGTTGGCCAAGTCGGCTGTGTCGTTTTTCACGTCGATATAGAGCAGTCCTGCCTCACTGCCCAGCCACAGTCGTCGGTTCTCGTCAACGACGGGTTGGCAGAAAGTGAAAGCCATACTATTGAGGCCGTCGGCAAAGTCGTAGGCCTGCACCGTGTTGCCGAAAGAGTATAGCCCATGTTGCGTTCCTACCCATAGTTTTCCCTCCGGATGCTCATAAACAAACATGGCGTCGGAAATATCCGAGGGCATCTCATGAGAGAAGTCAACAGGTTGCAGGGAGAGTGTCCAAGCAGAGAGGTTGCCTTGATCAGGCACAAAGATAAGTCGATGCTGGGAATCTTCGAAAACGTCGCGTATCTTTTGCTTGTTGATGAATCCGTCACGGAAGATGTCGGTGCGCAGTGAATTGCTCAGTTCGTCGTAGACGCATAAACCACTTTCAGTACAAACCCATCCTCGGTGCGAGCTGTCGAAGAATACCTCATAGACATTGCCCTGTGGCAAAACGGAATTCTTGCTGTTGAAATGGTTCAGCCACTGGCCGCCCTGTCCAAATTGATATAAGCCTCCTCCAGTACCGACCCACAGAGTGCTGTCTGGTGCGAGAGTGATGCAGAATATCTCGCGCTCAGAAAGAGCCTCCTTGCCAACTGGCGCAAAGGGCTCCAGCAATAAGCTGGTGGGGTCGAAGACGTACATGCCTCCGCCATAAGTCCCTACGTAAAAAAGGCCGTCGAGGTAGCATAGTGAAAAGACAATCTGACAATTGAGCATCTTAGGTCCCATGGGATAGGTAAGACCACGGTCAGTATCGATGAAGCACAGTCCACCGCGATAGCCTATTAAGTACTGATTTCCGTGCTTGGCGAAAGCACGCACGGCGAGCGATTTTGTGTCAAAACCAGGTACGTCAAAAGTGCTGATGAACGAACTCTGATAGAGTGAATAGTCGAGCCCACTCTGGTATGAGCCAACCCATAGTTGCCCTCGGCTGTCGCACATCACGGAATAAACCGAGTTACTCGAAATGTCGGAAGCTCCCGAGCCTTGGCTGAACTGTTGGATGATTCGGTCGTCCTTGGTGTCAAGTTTATAGACCCCATTACCGTCTGTGCCTACGAAGAGATTCCCTTCGGCGTCGGCGCACAGGTCATAGACTATGGGGCAGTCGAGACTGATGTACCTGTGGATAGCGTTTTGTGAGCTGCCTAGATAGAAAAGACCGGAATCTAAACTGCCAAGGAAAATGCGCTTGCCAGCCTTGGCCATATGACGGAAACCTTGCTTGCTGTTTACGTCGACGTAGTGATGCAACCATTTGCCTGAGGCCTGCTTCCAAGAGTGTAGTCCCTCTTCTGTAGCAGCCCACAACACGCCGTCTGTTCCGAGCATCAGGTCATTGACGATGTTCTCTGCAGAGAGTTCATTAGGGTTTATCAGCAAGCGTACAATCTCGCTTGTGCGTAGGTTTATATCATAGACGCCACCCTCAGTGCCCACATAGAGATGGCGGGACGAGCCGTCCAACGCAAGAGCGTTAACGGGATGTGCTATCTCGGTTTTCCATACCTGTACGAAAGTTGTGTCGTTTGGTAACAACCTCCAAAGTCCGTCGCCATTGCCTGCCCACACAGTCAAGTCTGGTGCGCTCACAATGTCCTGGATTCGTTTGTTACGGCTCTTGGCGCCTGGCAGTTGATATTCAAAGCAGTGTACGCCGTCGTAACGAACTACGTTAGACGCCGTGCCTATCCATACCTGCCCTATGCCATCTTGATGTATTACGTTTACGAGGTGGTCTGTCAGCCCATTCTCTTCTGACAGATTGTGGAATATGAATGAGCGCGCGCTTGTCGCTTGTACTACAAAGAAAGCGGCAAATAGGAGTATCAAATTCTTACGGTGCTCATTCATAGGGCGTAACAAAAGGTGTTTAGCTTTTGCAAAGTTATTAATTAATTCTATTCTAATGAAAAAATACTTGGGATTTAATATTAATTAACACTCGCATTACGTGATGCATTGATGAGTTGAGGAATTAGGATTGGGATGCGCTGGGGAAAACCCTGCGCCGCAGCCCGAGTAGTGAAAAGAAGAGGGATGTGTGGGGGTTGTAATGATTTTTTTAGTTTCTCATTAGGTGTGTACTGTGGTAAATGCGTAGTATAAAGAAAAAAGAGACTTTAAAAACACACCATAAACTGCAATGAAACATCATTTGTTATCCGCGATTCTCTGCCTGAGCTTCAGCTTGATGGTGGCAGGTTGCTTTGACTCTGACGATGTAGGCGACAGCTACACCACATTCACGGGTGAGAAAATTGCCGACTTCCTCAATGCCCATCATGCAGAGTATTCAGAGTTTATCCACGTGCTGGAGAAGGCTGAAGCCTGGCCCTTGATGGAGTCCTACGGCAAATACACGCTGTTTGTGCCCACCAACGAGGCCATGCGCGCTTACTATATGAAGAAGGGCAACGGCGTCAGTCCCATGAACGTCGACACGCTCAATGCCAAGGACCTGCGCAAGTTGGTGTTCTACCACATCATCGATGGCGAGACGAATGCAGCGAAGGCCTACACGACCTTCGACTTCGAGGAAGGTGCCATCCCGACGAAGAATATGGTGGGCCGCTACATCATCGTGCACTTCCCGGAGAATGCTGCCAGCACAGCCTGGCTTATCAACGACGAGGCTAATATCATTGATGCCAACGGCGAGATGATCAACGGAGTAGTTCACGTCATCGACCACGTCATCGAGGGCAACAACGACCTTTTGCCAAACCTCATCAAGACCAACGGCCAGTACAACATCTATGGCGACGCCATAGCAGCCACGGGTCTGGACACTAAGATGATGCTTATCGAGGACGAGAGCTACGTGGCTCCCACCACCCTTCCTGACGGCAGCGCCATCACCACGCGCGCCCATTATCCCGAAGAACGCAAGTACGGCTGGACTGCTCTCCTCGAGCCTGACGAGCTGCTCGCAGACTGGAAGGATAAGTACACACAGGCCGCAGGCATCGACGGCATCCACAGCGTCGACGACATGGAAGCCTACGCCCGAGCCATCTACAAGGAGATGATTGACAACGGTAGTGCCGTGCCCGTAGACCTTACCATCACCGACCGCAAAGACCCCCGCAATGCGCTGAACCACTTCGTGGCCTACCATTTCCTTCAAGCAGCCGTGCGCACCGACAACTTCGTGACCACCTACGGCTACGTCTCGGAGTACGACTGGTTTGAACGCAAGGCCGAGATCTGCGACGAGAACTATCGCATCGAGCAGTACTGGCCTACGATGGCTGCGGGGGCGTTGATCCAATGCCAAAAGTACAACATCATCAACAGTATCGACAACCCCTGCTGGCTGCCTGGCATGGCCAACAGCGACGACTATATCCATTTCGTGTCTGCCAACTCCAACAAGGACTGCCAGAACGGCTTCCTTCACCAACTCAACCGCGTCATGGCTTACAACAGCTATGTCGAAAACGAAGTACTACACCGCCGCCTGCGCATGGAGCTGCGGACGTTCTTGCCCGAGCTGGTGACGAACGACGTGGTGGCGTACACGAACAAGTACAACCAGTGGCACCGCTACATCCCCACGGGCTATTGCAAGAACCTGACGTTCGAGGAGCAACGCCCGAGTATCTACATGGTGTACTATGCGGCGAACGTCCACCACTACCTCTACGGCGACGAGCTGAATGCGATGGGCTTCTTCGATGTGACGTTCCGCATCGGTCCGATCCCTGCGGGCAAATACGAGATTCGCTTCGGCTACCATGTCTACGGAACTGCTAAGTCCAACTCCGAGGCTGGCGTGACTCAGATTTACTTCGACGGCACTCCGTGCGGCATACCCCTTGACATGCGGGCGAACGCGCTGGAGGGCGATATCGGCTGGCAGCAAGACTATAATATTATTGAGACCTACGGGAGCGCCGGCGTGCAGCTGGCGCGCGACGCGAGCTACAGCGCGGACGACCCCTATGGGTACGAGAATGACAAGTCGCTGCGCAACCGGAACTTCATGAAAGCACCTGACAGCTACGTAGGCACCAACTGGCACAACGACTACGGGACTTACTTCGGGACGGCGCGGAACTCGTCGGCCGACCTGCGGTATATTCTCGGGACGTTCTCGTTCACGGGTAACGAGGAGCATGACCTCCGCTTTGTGCAGATGCTGGCCGGCAAGGGTTTGTTTGACTACATCGAGTTCATACCCACCGACCTCATTGAGGAAGAGGACCAGCATTGATGAGATTACGAATTACGAATTATGAATTACGAATTGAAAAAGATATGAAGATACGTTTGTTCTTTGTCCTTTCGCTGCTTGCAACGGCATTCCTGACGGAGTCGTGTACCGACCGCTTCGCTGAGGAGGAGAATAATGAGCCGTCGTGGCTGGGGCCCAATGTGTACGACTATCTCAACCAGCGCGGCGACTGCAAATATTTCTGCCGTCTCATCGAGGACTGCGGCTACTACGAATCGCTGAAGCGCACGGGGAGCAATACGCTGTTCTTCTCGCCGGACTCGTGCTTCGAGAGTTTCTTCCGCTCGTCCGATGCTGTGCGCAAGGGCTACACGTCATACGAGAAGTTGCCTCAGTCGATGAAATATCTCATGCTGCGCTCATGCATGGTCGAGAACGCACAGCTCATCGAACGTCTGGCCCTGACCGACCATGGCGGGACACTCTTCCGTCGCACCACAATGATGAGCGTCGAGGACACCATTCCTGTGATGAACTACGCCGAATTGCCTCACAACAGCTACTTCGACCGCTACAAGGACACAGAAATCCGCCTGCTGATGGATGCCACACCTTGGACTCTCGTTCAGTTCTTTCCCGATGTCATGTCAGCACTGAAGATAACCGACAATGACATGAAGTATATCTGCGGCGCAGACGCTTCGACAGAGAAGACCTACTTGTTCCAGAGCCAGATCGTGCGTCAGGACATCACGTGCAAAAACGGCTACCTGCACGAGCTGGACCGTATATGCATGATGCCCGACAATATGGCTGGATATATCCGTGGCGAAGAACGCCTCTCGACGTTCAACCACCTGATGGACCGCTTCTGCGAACCTGTGCTGTACCGCACGACAACGGACGGCGAGCGCATCTACGAGCTGCGCTATTTCAACGAGTCGGCAGCCCATCCCCACCGCACGGACATCGACGGCCGCATCTCCCCAGGAACCTTATACTTCGACCCAGGCTGGAACCTGTACCAATATGGTTCGTCGGGCTCAAACAGCGACAATGCCTACGAAGGCGACATGGCGGCCATGTTTGTTCCCACGAACGAAGCTATGGCAGAGTATTTTAGCGCCGACCCATCGGCAGAAGGCCACGACATCTATGAGTCGTTTGGCGGCGAATGGGATAATGTCCCTAACCAGATTGCCGCCGACCTGGTGAAGAACCATCAGCTCTCGTCGTTCGTCAATTCTACCCCGAGCCACTTCGGCACACTGAAGGATATGGCCGGCTACGAGATGGAAATCAGCGAAGACAACATCGTCGGTTCGTACGTAGCCCGCAACGGTATCGTCTATCTGATTAACAAAGTGCTGCCTCCGCTGGACTATCGCTCGGTCATGGGTCCTGTGAAAGTCGACCAAGGGCTTAAGATATTCAACCTGGCGATGGGCGACAACTATTGCCAGTTCCAGTATTACCTCCGCTCGCTGAAGTCGACTTACAACTTCTTCGTTACCCCAGACGAGTATATGAAGGATTACCTGGATCCCATCTCGGCAGGCTACAGCGGCATCAGGCTGAATACGACGTGGGACTTCCGTCTGAACGAGAACACCAATTCAATAGAGGCTGTCATCCGCGGTGCGGCTACAGGCGACTCCATCGGCATAAACACCTCCGGCGGTATCGCCGGTGCACTGACAAGCCGACTGACGGACATCCTCAACCAGCAGACGCTGGTGGGCGAAGTGACTCCGAATCAGGAATGGTATATCACGAAAGGTTATGCTCCCATCCGTCTGGTGTGGCAGGGCGAAAAGGTCGTGGCTGCACAGGGCGCCGGCAATGCCGAGCCTGTCGAAGTCGTGGACGAATACGAGAAGACCAACGGCACGACGCGATACCTCCGCGGCATCCTCCGCACCTCACCCCGCTCGTTGTATGCCATGTTGCGCGAGCACGCCGGAGCCTCAGCCTCGGGCAGCGCGGACGACAGTTTCAAGGCGTTCTACGATATGTGCGAGTACTGCGGCCTGTTCGAGAAGAATCCTACGACGACGTGTGCTGCCATCGACTACCGCCTCTCGTTCCTAAGCCAGTACCACTACAGCGTATACGTACCGGGCAATGCCGGCGTGGCAGCGGCCATTGCCGATGGCGTAGTGCCTTCGATTGACGCGATAGAGCACTGCACACTGACGGACGAGGAGGAAGCAGCGGGCATGGACCTAAGCGAGAAGCGCGACTCGCTGCGCCAGGAGATGATACGCTTCATCCGCTATCATGTCCAGGACTACTCCATTATCAGAGGAGGCGCACGCGAGAGTGAAGGTGAATACCTCTCTAACACGCTGAACCAGACGACGCACAAGTTCTATCCCATCTTCGTGGATCACGACGGCACCAATATATCACTGCTCGACAACTATAATTATCAGCGTCGCCGCCGTGGCGAGAGCTTCGAGAAGATCCGCGTCGACAATGAGCTGTGCAACCTGATGGTGCGCGACCTGATTGTAAACAGCGCCGCCACGACAGCAGCAACCGGCATAGAGACCTACTCATACAGTGTAATGCATCTTCTCGAAGATGGCAAGTATTTAAGATTCGAATGATATGAAAGGAATAATGAACATAATGGCATCAGCACGGGCTCTGCTCGTATGCGCGTTCACACTGCTGCTCAGCTCTCAGGCTTGGGCGCAGAACGACCTTGCCATCAGCGGCCACGTAGAAGATGATTTCGGCGAACTGCCCGGCGTGTACATTGTAGAGCTTGACCCCAACGACCGCGTCCTTGGAGGTGTAACGACCGACATGAACGGCAACTTCTTCCTTCGCGCCAAGAGCACGAAGAATCGCATCCGCGTGCAGTTTATAGGCTACGAGACTCAAGTGTTCGCCATAGGAGCCGCGAAGAGGTTCAACATCAAGATGAAAGAGACGGCTCAGACGATGAAGGAAACGGTCGTCAAAGCCGACCGCCGTCAGGACGTAGGCATGGGCAATATCCCAAGCCGCGAAGTGTCGATGGCCATCTCTCACTTTGAGTTGGGCGAGAATGTCGAAGGCATCTCCGTTGCCTCAGCCGAGGACCTGCTGCAAGGCCGCATCGCAGGTCTCGACATCGTGGCATCGTCAGGTGCGCCCGGCGCCGGCAGCCAAATGCGAATCCGTGGTACGACGACCTTGTCTGGCAATGCCAACCCTCTCATCGTGCTCAACGATATACCCTTTGAGGGCGACGTCGCCGCCGACTTTGATTTCAACAATGCCACCGACGACCAGTATGCTGACCTTCTCTGTGTGAACGTCGACGACATCCTGAGCATCGACGTGCTGAAGGATGCCTCGGCCACTGCCCTCTATGGTTCGAAGGGCTCGAACGGTGTAATCAAAATTACGACGCGCAAGGGTAGCCGCGGCAAACCTATAATAAAGTATTCCTACAAACTTACAGAGAAGTACCAACCTGCAGGGATGAAAATGCTCTCAGGCGACGACTACACGATGCTGATGAAGCAGGAATACTTCAACCGCACGCTCGCACGCACCGAATCCTACTCCCAGTACAGCCGTGACGAGTACAACTACAATCCCTCGTTCTCAGAGTTCGAGCAGTTCAACAACAACACAGATTGGGTCGACGCCGTGACTCAGCACGGCTGGACCCACGACCACTACCTGAGCGTTAGCGGCGGTGGCGAGCGAGCCACATTTATGATTTCGGGAGGCTACCTGACGCAGTCTGGCACGACCATAGGGCAGGACTACACGAAGATGACCAGCCGCATGAACCTCGATTACGACATCTCAAAGCGTATCAAAGTCATCACCGAATTCCAGTTTACATACAGCAAGAACAAGAAGAATCTCGAGAACTACGGCACAATCCTCGGCATAGCCTACAAGAAGATTCCTAACGTAGGCATCTACGAGCAGGATGCCGAGGGCCACGACACCGACAACTACTACAACATCCGCAGCAATTCCCAGCTCGCCGGTTCGCAGAAGAACCTGATGAACCCCGTGGCGTTGGCCCGTCTGGCCAAGAACGAGGAGGTAAACCGCCGCGTGTTGCCTACGGCCCGCCTGCAGTACTACATCATAAACCCCACGCTCGACAATAAACCCTTTTCGCTGAAATACGCTGCCTACATTAATTTCGACATCAACAACCTCAGCCGCAGCCAGTTCCTGCCCGCATCAGTGTCTAACTACAACTGGGACAGCGAGATGGTGAACAACGCTCAGGAGTACAGCACCGAGCGTCTGAACATACTCACGGAGAACAAACTCTCTTTCGAGTCAGACTGGAACAACGGACATTTCCTCGTGGCCAACATGGCTTGGCAGACAGCCAGCGCCACGCAGTCGGCAAATACCACAAAGTCATATGGTCACCCCGACGAGTCGCTCACCGATGCAACTACTGCCGCCTACCTCAACTACCTGAGCAACGGCAATTCCAAGTCGCGCTCGCTGGCCGGACTTGGCAACATACATTATTCTTATAAAGGGAAATATATCGTCAGCGGCGTACTGCGCATCGACGGGTCGACGAAGTTCGGAGCCTCACGCCGCTGGGGCGTATTCCCCGGAGCCTCGGCCAAATGGATTATTTCAGAAGAGAAGTTCATGAAGCCTCTTGAAAAATACGTCTCGATGCTTGCCGTACGTCCTGGTTGGGGCATCACGGGCAACCAGCCCGGCAGTGACTACTCGCAGTACAGCGTCTATTCCATCGACAACTACGGCTACATGGGTGGCACGGTGGTGCGCCCAACAAACATTCCTCTCACTAACCTGCGTTGGGAGAAGACGCGCTCTTACAACCTTGGCTTTGACCTCGGTTTCTTGGGCAACTTGGTCAATGCCAAGATTGATATCTACGACAAGCAGACAACCGACCTGCTGTGGTCAGGTTATTCCATATCCACAACCTCAGGCTTCTCGTCACTGACGTATAAGAACGACGGCAAATTGCAGAACCGAGGCTGGGAACTGGAACTGAGCACCGACCGCATCATCAAGAAGGGCAAGTTCTCGATGGACTTCAACCTCAACATCGGCAACAACAAGAACGTCATAAAGAAAATTGACGAGAGCATCATGAACCAGTTCAACGACAATGCGGCAGCCATCAACAACGGTGTCTATCTTACCCGCATACAGATGAACAACTCCTATGGTTCAATCTACGGTTTCCGCTACAAAGGTGTCTACAGCTATAGCTACGAGAAGTTCGACAAGGCACAGGCCGAAGGCAAGAGCTGCCCCATAGCTCGCGATGCCGAGGGCAACATCATGTATGACTATGACGGCAATCCCAAGCAGATGAAATACGACTATCTGGGCACTAATTACAAGTTCCAAGGCGGCGATGCCATCTACGAGGACATCAACCACGACGGTTCTATCGATGAATATGATGTCGTCTATCTTGGCAACTCGAATCCTAAGCTCGAAGGCGGTTTCGGCACTACGCTGCGCTATGGCAGCCTCTCGCTCACCATCTTCTGCAACTACCGCTATGGCGGCAAGATAATCAACAACGCCCGTATGCAAGCCGAGAACATGTACACCGACGACAACCAATGCCGCACCGTCAACTGGCGTTGGCGCAAAGAAGGCGACCTGACCGATGTGCCGCGTGCCCTCTACCAGCAGGGCTACAACTGGTTGGGCTCAGACCGCTACGTAGAGAATGGCTCATTCCTGCGTATCAAGTACGTCTCGCTGCGCTACACAGCCCCAAAGCGTTGGGCTGATGCCATCCGTGCGAAGGCCATCAACGCTTACCTCACGATAAACAACCTCTACTGTTTCACCAAGTACTCAGGAACCGACCCGGAGGTAGCCGTGCAGAACTTCAACGCCTCGTTGCCCGGCGTAGCCTACGACTCGTCGCGTACGCCGCGTTCGAAAGACTGGACGCTCGGACTCTCGGTTACGTTCTGACTTACCGATTCAATAATCCACTCTTTTCATTATGAAAAAGACATCTCATATTATAGTTTCAACCTTCGCTTTAGCTGCTTCTCTCTTGTTTCTCTCTTGCAACGACTGGCTCGAACTCATGCCCGAGGACAGCACCATCGAAGAGGAATTCTGGAAGAACGGCAATCAGGTGGAGAGTGTCGTGCGGGCATGCTACCGCTATATGCAAGAGGACAACCTCATGCAGCGCATCATTCTATGGGGCGAGCTGCGCTCCGACGAGGTGCAGAACGGCGCCAGCATCTCAGCCAGCGAGACCGATATCATCAACGCCAAGGTGAAGTCGAACAACGCATACTGTGACTGGGCTTCGTTCTACACAGTCATCAACGACTGCAACAAGGTGCTTGAGTTTGCTCCAGCAGTGCGCCAGCTTGATGCTAATTTTGACGAGGTAACCTGTAAGGCATATATGGCTGAGGCTTACACGCTACGAGCCCTGTGCTACTTCTACCTCTTACGCACCTTCCGCGATGTGCCTCTCGTGCTCGAAAGCAGCAAGACAGACGAACACGACTACAACGTGAGCAACCGCGACACGGCAGAATGGATAAGCTACTACGCCCTGCCCATCAATGTCGCTGCCTTCACAGCCGAAGCCTATCCGCTGGTCAATCAGGAGCACTACGTACTCGACCGCATGATAGACGACCTTAAGATAGCCCGTGAATATGCCGCCACAGAATGGGAGAGCGATGCCGAGAGCCACGGCAGAGTTACGCGCCGCGCTGTTGAAGCCCTCTTGGCCGACTATTACCTCTGGCGCGCCTCTATCAACCAGCCTATCGATGCATCGCGAGCCACCGACGACTACCACCAGTGCATAGCACTCTGCGATGCTGTAGTCAACGAAACGGCAGAGATGGAGGAGGCAGAGCTCGTCGAAGGCGCCGACCTCCTCGGCGATGTCTTCTATACGGGTAACTCCGGCGAGAGCATCTTCGAGCTGAACTTCACCACCAACGGCCATGCCAACAATGCCACTGCCACGCTCTACGGCAATACACTCAAGAATCGCAATCCACATCTACTTGCCGCCGTGAGCATTCAGGCACTGTTCAATCAGAACAAAGCCAGCAGCGACGAGGCCGACTACGACTACCGCAGCAAGGATTTCTTCAATGCCAAGGACAATCACATCTTCAAATACGAAGGCCAGACGCCGCCTGCCGAATTCAGCTCTCGGTCTGCCACCTACACCTATCGCGGAGCAAGCAGCCAGGCTAACTGGATTTTCTATCGTCTGGCCGACATCTATCTGATGAAAGCCGAAGCTTTAGCTCAGATTGCCGAGTCAGCCGAGGAAATCAGTAATGTTGTCACCCTCTGCAACATGACTTATATCCGAGCTTGCACTGACAACGCTGACGTGAAAGACTCACTCGACCATGCCGCTTATGCTTCTCCCTCGGATGTCCAGCGTCTCGTCCTCGCAGAGCGCCAACGTGAACTGATGTTCGAAGGCAAACGTTGGTTCGACCTTCTGCGTCTGGCACGCCGTGAGGCCAATGTTGCGAACAGCTGGCAGTACCTCGAATCGCGCTACGACGAGGACGTCACTACCATCCGCAACAAGATGACCTCCATCGAGGCATGGTATCTGCCTATTTACTTCAACGAAATTAAGATCAATGGCAATCTTCGCCAGAATACATATTATGAATCTCAAGATGAATAGCCATATGAAAACCATATACAAGCAGCTGCCGCGTTTCCTGTTCATTGCCGCAGTGGCTGGGCTGACCTGCCATGCCTGCCAGGATGCCGAATGGGACGACCACTACTCCGCTTCAGGCTCTACGGCCACGGCTTCGCTCATCGAACTATTGCGCAGCCACAGCGAGTTCTCGAATTTCATGACGTTGCTGGAGCAGACAGGCGGCGACAGCATACTCGCCTACGACCAGACGTTCACCGTCTTTGCTCCTACCAACGACGCCTTGGCTGAGTTTGGCGCTACAGAAGGCGCAATGACTGAGGTCGTAAAGAATCATGTCGCCCGCTATCTCTATGGTTCTTCCAACCTCGTCGACACGACCTATCTGCGCGTCAAGATGCTTAATGGCAAGTATCAGGAACTCACACGCGAAGGCTCGGAGATCTGTTTCGCAGGCATACCACTTCCGTCCAATCCCCTCATCGCCACTAACGGCATAATCTATGCTCTCAACAAGAAAGCCCAGTACTATGGCAACCTCTGGGAGATACTTGCTAACGGAACTGGGCGCTACGACTCGCTCTACCACTACATAGCAGCCTTCAACGACACTACGACGACAAAATCGGCCGTTGAAGTAGGCGAGAACAACCGCGGGCAGAAACTTTACTTCCACAACCAGTGGATGAAGAAATACGGAGCCATAAACCTCGAGGACAGTCTCTATACGGCTTTCCTGCCGACGAACGAAGGATGGAACGTTGCCTACGCTGCCATCAGCCCCTACTTTCGCACCTTCGGCTCGCTAATCGAGGACCGTACGCCCACAAGTTCTTTCAACTATCGTAGGAGCTACGAGACCGACACCCCTGTCAGCGACTCGCTGCAGGACATACACACCCGCGAGACTATAGCCCGCGACATCCTTTTCCGACGCCGGCCCGACTTCATGACACCCGCAGGCGATACACTTATGACCACCTCGGGCGACACCTACCACCATCCAGCCTACCTCGTCGAGGGACTCACGCCACAGACCGCAAGCAACGGCCAATACTATTCTGTAGACCGCTTGCCTCACCATGCCGACGACCTTTTCCTGAAGACAATAAAGATTGAAGCAGAGAAATCGGCTGGCCGCGAATTCCTCTATGCCACGCTGACCAATCGCAGTGCCGCAGAAGGCAACCTCAGGGATTCCGTATCTAATATGCAATTCCTTGAGGTCGTAAATACGTCGACCAACAACCTCACGCCCCCGCAGGTCGTCTTCAATGTTCCCAACGTCCTGGCTGCGAAGTACAATATCTATGCAGTATTCGTGCCTGCACAAGCGTTCGACACTCTGGCCGTAGGCTACCGACAGCCAGACACTATCGTCTGCCGGCGCGACACCGTCATCAACCGCATACAATACCACGCAGGCGATGAAGCTGTCATCAAGTACCCCTACTATGATGCCGACAGCACAAAGGTGTGTTTCTACCTCAGCTACGTCCACGAGCAGCCTAACAGCTCAGGATATAATATGTACCGCGATGACAAGATCGAGAGCGACCCCGACACGGGCGAGTACTTCATCACTAAGGGCTACGAAACCACTACGTTTCTTGTGGCGCGCAATTTCCAGTTCCCTTTCGCCAACTATTCCGGTTCGGCTTTCGCAGAGAAAGATGTTCAAGCGGTCAACACAAAGATATGTGTTGCCACAAATCTCACCAATGCCGACAAACGAACCATGGGCTATAACATGCGGATAGACTACCTTATTCTTGAACCTGTAATCGAATAAACCTCTTGACCACTATGAAAAGAATTCTTTATTCACTTTTCTCTTTTCACTTTTCACTCTTCACTCTTTTGTTGGCCTGTTGTGCACAGGCAATGGCACAATCCGACAAAGGCGTGGTTGAGGGGCGAGTCGTTGACGTGGCTACAGGCCAAGGCATCGTAGGCGTCACCGTGAGCAGCGGTACGGCACAAGTCTTCACGGACTCGTTAGGCCATTATCGACTGCCGGGCCTCACGGGTGTTGCTGCCTTAGCCTTTGACGGCGAGGGCTATATCTCGCGAACGATGCTTGTCCCGGTGACGTCAGACAGCGTCCACGCCAATATTGTCTATCTATCTGGTGTCGTTTTCTCCCCGATTGCGGCTCAGCGCAATGCATACACCAACACGGCCAGCCTTTCTGTTGACGACGCCGTTTCCGACTATCTGGCCCACGACGTACGCGCCGTACGCCGAAGCGGACAATACGGCATAGGCAATCAGATGTTCATTCGGGGGCTTAACTCTCTGAATGCCACCGCGCATCCGCTTATCGTTCTTGATGGTGTCGTCGTTGATGAGTTCCCTGGCGAAACGTCTATCCACGAAGGCTTCTACATCAACCGCCTGCTCGACATCGATCCACAGGACATTGACCGCGTAGAGGTTATCAAGGATGCCACCGCGCTCTACGGCTCCAAGGGAGCTAACGGCGTAATTCTCATCTACACCAAGCGGGGCCTCACAGACCAGACCCGCATAACGCTCAATGCCAGCCTTTCCACCAAGCAACGCCCTCATCTGCCGCAGATGATGAACGGCGCGGAGTTCCGCCGCTACGTCTCTGAGATTTATCAAGGTAGCGACAATGGCAATGCTGCGGCAGGTGGCTTCGATGGTATCTTCAACGAAAACACAGCCGACCGCACCTACAATGCCAACCACGGTGCTACCGACTGGAACGACGAAGTCTACCATACAGGCCTGCTCCAGCGCTACTCACTCGGCATACAAGGAGGCGACGACGTAGCTCGCTACAATGTTTCCGTAGGTTATCTCACTGGCAACGAGGTCGTGCGCAACGTTGATTTCTCGAGAATCAACACCCGTGTCAATGCCGACATCAACCTTACGAAATGGTTTGACCTAGGGGCTGAAGTGTACTTCACTCGCGTCGAGCGTGAGTTGCGCGACGATGGCACTGATGCTTTCACCTCACCAACCTACACCGCACGTATTAAATCGCCGTTCTTCAATCCTTTCAGTTTCACTGACGATGGCTCAACACTCACGCGCACCCTCGCTAACGTAGATGCACTCGGAGTAACAAACCCCCGCGCACTCATTGAAAATGCCAAGGGAGAGCACAAGCAGTACCGCTTCAGCATTAATGCTACACCAACTTTCCACATAGGCAGGGACTGGACCGTACGCGGTCAGTTCTCTTACTATCATGACAAGACCGGCGAACACTACTTCTCGCCAATGATGGGCGTCACGCCACAGAAACTCGAAGGCCTTGGCACCAGCCGTAACACCGTAAAGGAACAAGACATAAGGCAGTCGAGCATATACGCTGACGTCAACCTGGGCTACCACCATCTTTTTGCCGATGCCCATGATTTACGTCTCAGTCTCGGGCAGCGCGTCTTTGCCAACTCCTACAAAAGCACTTACGGAGAGGGCCACAACACCGGCGACGACCAAATATATAACCTGTCAACGAATCTCGACTTCCTGCAAACTGGCGGCAACGATGTCCACTGGAACAGCACTTCACTCTACCTGCAGGCCAACTACACGCTCCACAACAAATACAGCCTGTGGGCCGTAGCCGCTGCCGACGCTTCGTCGCGTTTCGGGGCTAAGGCTTCCGGCTCCCTTGCAGCCTTAGGCACACGCTGGGCTCTCTTCCCCTCAGCAGGTATCAGTTGGGATGCCAAAGGCGAGCGCTTCCTCAACAACGCCTCGTGGATTGATGCCCTCAAGGTCAAGGCCTCATGGGGAATGAGCGGCAACGATGCCATCGATGCCATAGCCTCATGGGGCTATCTCTCGCCAATCAACTACGCTGGCGTAGCAACAGGCCACATCATCGGGAATCTCCGCAACGACAAGCTGAAGTGGGAAACGACGACCAAACTCACGGCTGGCATCGAGATGGCCTTCTTGCACGACAGACTCAGCCTCGGCTTCGACGTATATCGCCACACGACCGACGACCTGCTCAACTATCGCAACGCCGACCGCCTGTCAGGAAAATCATACTATCTCACCAATGCTGGCAGCCTGCGCAACCAAGGCTTCGAGGCTCAGGTCAACGGTAAGCTCATAGCTTCGCGCCGCTTCAACTGGCACATGGGGCTCTCGCTGAACCACTACAAGAATGAGATTACCGACCTGCCCGAAGGCGAATTCATCACAGAGGTGCTCGATGGCTATGTACTCTCGCGCAAAGGAGAAGCTGCGGGTGTTTTTTATGGATATAAGACGGCAGGAGTTTTCGCTACTACCGCTGAAGCGGATGCTGCAGGCCTGAAGATTCGCAATGCCGACACCTCGCTCAGCAGCTTTGCGGCTGGTGACATACATTTCCTCGAGCCTAATGCCGAAGCGGCCGACGGCATCATCGACGAGAACGACCGCACCATCATAGGCGACCCCAACCCAGACCTCACCGGTGCCCTGCTTAGCCGCTGGCAGTGGCGTCACTGGGAGTTAGACCTCCACTGCTCGTTCCAGCTCGGAGGGGACATTTACAACTACCAGCGCAGTCAGCTCGAAGCAATGAGTTCGCTGCACAACCAAAGCGCAAGCGTACTCAACCGCTGGCGAGGCGAGGGACAACTCACTGACGTGCCACGCGCCGCCTACGCCGACCCCCTTGGAAACAGCCGCTTCTCCGATTGTTGGATTGAGGATGGCTCCTTCTTCAAAATCAGGCAGCTGCGCCTCGCCTACAACCTACCCATCAACAATCCTTTCATCGAAGGCTTCTCGGTATGGGCTGCTGTCGACAATGTCTGCACATTCACACGCTACCTCGGCGCAGACCCGGAATGCTACTATGGCAACTCCGTCTTAACGCAAGGAATTGATTTCGGCCTCATGCCATCATGCCGCACCTTCACTTTTGGTATTAAATTGAATCTCTGACCCGCAATGAAACACATACTCTTAAAGCTGGTTATTCCCATAGCAGCCTTTTCGGTCACGCTGGCTGCCGTCTCCTGTGGCGACTTTATTGAAGTCGATTCCAACAGCGTCATCAATTCTGATGGCTACAAGATCAACGACCGTGCCACAGCACGCTACACTATGTTCGGCATACTCGCACAACTGCAACGTGTTGCCGACAAGTATGTCGTCGTTGGCGAGCTGCGCGGCGACCTGCTCACCACTACTGACAACTCCACGCAGGACTTACGCGACATCGCTGACTTCGCTGCCGACTCGCTTAATGCCTACCACCTTGATTCAGACCTCTACGCCATCATCAACAGCTGCAACTACCTACTCAGCCGCATCGACACATCCATTGTCGTAACAAACGATGAAGGCGAACGCGAGCAGGTGCTCAAGTACGAGATGGCTCAGGCACGAGCCATCCGGGCCTGGTGTTACCTGCAACTGCTGCTCGACTACGGCACAGCGACCTACTACACCGAGCCTATAACAGCCGTTGACCAAGACATCGACGGCCAGGAGATGGACCTCGACGCCCTCGTGCCTGTGCTCATCGCAGACCTCCAACCATGGATTCCCACAGATGCCGAAACCCGCGAGCACCTGCCCGACTACGGCACCATAGACCGCTATGCCTCAAGCCAGCTTTTCATTCCTTTGCGCGTGCTTCTCGGCGATCTCTACCTCTATATCAACGACTACGAACGAGCCGCCCAGATGTACTATGCCCACTTGCTGAGCAACAACCTCACCGTGCTGGCACGCCGCAACGTATGGACCGACAACACCTTCACCAAGGAGTCGGGCAACTGGACAAGTCTCCTCTCGACAGCCAGCGAGATGCAGACCGTCATCCAGTGCACTGACGACTACATCGAGAGCCAGTCGCACCTCGTACAAATCTTCAGCCCTACAGAAGACTACCTCCTCGCACCATCAGCAGCTGGGCTAAACATCTGGGAGTCTCAAACCTATGCTTATGGCTCATCGGTAAGCACCCAGGGCGACCTGCGCGGACGCTACGGCACCTACGACTACGTCACCCTAGCCAAAGGCACGACCGAAACCGAGGTCGCTGCCGTAACAAAATACAAGAACTTAGAACAGGCAGTGGCTCTTTACCGCACTTCCACCGTTTATCTGCGATATGCCGAGGCTATCAACCGACTCGGCAAGTACAATATGGCGTTCGCTCTCCTGAAGTTTGGCCTCAACCGCGAAAAATTAAATGTGCCGTCATACGTGCCTTCGTCGGAATTCACAGATGCGGAAGGTAAAGTAATCTCTTACCTCGACTTCGGTCAAGGCAACCTCAACTATGACCAAATATTCGCGGGCAACGCTGCCATGCACTCACGCGGATGCGGTGAGCGTATATCGGACTTCCGAAGCTATTCCATAGAATCGGGCGTAGACAGCCTTCTCTTCGTCGAGAATCAGCTACTGAACGAGATGGCTCTTGAGACTGGCTACGAGGGTAATCGCTTTGCGGACATCTTACGCATAGGGCGCCACAGAGCCAGCACGGCCTTTGTAGCGGCCAACATAGCAAAGCGCAAGCCTGCGCTTGAATCCCTCCTGCAGGACGAGCGCAATTGGTACCTGCCACATTCCGCCACAAAGAAATAAGCCACCTATCTGACATCATAAAAGCCCTCGGTAGACTTTAAATAGGCTCTGCCGAGGGCTTGAATATTGTATTTTGAATTATTGCTGTCCGCTAAAACTTAAAAATGCATCAAATATCCGTCCTCAATGCCCATAAACAGGTGTTGCGGAATCTTTCCTCAGTAAATTTGCCGAAATTTGCTGTCACGCTGTCACCGCCGTCGTAAGATATTGGTTTCCTTATGAGTAGCGGTGACAGATGGGTGACAGATACCCCCTTTTGGTGACAGATAAACCCTCAAAAAGGGCCTTTTATCCAAAATGGTGCTGGATTTTAAATCATAGGTGTCCGCTAAAAATCATTGGTGCTTTCGGCAATCGTTAATTCCTCGGACAGCCGTTGACACTCCTTAAGGGGGCTTGTCTAATGCTAAAAGCCACGTGAGTTCGGTATAAGAAATATGCCTGGGAAATTACAGGAGTGCGAATTAGTTTGTACCTTCGCAGCAGCGAAACAACGAGTTACGGACAATTTCTTTGCGAGGCTTATTGCATACAATCTACTGCCAAGGAAACCAGGAATGAACATTGAAATCTTTGGCAAAAACATATTAGTTGCATAGAGCTAATCACCTGCTTACGTTGCATTATGGAGCCAATAGTTTTAGGTGTCCCACCTAGGTGGGACACCTAAAACTATTGGTTGCATCCGCCATTTCAACCGGTTGAGTTGAGCATTTCGACCGGTTGCATTGAATGTTTCGGCCAGTTGTCTTCGCCAAATAAACATTCAAAATTATGGGTGTCCGCTAAACGTACTTTTGTGCCTAAACTTACGGCTTTTAGCATTAGACAAGCCCCCTTAAGAAGTGTCAACGGCTGTCCGAGGAATTAATGATTGCCGAAAGCAACAATGATTTCTAGCGGACACCCATTATTTTGAATCCAACCTCATTTTGGATAAAACACCCTTTTTGAGGGTTTATCTGTCACCAAAAGGGGTATCTGTCACCTATCTGTCACCGCCTACCCACAAGATAATCAGCGCCTTGCAAGCGCGGTGACAGCGTGACAGCAAATTTCGGCAAATTTACTGAGGAAAGATTCCGCAACACCTGTTTATGGGCAATGCTGACGATGATTATTGCACATCTGAGTTTTAGCGGACATCAATAATATGGAGGTTGGGATTGAGTGTTTACGCGTGTGGGTGCGTAGTAATAAATAGTGAAGGCCTCTCCCCAGCGCCTCCCCTGAAGGGAAGGGGAGTATCACTGCAGAAGTACTTCCTTTTAGGGAAGGATTTAGGGGAGGCTGTGAAAAAATGAGAAGTTAGAAATGAAAAGAAGGGTGATATTATGCGTCTTGCTGACGCTTTTGATTTCTTCAGCGGCGGCCCAACTGCCGCGGCATGAAGTGCTAAGTCTGAAGAGGCGGACCGACGTTTGGCGTGACAGCGTCATGAAGCAGCCGGACTGGTTGTTGTCCCGCTTGCAGATGTACTGGTCGAGCCATGCGACGGATGTCTTCATCAACAACGAGACTTTCGACCATCCAGGGGGTGAGAGGGCTCCGGTGCCGACAGTGAAGTACAACGGCACCCGAAGTTTTGCGAGCCAGTATGACCGTCCGAAGCTGGCGGATGTGGTGCCCTACGACGATGACGCTGAGGGCGACGTAACGTTTATCAACAGGTCAACGGGTGAGATGGAAAAGACTCATGCGTCAAAGACAGGCTGCAACATTGCTTCCCTCAACCGACAAATCCTAGGCATAGCCCGCGACGCGGCGCTCCTCTTCGCTGAGAGCGGCGATGAGAGTTACGCGAAGATGGCGTTGGACGTGTTTGACACGTTCCTGAAGGGCATCTACTACCGCAACGTGCCGACGGACTTGACGCACGGGCACATACAGACGTTGGTAGGCATGACAACATTCGAGGTCATCCACGAAGATGCCATAAACGAACTGACAGAGATGTACCCGCTGTTGAAGAAGAGTGGAGCGTTCAAGAGCGAGAATACAGCGTTATACGATGGAGCGTTCAAGAAATGGGCGGATAACATCATTGCGAACGGCGTGCCGCACAACAACTGGGACTTGATACAAGCGAACTTCATCGTAAGTATAGCCCTGGTTTTGGGGCATGACGAGGACTATGGCGACGGGAAGGGTCGCGAGTATTATCTGGACTACGTGCTGAACCGCTCGAGCATCCGTCAGTGGAGCATGAAACGTCTGGCGGCCTTCGGCTTCGACGAGCGGACGCACATCTGGTGCGAGTCGCCAGGCTACAGCACGATGGTCGTAGGCGAGTTCGCGACGTTTGCAAACACTATGGACGAGAAGGCAGGCGTGGACATGTTCCAGGAGATACCAGCGATAGAGAAAGCCATCTTCGCCTCGCCACAGTACCTCTTCCCGAACCGGATGATCTGCGGCTGGGGCGATACGCACCCAAACTATCTGAGCTCTCATGCTGCTGACCTTATGAAGAAATATGCGGAGCGGCATGAAGATAAAGATCTTGCCGCCCGTCTGTCAGGCTTGCTGGATGCCATCAAGCCGGAAGCGCCTGCTGCTGAGATTGAGAAATATGTCAGCAAGACGTTTTATAGCCCTAATGTCTCATGGCTGATGCAGCGCACGGGCATGGACATTCAGCACGACTTGGCAATCTCGCTGAACGGTGCCCTTGGCAACCACGAGCACGCCAACGGCATCTCTATGGAGCTGTATGGCAAGGGCTTCGTGCTTGGTCCTGATGCGGGGATAGGTCGGACGCTCTACAGCGGTGCGGACTACAATGAATATTACTCGCGCTTCCCTGCGCACAACACGGTTTGCGTGGACGGCGTGTCGGACCACGCGGTGATGATGTCGCAGCATGCTTTTGAGGTGCGTTTCCTGAAGGCTGAGGAGGAGGCTACGGTGAGCCAGGTGGCATTCGTTGAACCGGAGACGCAGAGCGAACAGCTGCGCACGAACGGCATAGTAAAAACGCGGGATGGCGGCTATTACGTGGATATTTTCCGCAGCCGTCGGAAGGACGGGCAGGACAAGTTCCACGATTATTTCTACCACAACCTGGGACAGACGATGACCCTCACGAGCGATGACAACAGCGACCTGGGCTTGCAACCGACAGACGAACTCGCCTTCGCAGGCGGGCACCTGTACGCCTACAGCTATATCTGGGACAAATATTCGGCCCGCACGGACAAGGATGTGATGGCAACATTCACGACGGAGTGCCCTGACGGCAGGTTGATAGAGATGACGATGTGGATGGAGGGCGCGGCGGACCGCGAAGTGTTCAAAGCTCTCTCACCTGTAAACCTCGAATATGAGCGCCTAGGCAACTTCATGCCTTATAAGGTCGACGAGCAGCCGGTGCTGACATTCGTAGCGCGCCAGTACGGAGAGGCGTGGCACCATCCCTTCGTGGCGGTCTTTGAGCCGAGCGACACGAATGAGCCTTCGGAAATAGAAAAGGTGGAGTTCTTCACTCCGAAAGAGCCGGATGCGGTAGGCATTAAGGTGACACTAAAGAACGGGCGGGAAGACGTGATTGTCGCGACCCCGGAGCATTATAGAGTAACTTCAAACGGAAAAACCATTATAGAAGAGTGAATAAAAGAGGGATGCGCAGGGGAAAACCTGCGCCGCAGCTCGAAGAGTGAAAAGTTAAAAATGAAAAATGAAAGGTGAAAAGAAAAAAATGAGAAAGCCCCTGTTCATAGTCTTACTAAGCCTGCCGTTACTGGCGATGGCGCAGTCGCTGTCCTCGCCCGACGGCAAGTACACTATCACGGTAGAAGGAATGAGCTATTGCGTGACCTTCTCTGGCAAAACGATTATTGAGAAGAGTCGTCTGGGTGTAGACATTGACAATCGCCTTTTTGAGTCGGCACTGGGCGTGCCGCGGGGTGAGCATGAAGACTGGTGTAGCGACCTACAGCTGAAAAGCGAAGAGCGCACGGCAGTAGACACCACATGGGCCCCGCTTTACGGCGAGAACGCTCAGATCCGCGACCACTTCAACGAGCTGGTGCTGCATTATGAGAAAGGTTCTAACGGCCAAGGCACGGTCTCTGATGGCTACGACAAACGTAAGTATTACGCGATGGACATCATTGTCCGCGCTTACGATGAGGGTATAGCCTTCCGCTATCATTTCCCGGAGACAGCCAACAGCCTATTCCTTCATATCAGAGGGGAGCAAACGACCTTTGATATGCCTGAAGGCACAAGGGGGTGGTATGAAGAATGGGCCCAAGGGCCCTTCTACGAAGTCCCGCTGAAGAACGACATCGCAGCCATAGAGTCCACACGAGCCTTATCGGCGACGGAAGGTGGGCCGGCCCAGTGGTTCGAGAGCGAGCGCCCTCTGCTGCTTCAACTGCCCGACGGCACTTACGTAGCCTTGCTCGAAGCTGCCATGAAGGACTATGCCCGCGGTAAGTTCCGTTTGGCTAAAGACAATGCGCTGCAAGTGGCTATGTACGGCAGCGCCGACATCATATCGCCCTACGATACGCCGTGGCGCGTCATCATGGCAGGCGAGCGCGCCGTAGACCTGATAAATCACAAGGAGTTGGTTCTCAACTTGAATGTTGAACGTGCTGGAATCGACTGGTCTTGGGTACGACCTGGAAAAGCTTTCCGGTCATGCCGTCTGGATAAGGCCTCTATAATGAAGTCTATAGACTATTGTGCCGAATTTGGTATTCCATACGTAGAGCTTGATGCCGGATGGTACGGCCCGGAAGGAAAAGTAAGCAGCGATGCCCGTGCAGTCATCTCGACACGCGACTTCACGATGCCCGAGATCTGCGAATACGCAAAAAGCAAAGGCGTCGGGGTGTGGGTCTACGTCAACCAGCGTGCCCTCGAGAAACAGCTGGACGAGCTGTTGCCGCTCTATCAGCAATGGGGCATCAAGGGCATCAAGTTCGGTTTCGTGCAGATAGGCAGCCAGCAGTGGTCCACATGGTTGCACGACGCCGTGGCCAAATGTGCCGACTACAAGATTATGGTAGACATACACGATGAATACCGCCCTACAGGTCTCTCACGCACCTATCCGAACTTGCTCACGCAGGAAGGCATCCGCGGAAACGAGGAGATGCCTGATGCAACGCACAACACTCTCCTACCCTTCACACGTTACCTCTGCGGACCTGCCGACTACACGCTGTGCTACTTCAACAATCGCGTGAAGAACACCAAGGGACATCAGCTTGCCATGATGGCTGTCTATTATTCGCCTCTGCAGTTTCTGTTTTGGTACGACAACCCCTACCCCGATGGTTGGGAATCGGCCGAACTGAAGTTCTGGCGCGAGTGCCCCACCGTATTCGACGAGAGCATAGCCCTCGATGGCATTCCTGGTGAGTACATCATTCAAGCCCGCCGATCAGGCGAGGACTGGTACGTCGGCGCTATGACCAACACAGAAGGACGCACCGTCAACATACCCACCGACTTCATGCCGGCAGGAAAGTATCTGGCGGAAATCTATAACGACGACCCTGCACTCGACACCAGGACAAAGGTTTCTGTCAGCACTCTTAAGGTTAAAGCGGGAAAGCCCATCACCCTGAAGTTGCAACCTTCTGGTGGCGCAGCCCTACATCTGACAAGAGAAAAAAGGAAATAACTATATGAGTCATTTCTGCCGTATCATTTCGTTCGTGCTTCTCCTGGCGACGTCGCTTGCTGCGGAAGCACAAGTAGTTGACACGAAGGCTCGTGGCGAGCGCTTTGAGCATCTCTGGAGCGTTGGGACATGCGCCGGACGAGCCAACGAGGGGTTGCGCACGGCGTGGGTAGAACAGCTGCGACTGGCGAAGGAGCACTGCGGCTTCCAGTACCTGCGCATGCACGGGATCTTCGACGACGACATGTGCATCTACCATGAGAAGACGAACGGACAGGTTGTCTACAACTGGCAGTACGTCGACGAGGTCTACGACCGTATGCTCGAACTCGGCGTGCGCCCGTTCGTAGAGCTGTCGTTCTTCCCTAAGGGCATCGATGCCGATGGCGGAAAGACGCAGATGTGGTACTGGAACCGCGTGTCGTTCGACAGGGAGAAAATGCCCAAATGGGGCGCACTGGTGAAAGCTTTCACGCAGCATGTCGTCGACCGCTACGGACTCAACGAGGTGCGGCAGTGGTATTTTGAGGTGTGGAACGAGCCTAACCTTGACTTCGGCTTTTTCGACGGTACGAAGAGCGACTATTTCTATCTCTACAAGGTGACCGCCGACGCCGTGAAATCGGTTGACAAGGAGCTGAAGGTGGGCGGTCCAGCTACGAGCAACTTCATTGCCGACCATCGCCACGACGGCGAACGAACGGACAACAAGAAGTCTGTGTTCTATCCGCAGGATCAGATCAACAAGCAGCAGTGGAAAGGCATCTGGATAGAGGAGTTACTGACATATTGCGCACAGAACGCGCTGCCCGTAGACTTCATCTCAACCCACGCCTATCCCACCGACTATGCCCTCGACCCCGTAAGCGGCAAGGGCAAAGGTGCTATTCGCTATGCTAACTCACTGCGCGACGACCTGACATGGCTGCGAAAGACCATTGCCAAGAGCGCATTTCCCAAGGCAGAGATACACATCACAGAGTGGAGCACCAGCCCCAGCAGTCGCGACCGCATGCATGATTTGATACCGCCAGCAGCCTACATCCTGAAAGCAAACCTCGACAACATCGGCGGAGCCAACAGCGTGATGTACTGGACGTTCACCGACATCTTTGAGGAGAAGGGCGGCGGTGAGGAGATATTCCATGGAGGCTTCGGCATGATCAACTTCCAAGGCATTGTAAAGCCCTCGTTCCACGCCTATCGCATGCTACACCAGCTGGGCGACGAGCGTCTGAGCTACGACGGACATGTATTCGTCAGCCGCCACAGCGACACAGGGAAGATTACCGCCTTGGCATTCAACTACCCAGAGGAATTCACAGAAATAGTTCCCTCGTCGAGCAATGCCGGCAGCTACATGAACGCTTCGCCGCGCAACATCACACTGACGCTGACGGGGCTTACTCCAGGCAAGCCCTTCATCATTGAGACGCTCGACAAGGATCATGGCAATGCCTACGACGCATGGCAAGCCATGGGAGCGCCCCACTCGCCGACACGCGAACAGACGGCCTACCTGAAAAGCAAAGGATGGGGCACACTGAAAGAATCGGTCCTCGCCGGGGCTGACGGCACGCTGACCATCAGTCGCCAACTGCCACCCTGGACATGTATATTGATTAGTCAACCATGAACAAGCTATTAGGTATTCTATTATCCCTGTTTACTTGCTTGTTAAATAGCAATGCACAGGCGCATCCCGTGACAGGCTGTTACTGGGAATGGATGAATGGTAATATTTCAAAAGAGGGTATTACCAAGGATTTAGAGTATATGAAGGCTGCAGGCATCGAATCCGCCTTTATCTTCGACGCCTGGGTAGGTGTTGAACGTGGTCCAGTGGATTATGGCTCACGGGAATGGATTGATGCTGTCAAGCATGCTTGCAAAGAAGCGAAGAGATTGGGAATAGTGCTGGGCCTACATAATTCACCAGGTTATACAGCGATGGGCGGACCATGGATACGTCCCGAGGAGTCGATGAAGGAACTGACGTGGAGCATATCTTCGAAAAAGAACCCGCCAGTACCAAAGCATAAGATGGGTTTCTATCGTGATATCATGACTTTCCGCACCAGCTGTGCTGACGAAATGCAGGATATTGGCAAGCGACTGGAAGCAGGTGAATCTGTGGTCATCACGCTCGAGAAGATGAAACCGCTGCAGGGCTTCAACCTGTGGCGGGGCGATCGCGAAAAACCGCTTGATCCATTCGACGGGCCAAGGGACTATGCTCCGACGTTGACGGTGGAGGCAAGTGCAGACGGCAAGAAATGGACAAATCTGGGCACAGCTTCAGGGCCGGCACTCAAAGCGCGCGACATACCCATATACTTTAAGTGTGAGACCACCATGTGCCGCCATATCCGATTGACGAGCAACCGCGGGACCAACCTTGACAGGATTGAAATCTTAACGGCTGAAGGATCTGGCACAACCTACCGACGAGTGGGCTATACCACGACCGGACAAATGGTGACGGCTGCTTCAGAGGCAGGTTTGGGACTTGAGGTAGATAAGCTATCAAGGAAAGGCTTGGAGGCTCATTTTGAACACTTCTTAGGGCCATTACTTGAGGAGTTGAAAGAATACTGCGGCACTACCCTATGTTATGTCATTTTGGATAGTTGGGAGGCAGGCGGACAAGACTGGACGGAATCGCTGAGGGCAGATTACTTAACGACGGGTGAAGGGCGAGATTTCCTTACTGGTGGTATCGGCAAGCCGACCATCACCAAGCAGCGACTCTTCATGCAGGAATTCTTCCTACCGTTGAGAGAGAAACTGCATGCCTACAATCTGCAATTAGTAGGCGAGCCTTATGGCAATGGTGACTTCGACCGTAAAGAATATGGTCTATCTTTCGACCTTCCTATGAGTGAATACTGGGCGCGTAGCCACTATGGCACTATCGAACGACCTCGTTTTGTATCACGCTATGGCCATACGGCTGGCCGTGAAGTCATCGGATGCGAATTTGGCACAGCCTACCCTGGCGATGCCGACATACCCGCCACACTGAGCAACTTCCGCAACGACATCGATAAGGTTTGCAATGCTGGCGTGAACTTCTTTGTGCTCCACTGTGTAGCCCATCAAGACAACGACAACCGCCCTTTGACGATGGGTCCCTTCGGTACGCGCTTCGACCGGCTCCATGCCAACGTCGACTCCGTACGTGCCATCACCGACTATATTCGGAAGCGCGTCGCCCTACAGCAGCAGCACGTAATATGGGACTTTCAGACAGGCGAGGAGGGGTATCGTGCTTACCTTCGTCTACCGCGTGGCAGCAAGGAAGTGAAAGCTGTTCTCTACTGTCATCAGAACATGACCGAGGAAGTGTTATTCCGTAGTAAGTCTTTCTGCGCGAAGATGGACTCGCTGGGCGTGGCGATGGCATTTATCCAGCAAGGGTCACAAAACTGGGATGTGAACGTGAAGGACGCCACGGGGCAGACCTGTCAGGATCGCTTCGAGCAACTGATGAAAGACTTTGCCCAGGGCACAGAGCACCCGGAGATAGCGACAGCCAAGATTATTCCCTTCGGTCATTCCGCTCAGGCCACATTCCCTTGGAACTTCGGAGCATGGAACCGAGAGCGCACCCTCTGCATCATCTCCTATCATGGCGATGCGCCGCGTACGAATCTCTGCGGCTACGGCCGTGAGAACGTAGAATGGGGCCGCACACGCAATATCGACCGTATTCCGGCTCTGATGGTAGAAGGTGAGTATGAGTGGTGGGAAGCGCGTGTAAATCCCGCCCTGGCCTTTCGCATGCACTACCCCGACTCGCGCATCTCATTTCTCTGCGATGCCGGCCGCGGGCACTTTGACTTATGCGAAGCGACGCAGGACTATATGGCATTGTTTATTGAAAAAGCTCTTCATTATCAACCTGTCTCCACACAACCCACAGGCCTCGAGCAGAATCCTTTCGTGGCTGAAGCCGCCGACGGCGTCTACTATTCACGCTGGTATGAGGACGGACACGAGAGCACCGATAAGCATGACCAGTTCTGGTACTTCGACGACGAGATGGTGGCGCTGACTCGTGCCCGATATCAGGCAACACGCGGCAAGCGCGAACAGAATGTCTCAGCCTGCGTGAACGGCCAGCTCATTACCTATGACCCTAATAGCCATATCAAGCTGAAGACGACCGTCAGCGGCGAGACCTTCACCGTGGAGCCAGTCTTCGTGGACAGCACCCACAACGCGCTCAGTGACCGCCATGCACAGGTCCGTCCGCGTGTGGTGCTCATCTCTGGCGCAGCCGTACAGACAGGCGAATACACCTTCCACTATGATCCAGACTACTTTGGCTTTGACCCCAAGCGATTGTGGGACGGCATCACCCTCTGCATCGAAGCCGACGGTGACGATGTCTTCAAACCAGCCGTTCGAGAGCTGAACATCCAAATCAAACGATAAAAGAATGAGAAGACTTCTGCTTTCTATATCATTTATCATTTGTCATCTATCACTTTGCTTTTCCCAGCAAAGCGTGCAACCATTCGCACTGAAGGACGTTCGCCTGCTGCCCTCACGCTTTCAGAGAAATATGCAGCGCGACTCAGCGTGGATAGCGTCCATTCCCATCGGCCGACTGCTCCATTCCTTCCGCAACACCGCTGGCCTTTATAGCGATCGGGAAGGAGGCTACGACACAGGCATTGCGCTCAGCGGCTGGGAGTCGCCCGACTGCGATCTGCGCGGACACATTACCGGACACATGCTCTCCGCGATGGCCTATTTGCAGATGCGCGAGAAAGCCGACTCTCTTGTGCAAGGATTAGCTGAAGTGCAACGACAATACGGCACCGGCTATCTGTCTGCCTATGGCGAGGGACTAATCGACCGAAATATCCAAGGCAAGTCGGTTTGGGCACCATTCTATACGCTTCACAAAATACTCCAAGGACTCATCGACCAATACCAGCTCTGTCAGAATGAGACCGCCCTGCAGGTAGCACGCGGCATGGGCAACTGGGCCTTCGACAAGCTGAAACCGCTCTCCGAAGAAACCCGCCAGCGGATGATACGAAACGAGTTCGGCGGTTTCAACGAGGCCATGTACAACCTCTATGCCATCACCCACGAGGAGAAATATCTCTGGGTGGCCCGATTCTTCTATCACAACGACAAGATTGATCCGCTGAAACAAGGCCTCTCAGATCTTGGGACTAACCATGCAAATACCTTTATCCCCAAACTGTTGGGCGAGTGTCGCAACTATGAGCTGTTTGGCGCTGAAGACAGCCGTCGGGCCGCCGAAAACCTTTTTTGGACACTCGTCAATAACCATGCCTTTGTCAACGGCGAAGTATCCGATAAGGAACACCTCTTCAAACCCTCTGAGCAGTCGAAACACCTTTCGGGCTACGACGGAGAGAACTGCTGCACGTACAACCTACTGAAGCTTGCTGATAGAATCTTCACCTATCAGCCCGACTCGAAGATTGCAGACTTCTACGAACGGGCTCTTTACAATCACATCCTGGGGCAACAGGACACACTATCGTCTATGGTCTGCTACTTCACGCCTTTGATGACAGGCGGCTACCGCCTCTATAGCACGCGCGACAGTTCGTTCTGGTGTTGCGTCGGCAGTGGCTTCGAAAGCCATGCCAAGTATCAATCGAGCATCTATTTTAAAAGCCTCACCCCCGACACTTCTTCAAAGAGAGAGGGGCATAGCAGCTACAAGACGTTGTATGTCAATCTTTTTATTCCTTCGGAAATCAACTGGGATGGCACCATCATCAGTCAAAGAACAATGTTCCCAGAATCAAACAAGACTGTTATAACGTCTTCGTCGATGATTAATATGAAAATACGCTACCCCTACTGGGCCACATATATGAAAGTGAATGGCAAGAAGGCAAAGGCAGGAGCTGACGGTTACGTCACGATAATGAGTGAAAAACTAAAGGTGAAAAATGAAAAGTATATTGCTGAAGTGGAGTTCGGAATGACGTTGCGCAAAGAAGCCACAAAGGACAATCCCGCTTGCGTCGCCCTGCTCTATGGCCCTATAGTCCTCGGTGGCCGCCTGGCCGAGGTGCCCAAACCCTTCAGCAACCCCACAAAGCACAACGACTACTACACCTTCGACTACGGACAACACTGCGACATCAAGCTCGGTGAGGTCAAGCATCTCAGCGGGCTGAAATGGTCAACAGCCCCCTCCATGGGTTCAGTGGCTGGCGGTTCGTCCGCCAGCTCCGCCACGCCCCCTTCTACGGAAAAACCTATCATCATCCAACCTTTCTACGACCTCCAGCGCTGCCGATACGTAGTATATTGGAGACAATAAATAAAAATAAGCATTATTATATGAGAAAAACTGTTAAGACCTTAACATTTGCTGCATTAACAGCACTCACATCCGCATCGTGCGCACCTACGGCAGGCAACATAAACGCCTTTAACACCGACCTTGAATACTGCGACATCCAAGTGCGCCGCACTCTTTCAGAACTTGCAGATTCAACCGGAACAATAGACTACACCATGTCGCCGCGCAACATCCTTGACGGCGAGAGTCACTGGAACCTGCGCAAAGTGGATCGTACAGAGTGGTGCGGCGGCTTCGTCCCAGGCATCCTGTGGTACGACTATGAAGTCACGGGCGACAGTGCCATCCTCACGCAGGCGCGCCGCTTCACCGAGCCTCTGCTGGCTCTCGCACAGACGCCCGTCTACGACCACGACATCGGCTTCCTCGTCATCCCCAGCATCATGAACGGCTACCGCCTCACGGGTGACGAGACATACAGGCAAGCACTCCTGGACTGTGCCGACTCTCTCGCCACGCTCTATAATCCGCGCGTAGGCACCATCCTCTCTTGGCCGCGCCACGTCGGCGACTACGGCGGTCACAACACCATCATGGACAATATGATGAACCTCGAGCTGCTCTTCTGGGCTGCTGACAACGGGGGCGACGACCGTCTGCGCCAGATAGCCATACACCATGCCGACACGACGATGGCTTACCACTTCCACGACGGCATCGCTTACCACGTCGCCGTCTACGACACCCTCGATGGCCACTTCCTGCGCGGTTGCACTCATCAAGGTCTTGCAGACTCCACGATGTGGGCTCGTGGACAGGCGTGGGCCATCTACGGCTACACCATGTGCTACCGCTTCACCCACGACGAGCGTTACCTCAGCTTCGCACAGGAAGTTGCCGACGCCTATCTGAAGAACCTTCCTGCTGACGCCGTACCGTTTTGGGACTTCAACGACCCGCGCATCGCCAACTCTGCACTCTCTGACCTTACGCCTTCTGACTCGGTGGCTCCGCGCGATGCCTCAGCTTCATGCGTGGTGGCCTCTGCACTCCTTGAGCTCGCCGGCTATGTCGGCAAGGAGAAGGCAAAGGAATATCTGAGCGTGGCACGCCAGACATTGACTACACTCCACCAGCCGCAATGGCGCGGCGGCGAGCATTGCCCCGCCTTCCTGCTTCACAGCACAGGCAACTTCCCCGCCGGTTCAGAAATCAACGCCTCCATAAGCTATGCCGACTACTACTATATCGAAGCCCTTATCAGAGCACGAAAAACATTATAGCTTATAGCTCCATAATAACAAATCAGTCATCAGAATTTCGCGGTGCTTTATGGCAGTTAAGCGCGAGTAGACTTTTCACCCAGCCGAAAACATTTAGTCGTATGCATTATTCCATGACCACTGAATGATTATTCAGTGGTCATGGAATAATCAAAACATATAGATAGAACGATTGACGTAACATGTCCCCTTACGATGGATAATCGCTGTTGTGGGGCTTATACTTGGGAAAAAAGATAGCCCAACTTCTGTTTGCAAGAAGTTGGGCATACAATATTATGGTTTAGGGGACGCTGAGGTTTAGCGGTCAGCAATACTTTTTATTCACCCTATATTTTTATATTGAGTTCACACTTTGAACTTAAACTTTACCTCCGCCAGCTCCTGATTGGCCTTGACGATTTTCTGTGCCAAGCCTTTCTTATACTCGCGCATACGTCCGGCCAGGGCCTCGTCGGTCAACGCCAGCATCTCGCAAGCCAGTACGGCAGCGTTTTGAGCTCCGTTGACGCCTACGGTGGCCACGGGTATGCCCGGAGGCATCTGTACGATGGAGAGCAGAGCATCAAGGCCGTCGAGCATCCCCTTGATAGGTACGCCGATGACGGGCAGCGTCGTCTGAGCTGCTATGACACCTGGCAGGGCGGCTGCCATGCCTGCTGCGGCAATAATAACTTTGAGGCCGCGTCCTTCGGCTTCGCTGGCAAAACGCTCGACCTCAGCAGGTGTGCGGTGGGCCGATAATGCATTCATCTCAAACGGCACTTCGAGTTCGTCGAGGAACTTCGCCGCTTTCTCCATGACAGGCAGGTCGCTGGTGCTGCCCATGATTATTGAAACGAGGGGGGACATGTTTTTATAAGTTGAAAGTTGTGAGCAGTAGCCCCGAGGGGAATCGAACCCCTATCTAAGGTTTAGGAAACCTCTATTCTATCCGTTGAACTACAGGGCCCCAACGTTTTCGGCTGCAAAGGTATGAATTATTGGCAAAAGAGGAAAGAGAAACAGAATATTTTTTCTTTCAAAACTCACCAGACCCTCAGAACCTCACTTCACGTCCTCACTTTCCACCAACACTTCCGCATACCCCCGTTGGCCCTTTGCAACGCTCAGCCACTCGTATCGGATGCACCACATACTCGTTGCTTAGTCAAGCTTTAGTCAACAAATAAGAGACCACAGCATCCCAGTCAGGGAACGTGTCAGAACCGAACGGAATCCACTCGCCCTTGAACTCGCTGGTGCCGTTCTTGCCTCGGTCGTCAATCAGATAGTCGCCTTCGACAAGGTCTTTCCTGTGAGTGATAATCATTCGTCTATGGAACACGTCATCAAGGTACTTGGTCACCCACGTAACCTTGTCCGACCATGCGGAAGGATTCTTCCAAGGAGCCGTAGAGAGAATATAGACATCAAACACCTCTGCCAGTTTGTGAACTGCCTCGATGGCTCCCGGCATAGGATCCATCTTTCCGAATAAGCCAGGTATCTCGTCCAAACGGTCTTTCTCACCAGGTCTCTTTGCCTTGTACTGGTTCTTGGTCTCTTCGTCAATTCTATCCAGTCCTGATTGGAAATCAACCAGCACGTTGTCCATATCAAAAAACAGCCTTTTCTTCATAATCCCTTTTAATCCCACAATTTCATACATTTAAATAGCTGTTATTTAAGTTTTTTTACTTTTTATTCTTATATGAGAGTCGCTTTGCTCTGCGAAGAACGTTTTTACTCGGTAAAAAATGTTAATCTCGCAAATATTCCTCCCACTTGCTGAAGGCCAGAACTTTATTTTTCTCACTTGGTTTTCTCCTGTAGTATTTTCCAAACCTTCGGCTACAGTCATGGCTGCCGTCAACAAGAATAACAAGAGTTTTTTTCTTAAGAATATTTATTTGTCATTGAATATGATTTGAATACACCTTATTTTAAAATAACCTTCTTACCGTTTATGACATGCAGGCCTCTTGCAGGTTTAGTAACCCGCTGACCGGAGATATTGTAAACATACGACTTGGTCGTTACTGACGTAGCAGATTGAATCCCGACCATACCAGCAGGCACAAACGTGGCAACAATATTCATCTCCCCGGAGACCGACATTGAACTATTGTTGCTGACTGCATTGCCGTTAACCATCAAGCTTGCCAATTCATAATCAGTATATGGTATCGCCAGAATCGTAAGCAGGCTATTCTCTTTGGCCAGAGTTCCGCTTTCAATCTCATTGCCATCAACGGCCACGATAAGTATTCCATTGTCAGGCTCATTGAAAGTGATAGCATATTCTTGCTCCACAACAACAGGCCTAAACGAAGCAGAGATGTTGACAGACTCTGTCACAATAATAGTGCTATAGTTTTCGACGATAGTCCCATTCACCATAAGGTAATCTACTTCAAAGCCCTCATCAGGTTCGGCGACAACAGTGAGCGTGCCATTTTCTTCGACTCTCGTTCCACTGTTTATTTCTGAGCCATTATATGTGACATGAATCTTTCCGTTTTCAGGACTGCTGAAACTAACCACATATGTTCTGATTACACGGCTGAAAGATGCCTCAATGGTTATTGGCCCATAAACCTTCACAGAACTGTTGTTTGCTATAGGGCTGCCATTTACGTTCAGGTTCTCCAGTTCGTAGTCTGAATATGGTATTGCAGAAATCTCAAGCACGCTACCTTCTTCTACTTCTGTTCCACTTTCAATCTCATTGCCGTTGTTTGAGACGATTAAGAGGCCATTATCTGGAGCAGCAAAGGTTACGGGGTAATATTTCTTTTCCGGTATAGCCTTGATGGTGCCAAAAGCACGCCAGCCTGGGGCTATTGTATAAAGGTCTATACTTTCTGCTGGAACATAAAGGGTGTCTGTTTTGACATCATTCTCTCTCCATTTTCCTATTGGAGACTCAGCATAGCATGTCACCTTCCTATTTACAGATGCAGAAGACATTTTGCGGAACGTGTCATCTGACAAAGCCACTAATGATGCAGGTAGCTCAATTTCTGTGATGTTATCACAACGTGGAAACGCGCCATCGATATTTTGAACGCCATCAGGCAAAACGACCTTAGTCAGTTTGCCATAATAAAAGGCATCTTCACGTATCACTCGAAGAGATAAGGGGAAGGTCACCGTCTCTAAGTTTGACATGTTAAAGGCATTATTGCCAATGGTCACGGTGCCTTCGGGGATATCATAGTGTTTATCTTGCCTACCCCAAGGCCACATAATAAGTATGTCTTTTGAGGCATTAAAGAGCACACCGTCAATGGTAGACAAATAAAGACTTCCCGTAGCGACCTCAAATTGCTTGACAGTAGGACATTCCCTGAACGTAGAGCCGTCAATATCATACAATGAAGCTGGCAACTTAATCTTCTCTGGCAGAGAAAGACATTTCCTAAAGGCACCTTCGTCAATACTCTCGATAGAATTAGGCAGAATCAACGATTTTAGAGACTGACAATTGCGAAAAGCAAAACGACCTATGGAACGTAAGGTGTTTGGGAAAGCTACTGTTGTCAGGTTCCTTGCGCAATCAAAAGCATCTTCGTCAATCTGTTCCAGTTTGCTTGAAAGGTAAATCGTTGAGAGAGAAGAATAGGCAAAGGCATTCTGACAAACCTTCACTACATTCTCATTCATATCATAATGCCCGGTGCGACCTGCAGGGAAGAGGACGAGCGACGACATATCCTTTGAGAAAATGATACCTCCTGATGCTTTCCATTCTGGATGATTGCTATCCATATAGAAATTAGTGAGAGAAGAACATCCCTCAAAGCTGTCCCACACTTTCTTCAGATACGGCGAGAATGTTACGGACTTCAAGTTGCTACAGCCTTCAAAAGCAGCAGCGTCAACAATCACACTTGATTCCGAGCCGTTCTTGGCAAACACTACTTTCTCGAGACTCGTACAGTTCTTGAAGGCATATATACTGACATAGTCTACCGTCGAAGACAACGTAATAGATTTCAATGTCGTGTTTCCATCGAAAGCATACTCGCCGATCTCCTCTACATTATTTAAAAGGTATGAGTCTGCAGTGAAATCTATTTCTGTTTCCGGCCCTGTCCATTTATTCAAAATGCCATTACTGATATCATAGCTCGTCTTCGGATACGTGATAGCAAAAGTGCACAGCGCTGATATCAGCGCCGTGCATATAGTGAGGATTCTTTTCATTGTCATTTCAGATTAAATTATTTTACAGAGAACTTCTTTGACTTACCATTAGATAATGTCGCTATGTAAATGCCTGCAGGCAGATGGCTGATGCGTATCAGTGCCTTTCCAAAGCCATCTGTCTCGCCCTTAGCAATAATCTCGCCCTTGAGTGAGAACAGAGTGACAGTGATGTCAGGCTCTGCATTCTCTACCTTCAGCAAGTTCTTGCTGAGATGAATCTCGGTCTGTTTCTCTGACTCGGTTTCCACTTGCTCAATGCTGTCAGGCTTATCTAGATTAAACATCTGGAACAGACGTCCTTGATTACCTGCCAGGTCGTTGGCTGTAATGAAGACTGTCATCATATAGTCCAAGTCCTTAGATGTCAGTTCAACTTCAAAGTCAGACTCGCTTAGCATCGTGAAGTCACGTGCTTCACCATTGATGAACACCCGCAAGCTACTCGTCCTGACGGCTATATTATCTGATACATGGATATGCAATGTATAGGCATCATCATTCAATGTAGCCTCAACTACAGGAGCCAAAGGATCGTTCTTAATGGAGGTAGCCATCATATATTTACCCATTCTATCAACCTCGAGAGGTGTCCCTGCAGGGCCAACATATTGCCATACATCATCACTACCAGCTTCTGAATAGTAGACATCCAAAGCCTGGTCTTCGCGGAATCCAAAGGGTGTAAGGTCATCAGCACCTATTGATGATTCCAATTTAAATTTTCCAGTTTGTGTTGATGCCAATGCTGTAGCCCCTTCGTTAGCAGACAGGTCGCAAACCTCACTAATCACAAACAAAGTATCTCCTTGTTCCGTTATACCTAATAAATCACCAGCAGGATAGAAATGCGAAAATCCCAAATTTACTCCTTCTTCAAAATTCTGGATACCATCATTTAGCGTAAACGTAAATGTGCAGATATTAGTCTGCTTTTGTTCCGCCAAGAGTGGTCGTCTGCGACGAATTGATTTAGTATAAACAGCATCTGCCCCTGTCGTATAATAATGTTCCAATCCATCAATCGTGAAAACGGTATTTATACCTACTACAGATCCTCTACCATAGACATCGTTCATCCTAACATAAGTTTGGCCTATTTCCGCTTTATCATCATCACCAAAAGCCTTATCAAACTGAGCCTGCAAGTATGCTGTAGCATTCTTACTCATTGCCGCCAATGGTAAATTAGACCTTGCGACGACAGGCAAGAAACGCTCATCAGCAAAACTATAATAACTAACTGAAGGATAATAAGTGAAATCCAAGGATACACCACAATCCAGTTTTACATCTATTAGTCCCCATTTTGCCAAAGGCAGCGCAAATTTCAGTTCAGCCTTATCTGTTTCCTGCATTTCAACTTTAAATGCGTCCTTAACTGAATATGTTCCTGACAATCTGGAAGAAACCAACTGCAAAGCTTGAGCAAGATGGTCTCCTGTCAACATACCATGAACGGTAGTCGGGGCTTCTATTATGTATTTGCTTTTCGTGTGACCGAGAGCCGGATATAGGCCATTAACATAATCTGGGTTTGATTTAGCTAAGTTTTGCAAATCTCTTGCAAACGCCCCCTGACTAGATATTTTCCATTTCCAACCGACACCTTTACCTATAGATATAGACGCTTTGGATGAAGCCGAAGTATTCTCCTTCATCCATTCTGGACATAGATAATCTTTTAAATAATCAGAGGACAACTTGACACCAGCCTCAACGGCAAGAGTATTAGAGATTTTCTCAAGAAATGTATGATTTGATGTAGTATACATTTCTTCCTCTTGCGTACTCAGTGTACAAAAAGCATTTGCACTAATACTATTCAAGAAACTCTTTTCATAAATTCCAGAGAAAGTTTTAAGGCTGTTGCTTGGAAGAGGTTTAAACATAGGAGCTTTTAAAGGGGACAAAGTCCCAAAAGCAGCACTTATATTTCCAGAAAACTTTCCTTTCAATTGCCTACTAATACCATAAAGGGTTTTTGATGATTCAAAATTGTATTCACGCTTCTGGGGTTCACATTTAAATGTGGCCTCAAGGCCAAACTTCAGGCTTCCATCTGTATAGCTTGTAAACACCGGTATTTGAGGGAAAGCAACGCCTGGTAAGACCCCATAAGAGTTCGGCCAACTTTTCATTGATTTAAAATTGCCGTTCCCTGATAGAGCCCAGAATTCACTATTTTTTTCATTTTCCAAAATAGAATCAAAGAAGCCCTCTTTTTCTTCATGTTTGACACCAAACCATGACTCGATGGCTCTTATTGATTTCAAAGTATTGGAACTGGTAAAAAGTTGCGTTGCTTCAAACCAAGAAAGCAAAATTGCTAAAGCCGTACGTTCAGGCTTCGTCCAATTATAAGTTATGCTTTCTTTTAATCCGCCTTCCACACCTGTTCCCAGGTCAAAATAATCGCCCAAGTTCAGGTTGGCCTTTCCACTTAATTTACTTTCTGATTCTATCTCAGTCAAGAATTTACCATCACTCCATTTAAGAGATGTTTTCAACGGAAATGATAAACTAGCCGAAGCTGAAGCTACGCTCCCAAATTTTGCCTCGCCGGTCAACCCTCTATCAATAGTAATGGCAAACGACTGAACATTTTCAAAACCTGTTGCCTCAGAGAAACTATTACCTTTATGAAGTTTTAAAGAGAATTCGCCATTAGATGAATTTGCATTTCTCCAAGTTATATTCTTATTGTTTTGGTTAATGAGATCAGAAAAAACGAATCGCACATTTTCGCCTCTACTGGCAAAAGCTTCTGAACCGCTGGATGATAGCGAGAGAATGGCATAGCCATTTTCATCTGAAAAGTCAGTCTCTACGAACGATTTTGTTGAGGATCCAGAGCATCGGAATTTGGCTTTAACATCTTTTAAAGGCTTCCCATCTTTATCGGTCATTCTAAAGTAATAAAACACCTCATCTCCCTCATTAACCTCAGAAGGTGCACAATTTTTAGAGACGAGTTCCATTAATGCTTCCGCGATTTCTGTTTGTTCATCACTACTAGTTATAGAAACTGAAATTGGATTAGAGAATCCATTTGATTCCACCCGCTTCCATCCAGTTTCGTTATCTGTTTTATAATTTACAGAAATTAGACTAAGACCCGCTAAAGAAGGTGTCCAATTTGCATACAATGTATGAAAACCACCATTGCTGATTTTTGCAGACTCCGTTTTAATTACTTTAGTTCCATCCGATAGCTGAAGTATACCCGACCATACGTCAGATCCGCTATTCTGGACTTTTGCGACAATCGTTGCGCTATTACCTTGCACAATAGAGTTAGGGCAGGTTATTGCCTCTTTCAGCTTTATGCCGCTGTTAACTGTCGGGTCAGCTATAGCATGAATGGTTATACTGCCCATTGGAACACCGCTGCCTGTGCCACCTGTCTGGTAGTAAAGCGTCAGCGTGTGAGAGCCCACCGTTTGGGGCGTATAATCGCACTCCAGCGGCTGGCCACAGTCTTTTGGTATCGAATTGCCATACCATGGATGGATATCCGTTGTTCCCTCCTTCAGATAGAAGGAGCCTTTCCATGTCTCGCTGCCATTGTTCTTGACTATGACGCTATAATGCGCACTTTGACCTACTGTAATTGTGGCCGAGTTGGCAAGTCCATTATTCTTGAATATACTCAGATTTACAGTTTGCGTTCCGCTACTCGGCGTCTTTATAGTACTCGACATCGCGCTCCAATCGCTATTCAGACTGCTGTTGCCATTACGTGCGCGTACCTTGAATGTGTAAGATGTGTTGGGCGAAAGTCCTGAGACATCGGTTGATGTCGTGGCAACGCTCCGATAGAAGCACAGATTGGATTCTCCTGTCTTATAGACATAACAATCGTAAATAGTAGCACCTGAGACTGATCCCCAGTTGGCAATAAATCCTGACGAAGTAACACTCGTTGCGCTCAGATTACGAGGTGTTGTCAGTTTTGTTGTTGAAGTAATATTCGTAGTGAAAGACCATACGGGACTCGTGGCATGCCCGCCGCTTCCGTTGTATACGATAACCTTCCAGTAGTATGTTTTTCCTTCGTTAAGCCCTGAGAAAGAGCACGACTTACCGCTGCCACTTCTATAAGGCTTACTCACATTACTGAAGCTGTTATTAACATCGAGATATAAATCATAGTTCAAAGTACTACCGCCGTCGTTTGCTGCTGTACTCCAAGAGAATGTACCTGATGTGGCGACACCAGTTGAACCAACTGAAGGATAAGGCGAAGATGGTGTGGTAGGATTAATCACAGGAGCATCTGCGACTGTTACTACGAATGGGTTCTGATAGCTACCTGCCGACACAGGAACGCCACTTCCCGTATTGCCCGTCTGATAATAGAACGTCAGAGTCTTGTTGCCTGCAGATTTCGGAGTATAAGAATCCGTCAGCGTCTTCGTAGCTCCTGCATCAATTGTTATATTACCCCATGAAAGCCAGTCCTCGCTACCATTTTTAAGATAGAATGAGCCGTTCCAGGCTGACGTACCATTATTCTTGACCTTTATAGCAAACGTATATGCCTTGCCCGTTGTCAAGATTGAAGTATTAAAGAACGATCCGCCTGCAATATAGAGATCGGGAGTGGTTAATGGCGCCTGAATGGTTACCGTGAACGGATTGCTGTAGCTGCCGCCGTCTATGACTTCACCACTGCCATTGTCATTCGTAAGATAGTACAGCGTGAACGTCTTGCTGCCAGTTGTCGTCGGGGTATACGACAGCGTGACTGTACTCGAACTGCCAGCACTCAGGCTAAGACTTGTCTTATCGATATCCTCGCTGCCGGACTTCAGGTAGATGCCGCCCTTCCAAGCAACAGAGGCATTGTTCTTTATCGTAGCCTTGAACGTATAAGTCACGCCTTTCGTCAAGGTTGTCGTGCCAAAATATGTGCCGTTCGTTATCTTAAGATCTGCCAATGTCTTGAATGTCGACGAGCTGCTCTTACTCCAGGTGCTGGTCGTTGAGCTGTTGGCTGCCTGAATCTGGAACTGATATTCTGTGCCTGGGTCTAAGTTAACCACGCTTACGGAGTTGGTGGTGATGCCGGACTTGGTAAATGCCGGACTGCTGTAATCCGAATCCGAAGCCTTCTTCACATTGATGTTGTACTTGGTAGCACCGGTAACCGTACCCCACTTTGCCGTGAAACTGGTCGTCGAGATGTTCGAGGCCGTAAATGTGGTATTGTCAGGCGTGGAAAGGGTTGCTGCAGAATTTGCGGTAATCGTAATGGCGCGTGTACAAAACATCACACCATTCCCAGATTTCAAAAGGAAAGTATATGTATGACTTCCACTGGTGAAATCAGGAGTTACATCTAAAGATCCCTCAGAATCACCAGCATTAACAGTCGTCCAATATTTATTCTCTTCGTTTGAGGTATTGACGTCACGAACGAGTCTCGCTGTTGTAGTATATTGGAATGTTCCGCTGTTTTTCTTAAATGAAAAAGTTATGGTTTTGTCGCTATTTACAATGGCTTTAGCTCGAATGTAAGTGCCTCCATCAGATGTGGAAGCAAGAAAAGTTTTATTCGCATTTTCCCAATATACATCACCTGATGGCATGTTAGTCCAACTTGTCGCTGAAGAAGTATACGTTTGAGCCATTGTATTTGTCAATGACAGCAGCCACGCTAAAGTAAGAAGGACGGTTAGGAACGAATGATTTTTCATAATTGTATTGTTGACTGTGAATATTGTTAAAGCGAATGAATTGTTGTTCTTTATTAAGCCCCTGTATTACTTCTTCTGATAATGTGCATCCGTTGATTCGGATGCCATCGAGATGGCCAAGGTGCTGCAAAATTAATAAAAAATCTAAAGAGTCCGCAATGAAATGTGACTTTTTTCTAAATAATTTGACTTTCGCAAGCTCTGCTTACTTAGAAGTTCTTGAAGTGTCAAGCGAAAATTGAATAAATAATGCAATGGCGCTTTGTTTTTCTACACCATGGCTTTTTCAGAGAGTTTTTTCAGGAAACTACCGCACATGTCATTCGTCATCAGTTCCGAGGGCGGACTCAGAGAGCATCCAGACGCGGTGGGTGCCGCGGCCGCGGCTGATGATGCCGGCATGCTTGAGCTTCACCATGTCCTGTAGCTCGCGCTGGGCGCTGGTGAGTGAGAGGCCGGTGATGGAGGCGTAGTCGGCGACGTGCATGAAAGTGTTCTTGCGCAGGAAGGCGTGGGCGGCGGCGAGGCGATCGCTCTGTAAGCTGTCGTCGATGGTTATGCGCTTGCCTCTGCGGCCATAGACGCGGGTTAGCGTCTGGCGGGCAAACCGCGAGCCTACGTCATGGAACAGTTCTTTGTCGAGGCGGAAATTGACGTGGTGCAGCTCCAGGTTCGCAGAATTTGGCTCCTGCTCGTCATCAAGATGCTCACGACGTTCTTCTTTAAGGCGTATGCCTAAGCTGAAGGAACCTATTCCGGGCACCGTGACAGCCGCCCCTTCGCCAAGCAGCAGGGCGAGCTCGTCGGCGACATCTGAGAGTACGCCCTCGATAATCGTCTCGCTGAAGCCGTAGCGATGAGCCACCATGCGTACGAAGTCTTTGCCTGAGAAGCGTCTGTCGCGCTTCAACTTATACACGGTTCGCGTTGCCTTCATGTCGAAGTTGTCGCGTTGTTCGAGTTTGTAGTAATGCAGTTCCATATTATTCGTTCTTTTTCTGATGGCTTTCCGCCGTATTTCTGCAGTTTAGTAACAAAAAGTGGGGTTCGACCAGACAAAAATACAAAAACCTTCAGCGAGGAACAAATCTTCGTCATTAAAGAAAGTTAAAATCACTCGGTGGGTTACATAATTCACTGAATGATTTTTGTAATTCACGCAGTGAATTTTATAATTCATTCGGTGAATTATAAAATATGGTTATATTTGATAGTTTAGCCTGCTGGACGTTTCTGGCTTTTTGGTTGTTTGCTCAGATGTTGTCCCCAGCGTGAAAGTGGGAATAGTGAAGGGCGCATTTGACGGTATAATAGACTGTGTACCAACTTGATGGCATTTTGCATGAAGGTCTTGACAACGTCACGTTTGCGATGAACACTTCCGCCTATATGGGCGAGATGCTGCGTACAGGCATCGAGGGTATCGACAGAGGGCAGCGTGAGGCGGGTCTGGCGTTACGATGACGCGTTCGTTCTTGCGAGGGATGCGGTTGTTCTTGATGATGGTGCGGAACTCGGGATTCACTTTGTAGAGGAATTCGGTCATCTCGTCGGGGATGAGGAAGTAGGTGCCGTTGTCGGAGTAGTAGCCGGCGAAATAGAGATAGATGGATTTCTTTATTGCGCTGCCGTTCTCGTCGACGATGCGTATGGGGCGGCAGTCTCCTTCTTCAACCACTTCCTTGGCGACGTAATAAGTGCTGCCCAGCATGATATATGGCGACTCGTCGCTTATTATCTTGCTCTTTGGCGTGAGGTCAGTGAATTTATCGGCTCTCTCTCCGAAGGCTTCCTTGGAAATTGTCATGTTGAATGGCGCCAGCGATTTCTGGTAGTAGGTGAGAGTGCCGCTGCCTTCTTCGGTGGTGAAGATGCGGATGTACTGCGTCGTTGAGTCCTGCAGGAAAGTGGCAAGGTCGTGGGTGGTGATGCTGTCCTTGCCATCGAGGATGGCGTTATGGATTGTTTTCTTTATGTAGAGGGTAAGTACGTCTTCTCCGAGGAACAGGGCCAGGACGGAGCCTTTGCTGACGAACTGGTCGTGGTTGCTCATGTTCAGGAAGTCCGATTCCTCTGCGCTCATGGCGGAGAGGCAGACGGGGTAGAAGAGCTTGGCGTTCCTTGCGTTCTTCACGCCGTGGTGGTGAATGACCTCGCTGGTGATAATGGGCCACGATGTCTTTGTCGGTACTGAGATGCAGATGGAGTTATCGTAGTGATATAGATTGCCGATGTCCTCATATTTTTCCAGACAGTTGACGGCAGATCCTCCGCCTATGAACAGTAGTGTCACGGGGTCGGTGTTCCCGAACAGGCGGAAGAGCAGGAACAGAATGGCGAGGAGCGATACTGCAGCCCACGCTTTCAAGGCTCTCATTTTCTTTTTGGGCGAAACGTTTGACCCAGCCACGCGTTCCTCAACCTCTTGAGTGAGTCGCTCCTTGACCTTTGCCTCGAGGTCTTCAAGATTTGAGTAGTCGACATAATAGGAGTTGGAGTTCTCGCTGAAGAGTTTCTCTACTTCCTCAATCTCGGGCGTCCTGGTCTGGAACTCTCGCATGAAGGAGAGAATTTTAGGGCTGCCTTTTTTCTTTTGGGCTTGTGAAGCGAGCAGGTATTCCTCCCTGGTTTTGTCGCCCATCTGATCCTCGACGATGAAGATTACAATGTCGGACTTGTTCATGATGAAGTCGTCATAGTCGGCCTGGTTGTCACCAAGGTTGACGTATGAGAACATATTCAGGGTTACGGGGTACCCTTTCAGGCGATACTCTCCATTGAGGTTGTTGACGAGTGCCTTCAGCCTCAGGCGGTGTTCTTTCAGCTTCTTAGAACCCGAAACGAATATGGTAATTGATGATTTCATAGGAGTTGTGTGTTTGTGAAATGTTGATTATTGAGGTTTCCCGGCTCCTGCTGGTTTGCCATTAGCTCCTGCTGCCTTTTCTGAGCCTCCCGCGGGGGAACCACCTGCCCCTGCAGGCATCCCATTGCCTGCGGCTGAGGCTTTGGGCGTGATGGAAGGTGTGGCGGCAGGCGTACTATTGCCATCGTCGAACCATTTGCTGCGCAGGTCGTTGAAGCTCTCGGTGAGCTTAGTCGTCTCGTAGGAATAGAGCGATGTGGCGGCCGGGTCGGTTAGCGTGGCAATCCATCCTGAGCCTTTATATGCCTGAACAATACAGTTCCATGCATTCTTCCATACGGAATCGCCCTTGCGTCGGGCTTTCATGGCTTTCCATTCCGTTTTCCACTTAGCCTTGTCCCATTTCTTCTTGCCTGGCGTAGCATCTGCGAATGCCACCTCTTTTCCGTTGCCGGCCTCGCGAATCTGATAGTAGCTGTCCTTGATGGAGCAGTCCTCAGTGATTTCCATCTCGATGCGGTATTGTCCGGTGCCCCATGAGGGTTGGTAGTTCTGGGCGTCTGTCGTTCCAGTGTAGCTTCGTGGTACGATGTACGAGTCGCCTTCTATGGTCACGAGTCTCTGATAGGCAGGGTCGTCTTTCTTGTAGATGAACCGTCCGAGTGAATCCACCTTATTGGCATCAATCTTTACGTGGACGGTGAATTCGCCCAATTGCTCGTCGTTGGTGATCATGGTAGCCTGATTCATCCAAGAGGAGAAGAGGCGAGCCTTGAGGGTCATCTTCAGGTCTTTCCGTTTGTCGAAACTAAAGCGGTTGTCGGCAGTCCCGCTTAGATCGTTGGGCAGGTTGCAGTATTTAGGAATGAAGATGAGCGTGTCAATCTCGACAAGGAACTTGGAATGATTCACGATATGACTTATACCGACGCTGTCTCTTCGCATCTTGCAGAAGATATAGAAGATGTTGGTGCCCCGTCCAGGTTCGTCGCTCAGCTCGATATAGTTCTTGCATCCGAAGCCCTCGAACTTCAGGTTCTCGGGGTCCATGGCCCCTTTGACGGAGGGCGCTGCATAGAAGTCGTTGATACTGCTTTCGGAAGAAAGGACTTGGTTGAAGTGGCATTGCTCTTGAGCCGCCCGATACCATTGCGTACGTTCTCCTTTGATGGATTCAGCAAGATAGTTTACTCCGAGGCTGACCAGGTTGGATGTGGCATTGACGGTCTTCTGTATGATAGATGTCGAATAGGCCGACCAAAGCAGGCTGCCGAAGGCGCCTATGGCTCGTTCCTTGGAGGCCGCCTGCTGCTCCTGCATCAGTTCGTTGCTATTGCGGATCACGCTCTCGCGGTCGACGTTCTTGACTAAGATCTGGAACTTACGTTGTGCCGGACGTGCCTGCTGGCCCTTGGCTTGGGCTTGTGCCCCACCGCCTTTCGAAGGCTGAGCGCTGAGGACTCCGGCGGAGAGGAGAGCAATGAACAGAATGTATTTTTTTTTCATCATGTATGTATTTTGAGATTAGAATGCATCGATTAGGATGAAGGGGTTGGTATGTCGTGGGGTGTTGTATTTGATGACATCATCTTGGATGGAGAGTGTCGCGGCATCGAAGCGGAAGTATGGCCGCTGTTCGTGCATCAATCGTTGGCGGGCCTGTAAGAAGGCGTCATGGATGTCGGCGGTGGCGTCTTGCTGAAGAGCCTCGTAGAAATAGCGCATAAGTAAGCTGCACGAGATGTCGTTAACGCGCCAGAGCGAGACAATCACGGCCTGTGCGCCAGCTTGTTTGAGTGCGCGCTGAATGCCATAGATGCCGTCGTCGGTCAGGTGTCCTAACCCCGTCTCACATGCCGAGAGCACAATGAGTTTGGTGTGGCTAAAGTCTTGCCTCGACAGCTCCACCGCGGATAGTATGCCATCGTAGAGGTCCTCGTCGAAGGTCTTGGCCGACAGCGTCGTGGAAGCGCCTGCAAACAAGAGTCCGCTTTTCGACATAGACTCATCGTTGCTCAAGGGCTTGATATCGCTGTAAATGCCGATATTCCCATTATAGAATCCATGAGTTGACAGATGTACGACGTCATAGCCCTTGTTGAGCAGGCGGATGAAGTTCTCATCTGTAGCTGCCGTCCCGGTCAACAGGGTGTCTTGCGGATTGGCTCTGACGATGAATATTGAGTCAACCTCTTTCTTGGCATCTGGCAGTTCGCTGATGTGCGAGGTCACATTAGCGAGGTAGCGGTAGGCTGTTACGTCGTTTCCTCTTTCCGTCGGCTTGATGTTATCGCCATACGTGATACCTCCGCAGATGAGAGCTTTGTTAAGCTGCACTGGTTTCCGTTTCTTCTGGATTAGGCGTGTCGAGGTGAGGCGATAGCACATCTTTTGAGTATCGGGCATCAGGTACTCGACGGCCCATTGGTGGAGCAGTCCGTCAGCCGAGAAATACACTTTGCGGGCGTCGCCGATGGCAGCCATCAGCGCAGGGCTCCAGATGAGATGCGGCAGGCGCCGGTCGTTGTAGAGCGTATCTTTCACCGCCGGCAGTGTGGCTGTCAGGGCCTCGCCAACGGTATAGCTGCTGGTAAGTGGCAAGCTTAGGAGGCTGTCGGTGGAGAAGAGGTCAATGAATCGTGGACGGGCGCTGCCCTGTCGAAGGACGAGGCAGCCCATCCTCACCTCTTCGCCAGGGCCGAAGTACTGAAGGAATTCTATTGCACAATCCTTTTCGCCCAGCTCTCTTCGCACTTGTTGCCAGTTCTTCTGGGCAATGTCCTGATTCCTTTCATAAGCGACGAGGTAGCCTTTGCTGAACAATGCGAGGTCATAAAGCATTTCTGGAGAATGGTTCCCCAGCCGGACGCAGTCGTAGAGGAACTGATGGTTGGCAAGCCAGTATTGTGCCCGCTGCGAAGCATCCATCGAAGCAAGCTGCCGGCCTATAGAGGTGTATTGTTCCTTGACATACTGTTCGTAGCACTTTGCGGCTTTGGCATAGTCCCCGTCGCCTTCATGCTCAGCCTGTAGCATCAGGATTTTCCCTTTCTTGCGCACAGCCTCGTGATATCCCTCCTGGGGATGCCTCTTGTAGTAGAGCAAAGCCTCATCGATTAATGACAACGCCTCGCTGAACAGCCCTAAACGGGCCTTGCATATCGCAAGCTGCGAGACGACCTGATAGCGGTCAGCGTCGTAAGATGGTATGTCGCTTTTATCGTCGTAGTAGATAAAAATGGTATCCAGCTGAGCGTGTGCTTTAATGTAGTCCTTGGTCTTGTAATAGAGCTGAGCCAGTTCCTTGTGCAAAGTGAGCTCATTCTTATGCATGCCCCATATATTATTTGTGGCCACTCGGCCGCGGAACAGCTCGAGGCTCTTGCGGTAATAATCTTCGGCCATTGCAGCGTAGGCCGGGTCTTCGGCCCAGCCATAATAGTATGAGCCGCACATCTTGAAGAAGTAAGCCTCATAGACATCCAGGGAGTCGGAGAGAAGATTAGTGTTCTGCGAGTATAGGTCGTAATACTCCTGGATGCAGACGTGCAGCTGCTGGTAATCATCAATCAAGTAGCAGCTTTCAGCTTTTTCGAGCAAAAGGGCGAGCCTCTGCCTGACATCGTCTTTCGCACGAACGGCTCCAAACGAAGTCAACAGTATGATGAAGAGCAGCAGGTGACGTCTCATTATTTCTGTGGGTTGTAGTTGAGGATGGTGAACGACTCCTGCTCGGCCACGTTGTCTGGCGCAAGAGAGATGGAGAACGTGATGCTATCTTGCAGGGCTACGCGCCCTAAGCTAATCAAGACGATGCCTTCGTTGTCGGGAGTAGAACTCTTGTCGTTGACGGCGACGGAATACCTGGCTTTTGGGTTGAAAGGTATGAAGGCGAACTCCTGAGGTCCGAGATGGCTGGTGAGAGTATATGAGACGGTTTTCCCTCTTGGCACGGTCTTTTCTATCGCGGAATAGAAGATGCCTTTCTCCGTGCTGTTGAAGAATTCCCCTTTCGACACGAGGCCTCTGTTTTGCCGGTCGTAGACGAAGGTTACGACCTGATTCATCTTGAATTTGTTGGCCCCGGCACCCCTATATTCATCAGCGGCTCGTCCGATTTCGTCCATCAGCGTAATCTTAGGCTTCCCCGCTTCAGACCATCTGAGCACGGTCTGATTCAGTGCTGTTTTTGAGACCTTCGTCTTTCGCAGGGCAATGACGTCCTTCACTAGTGAAGAGAGATGGGACGCTTCTTGAGCAGAGGGCCCTTGGAGGCAGAGGGCCGTCAAAAGTAAGAAAAGTATAATTCGCTTCATAATTCAATCATTTCTTCTGGCCAATTGTCGTAGCTTGGTGTAGGTGAGATTCTGGCTGGGCCTTGCGCAGCTATGGCCTGCCGCTTTTCGTGCAGGCATCTGGCCCGTTCTTTCTCGGCAATGTCCTGAAGCTCCTGCACGCCGGGCCGTTCTGCAGGGTTCCATGCCAGGCATCGTTGCATGACAGGCGTCAAGGCCTGATGCTTTTTCTGCAATCCGGGTAATGCCACCTTAGGGTAAGCCTGTTGGTATTGTCCTCCATAACCTCCGAAGAGAATGCGCCCGGACGAGGCAAAGTAGATGTTCGCACCTAAAGCCCACACGAACTGGGCTTCAGACGCGGTCTCCATCATGCCCTGACATTCGGGCGGCAAGAATTCGGCCTTTGCCTCTTGCGAGACATCCATCAGGAATCTGTCTGCATCTACGATGACAGACTGGGGTGTGGGCAGAAACTGCTTCATGGGGTTCTTCCTTACGATGTCACACAGGTCGATAATCATCGTCCATATGGCATCCTCGGTGCAGAATCCTGCTATGTGATGAAGTCTTAATGTCTCATTCATTGTCAGGGCCTCCTTTCATGTTTAGAATCACCGACGATGGCACGGCACGCTTGAAGATGCCGCTGCTTATGCTATCTACGCGTGATACGATTCCCACAGCGACGATGCCATCGGACGTTTTTGTCAGCACCGGCCCTCCCGAGAAGCCGTGGTTGATGTTGGCCTCAAAGACGATGTTCTCTGCCTCAGGATGTAAGTCTTGCTTGATGGTGCCTTCGCTGTAGGTGACGCGTCGGGTATTCGAATTAGTGATGGGATATCCGCAAACCATCAGCGAAGCACCTTTGGGCAGCTCTTGCAACTCCTGCTCAGAGGCAAGGGCAATCTTTCCTTTCTCTGCGAAGCCGTCAATCCACAGGACGTCTCCCATTTCCATTTGTGAATCCTGAAAGTAAGGCTGGATGGTGCGCCAGTAATAGTCTTGGTTGAAATCGGCCAAAAGGAAGATGCCGTCTTTTGCCGTGTTGATATGTACGCGTGGATCCGCCGAATGGAACGCAAATTTCTGTTCTCCCATGAAGTCGTAGATGCTAAAGAAAGCCCGTAGCTGCATCGTCGAGTCCTCGTGCTGCGCTTGATTGAACGTCTCAGTTTCTATCGCCCATTTAACGATATCGTCGTCGGCAAGGCTCTTGTACTTCCGGGTCAGGTCAACGCTCGCGCCAATCCAGTATTCCACACAATGCCGGGCCGTAACGAGGATGCCGTCAGTGGTGAGGAACGCTGTCCCAGTGGGCGCTTCGCCCGAAAGAATCTTGACGCGTCGTTGTTCAATCTCATTACCATGATGGATCAAGAGCTGCTTCACGGAATCCGTCCTGATGAGGTAAAGAGATTCCTCGAGAGGCGTCACGTCGGCCACGCTTATCGGTTCCTGTTTTCTCCCGAAGAAGAGGAATACGACCGCAAAGAGCAACAAGCCAACGGCAAGCCAAAGCGCTGCCCCCCGCATTGTCGTATTGGACTCCTGCTTGCGATGGACTTGGAAGAGCAGGGCCATCTGCTGCCCTTCGAAATGGATGATATCCCCGTTTACGAGCCGACAGGCATAGCCAATCTCGCCTTTTCCCTCAATCGAGATGCCGGTGTGTTGCGAGCGTCTGATGATATACCAGCCACGGCAATCGTCGTCGTGGATGATTGTTGCATAGTATTCAGGCTGAAACGAGGCAGAGTCATAGCGGATGTCGCAGTCGGCACTCTCGCCGATATTAATGTTGTCGGATGTCAGGTCGACAGCCTTCCCGCCCGGGTGGTAGTCGTTGCCGCCTCTTGGAGTCAGAGAGCAAAAGATTCGTCCGTCCTTCATGGTAGCCCTCCTTCCTCCTCGGCAAAAGCCTTGGCGATAAGCGGCAGACTGCCACTGATGCAGACGTCGTAGATTTTCGACGACTTGCCCGTCTTGTCTGGCCGCAAATCATCGTAGGCGCGTAGGTCGTAGTGAATCTTCCTCTTCTTGAACGCCTCTTTCAGGCTGATGTCAGATTCAATTGCCCTCTGCTCCTCCGGTGTGCATGGGCGCCAGCCCATAATCAATTCCTCGACGCACCAGCGGTTATGCTCAACCTGGGCCAGCAGTTCGAGATCTTGCTGCGAGATGTCGTAGAACTTGTCCCAATCGCCTGCCTCAAGGCCGATAGAGCGCATCTTCGAGGGAATAGACATGGCATTGAAGATGTTCGACATCCTCTTCACATTCTTCAGCTTCGCCCAAGAACGTTCGCGCTCGCCGGCGTCAATCTCTACAGAGTAATGCAATCGGCCGTCCCATCGCTCGACGTTGTCGGCATAGCAGCGGTCGTAGATGTAGTTGATGTTCTTAGCCATGCGCACCAGCGGCAGGGTGACGTCATAGCCGCAGCTCATCATGCCGAAGGGGCGGAGGTTTGTGCCAAGGCCGGATGCGAGGCCATCGCGCGTGTAAACATAAACAGGTATCTCATTCTGGAAGAGGACGTCCGGCAGGAGCATAGCTTCGCTGACGTTCTGTTTCTCATCGTCATGGGCGAGTACGACCGTCAGCAACTGCCTGGTATCTGCTGCCCAAAGCTGCAGCTTCTCCCTCAGACCCGTTTCGTGGCTTTTGGCTTCCACGAACTCCCATTCCACGTCTACGAACTCATCGCGCTGGCCTTCGTACATAGGCTTATGGAAAGCCTTGACGGGCTGGGGCGCTGCGGGCACCACCGTGCGATGGTAGCTGTTGTCTAACAGATGCTGGTATCTCGAAGTCCATCGCTCCTGCCCCCTGGCGGCATCCTCGTCGACAACAGTGATACGAGTGCGCAGGCGGTGGTTTAGCACGTAGTTGGGATAGTGTGCCCGATGAGCGGCATTTATTGCAACCATCTCGCCGATCTCGCTCATGCCGAAGACCACCAGATGGACACGTTTTTCGGACTGAAGCGTGACGGGCTCATAGTCCAACTCGATGCTTCGGCTCCACACGTCCTCCATGGTGAAGGGATATAAATCTATCCGCTGCGACACGGATTCGCAGAAGTCTGCCGCCCGGAGCTTCTGCAAGGTAGCCTGTGCCCGAAGCAGCACATGGCAGCGAAGCCTTTTGCCGGAAGGCTCCATCCCCGCCGCCAACTCGATCAGCAGGGCAAGACATTCATAGTCCGCCCGTACGGCGTCTGGTTCATCCCCGAAGGGCAGGAGTACCAGCTCATCTATGGCGGCGAGGTCGACGCTGCTGGCTGAAGCGTCGCTGCTGCGTTTCACCTCATAGCCCAGCGCCTCATACTGTCGTATGAGGTCCGCTGCTATTGGGTGTTCGCCCAGAATCAAAGCCCTTCGTACTGTCATGACAATCGCAGTGTAAGACTATTTTGTCGCCAAAGTTACAACTATTTTTTTATTCGCAGTGCGGTGTGCGGTACTTTTTGCAAAAACTTATGAAAAAATATTCTCTGAGCTTCAGAACATCTTCCAAGCAGGCAAAGAGATGGAGGGCGTTGGCAATCAGTTGGTATACTCTATCAGACCGGCACTACTGATAAAGCTCTTCTGCATATTCCTCACTGGCGGTAGCGTTAGACGAAGCCTGTCGATGCTGTCAGTCAATTTCACGCTCGCCGTACGTCTGCCGCCTTTGCCATGTAAAGAAGAACCTGTATCTCAGAGGGATAATATATCCTATCAGTCCGTTATCTATCAGCACTAATCATCGAAAGTTTTGTTTCCGATGTGGTTACCAGCTATCTCCTCGAGGAAATCTTCACGCATTATCATTAGCAGGTCGCGAGTGTATTCCTGCAACAGACCTTTGTAGTAGGTTACATCCTTATGGTTCGTCCGTGTTATACATTCCCACAGCGTCCGCTCCGTAGCATCTTTGAAGGCCTCTTCCACTTCTTCACGCTTCCTGGCGGTAAGTAATGAGAGTAGCTTCTGCTCCTCAAGCACCAATGGCGTGCCTTTGAGTTCCTCCGACGCAGCCTCTTTCCATAGTTCTTCAAGGAACGAACGATACTCAGCTTCAATCTTCAGCGGTAATCCCTTTGTGTATTCCCCTACCGTCTCAGGCCTCTCAATAGCAGCCTCCTTGACGATGTTCCCAAATACTTCCCGAGCAATTTCTGCTCCTTCTCCTTGCAGAATTTTGTAATTTCAATTGTACCCATATATCTCATTAATTGGTTTCATTTATGCTTTGTTCTAAAGCTTTCGTCTGCTGGTCCAATTGCTCAAGCTTTTCGTTCATATCGTCCAGCTGCTGTTCTTCGTAGTTAACATTTGATCCAATCTTGTCAAGTTCTGCATCCATGCGTGTCATCTCTTGCAACTGAAAGTTTTCATATTCCTCTGATGAAAGTCCGAAAGGCACACCATTAGGATAGTTCTTCCATTTACCTGAAAGACTGTAATGTGTTTTTCTACATTCTTGGGGGATTAATGAAAGTTGCTGCATATAGGCGTAGTAAAATGCATCAAGGTTGTGACGAAAACATCGAGAGGTAACCTCGAGTGTCGTGCGGCTCGTCTTGTTATAAAGTTGCTCATCAATAAACATACGAACACTCTCGCAAAGATCCTTGACTTCATCAAACATACCCACATAGTACGGGGCGAAAGCTTCAAGTTCTTCTTTCTCGATACCTCTCATGCCGAGAATGATACTTTGTATAGCAGATATATTGAACTGTGGTTGAGGAACACTCTTAAGGTAACGTTCAGACTCCTTTTCTGCTTTATCAATGCTCATTGCCAGCCCCTTCTCTAAGTCTGCTATATCCTCAGATGTCGCGCCAGGTATTTGGTCAAAGAAATAGGAGACCGCTTCTTCCACATCATTATTTACGTCGGCCAGCAAATCTAAGGCTCCCATGCATGACGACATCTGAGTCGCTACGTTTGTGCAGATAGTGCGTGTAACCCGCCAACCGAAATAAAAAAGTAGCGCCAGGATAATAGTCAATACTGCTACCGCCGTGCACCCCCAAACTGCTATATGTCGGGTGAAACGTGAAGGCTTACTTTTGAGATAACCTATTAGGCGTTTCATGGCAAGATCAAAGTAATCGTGCCCTGCCGAGGTGATTGCCTGATAGTTACGAAGCTCTTCCATCCCTTCTGGCATGGTTTGCGGCCATTCAAAACCTGCCAGCATCACAGGAATTATATTCTTGTTATGCTGCATGGCACATAGCACTTCTTGGCGCACCCAGTCCTCAGAATCACTACAGCGATCTAAAGCGTTTGCTGGCAGAATAAGAATAAAGTCCTTGCAATTCTTGATGACATCAAGCAATTGGACATTGAACTTTCCTGCATTAAGCGTGTCAACGTCAAAGAATACGTTGTAACCGGCATGGCGCAACTTCTCTGCTATGAGACTGGCCGTATCGAAGGAGTTTTGTCTCCTGTAGCTGATGAAGATATCGTATTTCATTGCTTATTGATGTTGTATTCATCGCCATAGATCGGGGTGGATTTTGAGGGTGTCATCGCGGACAGGTCCCGTGTAATCAGTCGTTGTATGATTTTGTGGTCGGTCATTTACTTCTCCGTCATCTTCATTATCCATGGGATATACCGCGATAACTCCTTGTCGAGTTCTTGGATGTCGTCGAGCTCGTCGAATGGGCGAATATCGTGGTGGATGAAAAGGAGCTTGTTGTTTGCCAGCTCGTCGGCATAATCGCTGTGGGCGTATTTGTCTTCGTTGCTGCGAGGCTTCCTGAATCCCATCAGCAGCTTCTCCACGTTCCAGCGGTTGTGTTCGATGCGGGCCATTGTCTCTGTTTCGTTATCTTCAAGCGGACTTGTGTCGAGGCTCCTGTCATCGTGCGGACGTCCTCGCATAGCACGCAGCGAGGCGAGCTTGATTTGCATGGTGTATGCATTGTATAGGTTCGACCACTTATTGGCCACGGAGAGCTTCCGCCATTCTTTGTCGGCCTCGGCCCACAACTTGTCTTCAGGCATCGCATCCAATGCAAAAATTTCCTGAAACTTGTTGGCGGATGGCATGGTGGCATAAAGATAGTTGATGAGTTTGGCGCGCTGGAGCGATTGTTCGTCTTCGCTATAGGCCGAGGCATTCATCCCGAAAGGATAGATGTTGGCGTAGCGGGCTTGGCGCTTTGTTTGCTTGAGGCTTCCTTCGTCGGTGACGGTAGAATAATTCATCTTTTCCGGCACTTCGCGATGGTCGGCAGCGCGCAGGTTAGTGACGAAATTATCGGAGCGGTCCTGGCGAATGAAGATGGGCACTTCATTGTCGTAGACTTCATCGGGCATATTCATTCCCATAACGAAGTTTTGGCGCTGGTCGGCCAGGGCGAGGAAGATGGAGAGTTGTTGCTCCTTGCCGTGAAGCGAAGCCCAACGGCTTATCTCGTCCTGCACTCTCCGCGAGAAGACGTTACCTTTGATAAATTCGAACTCCACGTCGAGGAAATTGATTTCGGAAGCTGGTAGGTTGGTAGGACGGACTATCTGTGTGCGTCTGGGAATCGTGTCGTCAGAGAGATCGAGGTAGCTATATGGCTGAACCTCAAAGAAATGGCGGTTGCGGGTCGTGAATTCGTCCTTTTCCTTATCGGCATTGATGTCGATGAAGGTTATGCGCGTGCGGGCCTTGTCGGCATTCGGGAAATGTAGCAGATGAGCCGCTTCCATGGCTACGGCTACGGCCAGATTGGTAGTGCCGACGAAGACGAGGTGGACGTATTTCTTATCGTCTGGCGTAATGCCTTTTTCGCCGTATACTGCAGGATAGTCGTACGTCTGCTCTGGGCTGCCAGAGTTGTCGAAGCCTCGGTATTTGCGCTTGATAAATAATTGTTTTGCCCAGCCGGTGTGGGAATTATATGGAATGAATTCCATGCCGAGTTCTCTCACTTGTCCGAAAATCTCAGATGTCTTGAACGCTGCATAGGTGTCGAGGTCTTTGAAGACACATGTGATACGACGAGGCCGAGCCGTAGCGCTTAACTGCTTCAGGTAGCGACAAATTCTGTCGATGCATTCAACATTGATGGCATCGTGAGCCGGACGAGAGAGACTCCCGACAATAAAAATCTGTTCTGCTGATTCAAGATGTAGATTTTTGTATGTATCTACGGACGTGCGATGGCCGTAGTTGATAATGAGATGATCCATCTGCTTTCGGCTGAACGATTTCAGAAGTTTCTCTCGCAGTTCTGCTGGATGCATCGAGCTCAGAAGTAGTACGTAAGCACTTTCATCCTTAAAGATGTTGGAAATGATGGACGGCACCATGTCATCATAGCCCATAATGACGTGGTGGCCAGAGCGGAGGTAATGAATGTGACCTTCACGATGCTTCTCTACGCGGCGCTCTAAAGCATTGGTCAAGACGGATATGATCATACCATTAAAAATGAAGAGGCCTATCACATAAATGATACTACTGACTATTAGTGCCCATCCGTGGACGCCGTCGTGTGTATATAAATTATTAAGGGCATTGGTATCAATCAGGAGGTAGAGCGGCAGCAGCCATTCAGGTAGATGCCTCTGATTGCAGAAATCTTCCCACCTGCACCCTGACAGATGAAGGAAAAGCCATGAAAGCAGGAAAACGACAACAAGGACGATGCCTAGGATGGCGAACTGCTCCAGTAGACTCTTCGAGAGGAGTCTGTCGAAACTAAGCTTGATTTTATTGGTTGACCTCTTCATTTTTGTCATTTCAACTTTCATTGTGATGTATTGGTCGGCCTGCAGCCGGCGTTAGCGTCCTGAAAACCAATGGAATTCAGAACCCAGCGAAAGTTATTCATTTGCTTCTGCTTTTGGTGTTCTTTGCCGCCAGAGTCCCCAGCCGAGGAGTGCGAGGAAGAGGACGGCAAGGGCTATGAGTGCTCCGTTGGCTATGGCCTCGGAAGTGCGTAGGCTCTGCGGGTTGAATCGGAATTCAATGACATGCTTGCCAGCAGGTATGACTGCGGCTCTCAGGACATAGTTTGCTCTCAGGATGTCTGTCAACTGCCCGTCGATGGTGCATTGCCATCCGGGATAGTAGATATCGGAGAATACGGCGAGTCGCTCCTCGGGGATATCTGCTTCGAAAGTGAGGGCATTGGCCTCGTAGGCCGTCAGACGAAGAGTCGGTGCAGCATCCAGAGAGTCAGTTGTAGCTGTAGCTATAGCCGTGCCTCCTGCGCTGATGAGTCCGGCGGGCATGCGGTCGACGAAGCGGCGGTCGACGATGGCTGTGGTGCGTGGGTTGATGGCAGCGAGTTCGGCCAGCTCCTCGTCGGCATTATCAGCGAGGAGCACGTTGTCCACCAGCCAGGCGTTGCCCATGGCCCACGGATTCTGCAGCGGTGCGGTCTGTCCACCTTGCAGGGGCATGATGGCGTATTTCATGTTCAGCATGTTCAGCACAGGGAACAGCGAGTCGCCGTTGACCTGTGCGAGATCGCCGCCTGCGTCGGCAGCAGCCATGTGGAGTGCGATGAGCTCTGGCTGGATATACGCCTCGATGAGTTCCTGGTATCGGCGTAGTTTGGCAGCGTGGTATCCTCCGATGCTCTTGTGCCAGTAGCTGGTGGTGTTGTCGTTGAAGGTTGACACCGCGAGGTTAGCCACGCGATAGTATGGGTCTGTGTCCTCGAGTATGGCCTCGTCTGTGGCAGTCTTCTGGAAGAACTCTTGTGGAGGCTGAGGAGCAGAGAACATCGAGTCGTTGAGGTAGCGCTTGTTGACATCCCACATATCTGCCGTGCAGAGCACGATGAGACACGCTACAGCCATCCAGCCCTTGATTTTCTTGAAATAGAAGGTCAGCAGGACGGCACAGCCCACGAGGATAATGACAAGTGAGCGCCCGGCGTCTGCCGTGAAGACGGCGCGGCGCATACTGTTCAGGTTGGCCATGATGGGCGCCAGCATCTCCTGCGGGATGTAGCCCTGTTGGGCTGCCGAAGTAAGCATCTGCGACTCGCTCGAACTTACGTAGTTACCGAAGAAGACGTCAGGCATCAGCCAGAAGAGGAGGCATGGTCCGGCCGTCAGCAATAGGGCTACAAGGCCTTTCTTCATCAATGACTGACGAGAATCGGCTGATAGCGTTCCCGGGGTCTGGGCAGAACTTGATTCGTCATTCATCATCATGAAGAGTTCGCGCAGTGCCATCATAGCGAGCAGGGGTATGGTGAACTCAGCTATAACGAGTATTGACGCTACGGTGCGGAACTTGTCGTACATCGGCACGTAGTCGAGCCAAAGGTCGGTCCACGGCATGAAATTCTTGCCCCATGCGAGGGTTATACTGAGCAGGGTTGCAATCAAAAGAGCCCATTTCATCGATCCTTTGACTATGAAAAGACCGAGAATGAAAAGGAATAAGACGAATGCCCCGACGTAGACGGGTCCGCTTGTGCCGGGCTGCTCGCCCCAGTATTGTCCGAGGCTCTGATAGACGGGCATATAGGTTGGGTCGGCCTTTTGCATGGCTGTCTTGCTCTGCGTGAGAGGTTGCGAAGCTCCGCCCTTGACGTTGGGAATGAGCAACGACCAAGTCTCGCCGATGCCATAGCTCCACGCCGTGATGTAGTCGCGCTCGAGGCCGCTGGAGGTCTGGTTGGCAGGATCTTTGGTGGCCTGCGTCAGCTCGCTCTTGCCGCGCATGGATTCCTTGGAATATTCCCACGTGTGGAAGAGGTTGGAAGCGTTGATGGCAATGCCAATGAGGCAGCCGAGGGCGAAGGTGGCGGTGCCTTTGAGCCATTTGATGAATGACGAATGCCGAGTAACGGATGACGTATGAGTCTGTCCTTCGCGAGGTGGCGCTGAATTAAATTCCTCATCCTGAGCGAGGCGAGCTTCGTCATCCGCCATTTCAAAGAGGAAAGCCAGTGCCATCAGTGCGATGACAAAGGCGAAGTAGTAGCTCATCTGCACATGGTTAGACAGAATCTGGAGAGCCATGAAGACGGCCGTCAGCAGTAGGCCCCACCCATAACGTCCGCGGTAGCAGAGCACCATGCCGGCTATCGTTGGCGGTATGTAGGCCAGGGTGTAGAATTTCCAAATATGGCCGGCGCCTATTATAATGAAGTAATAGCTCGAGAAGGCCCATACGACCGCACCCAGGGCTGCCATCCAGACCTTGAAGTCGAAGGCTCGGAGCATGATGTAGAAGCCGAGCAACATTATGAACACCAGTACGACGTAGTCAGGCAGGAAGAGCTTATAGACTTGCTCCACCTTCTGCAGCTTCTCGGTCGACGGATAGGATGGCGCCATCTGGTATGTAGGCATTCCCGAGAAGAGGGTGTTGGTCCAGCGCGTGCGTACGCCGTTGTGACTCTTGCGGTAGGCCTCCATCTCTGAGGCAGCGCCGGCGCCGCCGCTGTGGTCGTGCCCTGTCAGCACCAGCCCGTCGCTCACGGGATTTATGAAATAAGCGAAGGAGAGAGCCACGAAGAAGAGTATGGCTGCGAAGTCCGGTAACAGGCTTTTCAAGTACTTCATAAGAACAGAATATTCGTTGTGTAAAAAAAAACTGCGCCACCTGATTGGGCAGCGCAGCTGTGGATTGTCGCGAAGAGGCTGCGCCTTACTTACGCAGACCCAGAGCCTTGACGATAGCACGATAGCGTGTGATGTCGCGCTTCTTCAGGTAGTTGAGCAGGGCACGACGCTTACCTACGAGACCCGTGAGGGCGCGCTCGGTGCTGTGGTCCTTGCGGTTTTGCTTCATGTGCTCAGTCAGGTGAGCAATGCGGAAGCTGAAGAGTGCAATCTGGCTCTCGGCGCTGCCCGTGTTGGTGGCGCCGCCGCCGAACTGTTCGAAGAGTTCGGCCTTCTTAGCTGAATCTAAATACATAATAGTTTGATGAATTGAGGTTTGAAAATTACATCCTTTAGGTGGAGAGCCGTCGTCATCAATCGTCGTGCACCCACCCTCGAATGCAGCTATCGTGTTGCACAATAGCGGGCGCAAAGGTAGCAATAAAAGCGAAAAGAGAAAAATGAATAGCAGAAAATCTTTCTTCTGTGAGCGTTTTTCTTTCTATTTCTTGCTCTTTTTCGACTTCTTATCACCTTTTTTCTTCTTATGCCCAGCCTCGAAGCTCTTTTCGAAACGCTTCTGAGCCTTAGACTTATGGCCCTTGTCGCCCTTGCTCGCTGGCCGCTCGTTGGCACGATTGCCGTCGGAGGCCTCGTCGGCGATGTCGATGCCTACGCGACGTCCCTTGAAAGTGAATCCTTTGAGACCCTTGAAGACGCGCGCAACCTCTCCTTCAGGCACCTCAAAGAACGAGAAGGTAGGTCGCAGGTCGATGCGCCCCATCTCAATCTTCGGTCCGGGACACCGGTTGTTGACAAGTCCTATGAGTTCGCGGGCGTAGAAGCCGTCGACTTTGCCCAGGGTGATGAAGATGCGTGTGAAGCCCTCCTCAGGACTATGATCGCCCTCGGCACGGCGACGGCCACCTTCGCCTGTCTTCACTTTGCCTTTGCCCCGGCTCTTCTCATCTGCGACCTCCTCTATCTCGGGCGCATTGGCATAGTAGCGCAGGAAGCGGCTAAACTCGCGGCTTACGATGCGGCGCAGCAGGTCGTCTTTGTCGAGCCATTCCAGTTTGCGGCGCACTTCGGGCAGGAAGTCTGCAATCTCTTCCTCGTCGACCTCTACGCGCTCGATGTCGTCGATGACTTTCCACAGCTGTTTAGAGCAGATTTCCTTAGGCGAGGGCAGGGTACCACGCACGAAATCCTTCTTGATAGTACGCTCTATGTCGCGGATGCGTCCTCGCTCGCGGCTGTGTACAATGCAAATGCTGGTACCTTTCTTGCCGGCACGTCCTGTGCGTCCGCTGCGGTGTGTATAGTTCTCAATGTCCTCGGGCATCCCGTAGTTGATGACGTGCGTGAGGTCATCTACATCGAGACCTCGCGCTGCCACATCAGTGGCCACGAGCAGCTGAATACGGTGTTGCCGGAAGCGCTGCATCGTCAGGTCGCGCTGCTGCTGCGAGAGGTCGCCGTGGAGGGCATCGGCGTTGTAGCCATCCTGAATGAGCTTGTCGGCTATCTCCTGTGTCTCAAGCCGTGTCCGACAGAAAATGATAGCATATATCTTCGGGTAGTAGTCCACTACGCGCTTCAGTGCGAGGTATTTGTCTCGCGCGTGCACCATATAATATATATGGTTGACATTCTCAGCACCTTCGTTACGGCTGCCCACGACTATCTGGCGGGCATCGTGGAGATAGTGCTGGGCTATGCGCTCTATCTCGCTACTCATAGTGGCGGAGAAGAGTAGCGTGGTGTGGTCGGCGGGCACGCCCTCAAGTATGGCATCGATACTCTCAGAGAATCCCATAGAGAGCATCTCGTCTGCCTCATCGAGGATGACGGTGCCCACGGCTTCGAGCACCGCGGCGCCGCGTTGCATCAGGTCTATCAGTCGGCCCGGAGTGGCAACGATGATGTCGACGCCCTGACGCAGAGCGCGCAGCTGAGGCATGAAATCCGTGCCGCCATAGACAGCCAGGATGCGCACGTCAGACATATATTTGGCGAAGCTGTTGAGGTCGTCGGCAATCTGGAGGCATAGCTCGCGCGTAGGAGAGAGAATAACGGCCGAAGGCTGTCGGACTGCCGAGAGGTCGCCTTGGTCAGTCGTAGCGCCGGAACGAGACATGAATCTCTGCAGCAGAGGCAAGCCGTAGGCCGCCGTCTTGCCAGTGCCCGTCTGTGCCAGGGCTACGAGGTCCTGATTACTCTCGAGTTGGTGGGGAATCACGGCTTCCTGAACTGGCATTGGCGTCTCAAAGCCAAGTTCGGTTATGGCCTGCATGAGCGGCTGGCAGAGGCCGAGGTCTGAGAATGTCATTGAGAGGAGGTGAAATGAGAAATGAGAAATTGAAAACAGAGCTGGATAATACTACGAAAAAGTCCGCAACCTCCGAAGAGACTTGCGGACCAACGCCCTTGCGCTTCAGGATGGGCTTGAACCAACGACCCCCTGATTAACAGTCAGGTGCTCTAACCAACTGAGCTACTGAAGCAGGAACTTCCGAGAATATGGCGCTTCAGGATGGGCTTGAACCAACGACCCCCTGATTAACAGTCAGGTGCTCTAACCAACTGAGCTACTGAAGCATTTTACCTACTTGGCGCCGCTTAGCGACTGCTTACCGAAGATGTGTTATGAGATTTTTTACACCTATTTCTCGGAATTGCGGGGCAAAAGTAGTGCTTTTCTCAAAAATAAACAATACTTTTGCAGAAAATTTTCAAGAATATGGCAAAAATAATAGGAATTGGCAATGCTTTAGTCGACATATTAGTGCATCTCGACGACGAAAAGTTGCTGCAAGAACTATGTCTGCCCAAGGGTGGAATGACGCTCATCGACGAGGACGGATTGGCGCGGATTCGCGAAATCGTGGGGGCTCTCAACAGTACATGCGCCACTGGCGGCAGCGCCTCAAACACCATTCATGCCCTCTCTGTGATGGGTGACGCCACGGGCTTCGTGGGAGCTGTGGGTGATGATGATATGGGACTGTTCTTTGCTGAGCAGATGAAGGCGCGAGGCACACGTGCCGTACTGCGCCGGTTGCCCACACAAGCTACAGGTATTGCCACGACGTTCATCACGCCCGACGGCGAACGGACCTTCGCCACCTACCTCGGAGCGGCCGCACACGTCAGGGCAGAAGGCCTCAAGGCGATGATTGCAGACAACCCCGAGGCTGAGATCCTGCACGTCGAAGGATATCTCGTACAAGACCATGACCTTATCCTCGACATCCTTACCATAGCACGCGAAGCCGGGCTTGCCGTAAGTTACGACCTGGCCTCGTGGAACATCGTAGAAGCCGACCACGACTTCATTACTACGCTGGTTCGCGACTATGTCGACATCGTCTTCGCCAACGAAGAGGAGGCAGCTGCCTTCAGCCGGCAGCGCGACCCTGAAGTAGCGCTGCGCCTGCTCGCTGCAGCTGCAGACACCGCGGTTGTCAAGATAGGAGCACGCGGGGCCTTGGGAATGCGCGGCGGCGAACAGGCCGCAGTGGCTGGCCGTCGGCTCACGCCCACAGACACCACGGCCGCTGGCGACTTCTTCGCGGCTGGCTTCCTCCACGGAAGAGTATGCGGAGCATCGCTCGAGCGATGTCTCGATTTAGGCAACCGCCTCGCCAGTGAGGTAATCCAAGTCTATGGCACCGAGCTCCCGGCCGAGCGCATTCGCCAAGCAATAGCTGACTAAACAACTGCTTATATATATTTAATGTGTATGAACCATAACTTAAAGACAATACTTCTGATTGCAGGCATAGCCGTGGGCATCGCAGGGCTGCCGGCAGCCGCACAGCAACGCCAGCAGACGGGTTTCGACATCTCGCGCAACCTCGACATTTTTGCTGATATCTACCGCCAGCTCGATATGTACTACGTCGACTCGCTCTCGGCAGACACCGCCGTGGAATGGGCCATCAACGGTATGCTCTCGGAGATAGACCCCTACACGAAGTACTATCCCGACGAGGATCAAGAGGAGCTGCGCATGATGGCCACCGGGCGCTACGCCGGCATAGGTGCCCTCATCCGCCTGCCCAAGGACTCGAAACGGGCCATCATCGAAGAGCCTTACGAGGGGCAACCGGCACAGGAGGCCGGCGTACGGGCCGGCGACGTCATCCTGACCATTGACGGCCGCGACGTTGAAGGCTGGGAAATATCACGCGTGAGCAAGACGCTGCGCGGAGAGCCCGGCACCACCTTTGAGCTGCGCGTACAGCGCCCCTCAGAGAAACGACCGCGCGCCTTCAAGATTACACGCCGGCAGGTGCAGCTGCCCTGCCTGCCATGGTACGGCATCGTCGACGCTGACAACCACATTGGCTACCTATACCTCTCAGAGTTCACCGACAAATGTTCGCGTGAGGTGCGCCATGCTATACTCGATATGAAGCAGCAGGGAATGCAACGGCTCATCTTCGACCTGCGCGACAATGGTGGAGGGTCGGTCAGCGAGGCTGTGGAGATTGTGGGTATGTTCGTGCCGCGCGGCAGCCTCGTCGTGAAGACCAAGGGCAAGCTGCCCTCGACCTGCCACGACTATCTAACGCCTGCCGAACCCCTTGACACGGTGATGCCGGTGGCTGTGATGATAAACTCCAACACTGCCTCGGCATCAGAAATCGTGGCCGGAGCGCTTCAAGACCTCGACCGCGCACTCATCATAGGGCAGCGCAGCTATGGCAAAGGCCTCGTCCAGGGCATCCGCGAGCTGCCCTACCGCGGACAACTCAAAATAACAACCGCGCGCTACTATATACCCTCGGGGCGTTGCATTCAGGCCTATGACTATCGCCACCGCACGGCCGACGGTGCTGCCACGACACTTCCCGACAGCCTCACACACGTCTTTTACACCAGGCTGGGGCGGCCCGTGCGCGACGGAGGAGGCATACAGCCCGACTCCGTGCTGGCCGTAGACTCGGTGCCGTCGATGGTCTACGACCTGACGGCCTCAGACCCCTTCTTCGACTTCGTCACCGGCTACGTTCAGCAGCATCCGCAGATAGCATCTGCTGCTGACTACAAGCTCACCGACGACGAATGGGACGCATTTGCCGAGGTTATACAAGGCAGCAGTTTCACCTACAACGGACGCACAGCTACGGCTCTCAAACAGCTGCGTCAGCTGGCACGCTTTGAAGGCTACGATGATGAGACGCGCGAGGAGTTTGATGCTCTCGAAGCCAAGCTCAAGACCAACGACCTGGCTGCTGACTTGCAGCGCTTCCGTCAGCACATACAGCCATACCTGGAGACGGAAATTGTGAGCCGCTACTACTACCAGAAAGGCGCACTACGTCATACACTCACTTACGACAAGGCTCTCAACCGGACAATAGAAATTATCAATAACGCTCAACAACAATGAAACGACGTAAAGCACAACGTACGAATCAAAACATCATGCGCGGCATCGTAGCCATGGCCCTCGTGGTGCTGCTCGTAGCATGGCTGTTCCTCTCACTCATCTCATGCGCCGACAGCAGACCTACCTTCAGCGTCAGCGGCTCTATCAGCGATGCAGAGGACTCCACCCTCATCGTCGAGGCCATGACGCTGACAGGCCCTCAGGCCCTCGACTCCGTGCGCCTCAAGGCCGACGGCACCTTCGACTTCAACGTGCCCCTCCCTCCGCAGGACTCCACCGCCTCGCCCGAATTCTACCGCCTACGAATAGCGCAGCAGGTCATAAACTTCGCACATGACTCCACTGAGGCCATCATAATTAAGGCCCCTTTCGCGCGTATGGCCACCGACTACGACATCCAGGGCAACGAGGCCTCACGAACTATGAAGACCATCTCGCTGCTCAACATCCAGCTGCAGCAGCAATTCCACCGCCTGCTGGCTGACAACAGCCTCTCGAACCTCGAGAAGAGCGAGCGGCTCCAAGCCCTTGTCGACGAGTATAAGACAACGCTCAAGCGCGACTACATCCTGACCAACCCCGCCTCGGCAGCAGCTTACTATGCTCTGTTCCAGACCGTAGGCTCGCAGATGCTCTTCGATCCCGAACGCGACAAAAACGATGTACAGTATTTCGCAGCCGTAGCAACACAGTGGGACCAGCTCTACCCTGCTGCGCAACGCACCGAGAACCTGCGCAACATAGCCATACGCGGACTGAAGAACACAAGACCCAGCCGGCCTATACAACTGGATCTCGACAGCGAGAAGGTACACGAAGTAGGAGTCATCGACTTCGGATTTCCCGACATCAGCGGACGCGAACGCCGCCTCACCGACCTTCATGATAACGTCGTGCTGCTCGACTTCACGGCCTACAGCTTGCCGCAGAGTCAGCAACGCATCATACTCCTGCGCGAACTATACGCTAAATACCACAGCCGCGGGCTCGAGATAATGCAGGTCTCGCTCGATGCCGACGAACACTATTGGAAGACGATGTGCGAGAAACTGCCATGGGTATGCGTCTTCTGTGCCGAAGGGATAGCCAACGATATAGTGCAACTCTACGGCGTAAACAGCCTGCCAGCCTTCTTCATCGTAGGGCGAGGCTCGGAACTCAAAGCCCGTGGCGAACAGATCCCCGATCTAACTAAAGCCATAGAAGCAGAACTATAGGATTCAACCATAAGCAGAAGTCCGGCACCTGTTTCAATGTGAAAGCAGAAACGGGTGCCGGACTTATGATTTGTGAGAGAAACAGCGTCTATAGTATTTATCTATTTGATATATGTCAATAAAAAAGAAAAAATATAATTAAAGGAGCAGCAAAAACGTTGGCGTGACACCAAAAAACTCTACCTTTGCAGCGTCAAAGAGATGACAAGGCCTCGCGAGAGGCACATCAACATACGGTTTTTCATGGTATTAGGTTAGTTTTAAAGGTTTTCATCCAAAGAGTAGCAACGGCTACTCGACTTTAGGTAAGTTAGTTAAGGTAAGTTGATTGCAGGATTGCCCTCTCCTCCAAGAGGGCTCCGACAGAATAACACAGGCACAACTGTCGCAGTGATGCGGTAGAAAAAGCAAAGAGACACATTTCATCCTTATGTGTATCTAAAGAGTTATTCTGAGAGATTCAACAGAAAGATTTGTTCATAGCTAGGACGCAGTTCTTCGTGAGAAGAGCTGCGTTTTTTTGTACGTATTTTTTACACGCCCCTGCAAGGTAGGAAAGCCGAGTTCCCTTGGCTTTGTCGAAAGCTTATTTTTTCATGTTTTTTTGAGTTTTTATGATTTAAAAGTCTCTGCGTCTGACAAAATTGTCTTACCTTTGCAGCCGAGAAGCAGGCCATACTCAAGAGACCATAATTCATAAACGTAATAAAGCATTAAAGCATAAAAGTGATATAGCAATGAAGACATTAGAACAGATTTTTGCAGCCAAGCTGCTTAAGGTCAAGGCCATCAAGCTCCAACCCACAAACCCTTTCACATGGGCCAGCGGATGGAAGTCACCCATCTATTGCGACAACCGCAAGACGCTCTCCTACCCTGAGTTGCGCACCTTCGTAAAGATAGAGCTCGCACGCATCATCATGGAACGCTTCCCTGAGGCCGACGCTATTGCCGGCGTAGCCACGGGTGCCATTCCCCAAGGTGCTCTCGTCGCCGACGCCCTCTCGCTGCCATTCGTGTATGTCCGCTCTAAACCTAAGGATCACGGATTGGAAAACCTCATCGAAGGCGAACTGAAGCCCGGCATGAAAGTCGTCGTCGTAGAAGATCTTATCTCTACCGGCGGCAGCAGCCTCAAAGCCGTCGAGGCCCTCCGGCTCGGTGCCTGCGAAGTCATAGGCATGGTGGCTTCCTACACTTATGGCTTTGACGTCGCCAAGAAGGCCTTTGCCGATGCCGGCGTAGAGTTGGTGACGCTCACCAATTACGGCGATGTCGTGACAGAAGCTCTGCGCATAGGATATATCAAGAAAGAAGACGTAGCCCTGCTCGAAGAGTGGCGGAAGAATCCGTCGCAGTGGCAAGGGTAAGTGTTTTTTAAAGTAGTATTGAAATGACAACATTCGAAAGTAATATCAAGCAGGTCCACTACCCGCAGGCTTCTATCTTTGCCAAACTGGCAGACCTGAGCAACCTCGAGGCCTTAAAGCAGCGCGCAGCAGACCCCGACTTCATCAACCGTCTGCGCGCCTCGGGGCAAGTTCCTGAGGACAAGATAGACAAGATTGTCGAGCTGGCTTCAAAACTGGAGCTTACTCAAGATGCCATCACCATCCCCGACACGCCGCTGGGCAGCATCGCATTGCGCATCGTAGAGCGCGATGAGCCCAAGTGCGTGAAGTTCGAGGTGCAGGGCGCTCCCATGGCCGCAAACCTTTGGATACAACTGCTGCCCACCTCACCCTATGAGAGCAAGATGAAGTGCACCGTGGGGGCCGACCTCAACTTCTTCATCAAGCAGATGGCTAAGAAGCCGCTACAGGAGGGCATCGAGAAACTGGCCGACATGCTGGCAATGATTCCTTACGGAATGTGATTAGATTAGATAAGAAAAAAAGAAATGGCAAGCAAACTTTGGGAAAAGAACGTCACGGCCACGGCTGAGATAGAGCATTTCACCGTGGGACGCGACCGCGAGTTCGACCTCTTCCTGGCCGAGAGCGATGTGCTCGGCTCCATGGCTCACACCACCATGCTCGAGACCATTGGCCTCATCAAGGCTGAAGAGTTGCAGGCATTGCTCGCCGAGATGCGCAACATCCTTGCTGACATACGCGCCGGGCGATTCGAAATTGAAGAGGGCGTCGAAGACGTACACTCGCAGGTGGAACTGCTGCTGACGCGCCGCCTCGGCGACGTAGGCAAGAAAATCCATAGCGGGCGTTCGCGCAACGACCAGGTGCTGCTCGACCTTAAGCTGTGGACGCGCCGCCAGCTGCGCGAAGTAGTCGCGCTCGTCAGTCAGCTTTTCACCGAGCTGCAGGCACAGAGCGAGCGCTACAAAGATGTGCTCATGCCGGGCTACACACACCTGCAGGTAGCTATGCCCTCAAGCTTCGGTCTCTGGTTCGGCGCCTACGCCGAGAGCCTTACAGACGACATACTCTTCCTGCAGGCTGCCTACCGCATGGTCGACCGCAATCCTTTAGGTTCCGCTGCCGGCTACGGCTCGTCGTTCCCTCTCGACCGCGAGATGACAACACGGCTCTTAGGCTTCGAGTCGATGGCCTACAACGTAGTCTATGCCCAGATGGGTCGCGGCAAGATGGAGCGCAATGTAGCCTTCGCACTCGCATCCGTGGCAGGCACCCTCTCGAAGCTCGCATTCGATGCCTGTATGTTTAGCTCGCAGAACTTCGCCTTCCTGAAACTGCCCGACGACTGCACCACGGGCTCCAGCATCATGCCGCACAAGAAGAACCCCGACGTCTTCGAGCTCACGCGAGCCAAATGCAATAAACTGCAAGGCCTGCCAACACAACTCACGCTCATAACCAACAATCTGCCGTCGGGGTATTTCCGCGACCTGCAAATAACGAAAGAAGTATTCCTGCCTGCCTTCGAAGAGCTCAAGGACTGCCTGCGCATGGCAATATACATTATCGAACGCGTGCGCGTGAACGAACACATCCTCGATGACCCGCGCTACGACCTCATGTTCTCTGTTGAGGAGGTCAACCGCCTGGCTGCCAATGGAATGCCCTTCCGCGACGCTTACCGGAAAGTAGGCCTCGACATCGAAGCCGGACGCTTCGAACCCGTCAAGCAGATTCACCACACACACGCCGGCAGCATCGGCAACCTCTGTAATGCCGAGGTCAAAGTCCTAATGGATCGCCTGCTCACCGACTTCCATTTCGAGCGTGCCGAGGAGGCCGAGAAGAAATTGACCAATGAAATATAAAATAGAAGATATGAAATATAAGTTCTGTGTGCCATCTGTAGTAAGAGGCCATTCTTCGCCCAAGCGAGCCTTGTCGTATCTTATATTTTATATTTTATATTTTATATTTACCCTCTCCCTCTTCTCTTGCCAGAAAGCCGACAGCACCTACTACACCGGCGCCCGCGTCAACTTCACATTCACCTACACCAACACCGTGCCTGAGCTCAACGCCGCACTCGGCGGCTTCGGTGAGTTCTGCACCGTCCGCCTCGACGGCAACAACTTCCTGTTCAGCGGACTGAAATCGACGACGACGCGCCCGCTTACAGCTGTCGACACGCGCGTGCATCCAGCCCTCGGACTCAGCGGCCTCATCCTGGGGCGACCCAATATCCCCGAGCCCGGCGCCGACGTCGCACGCGTCGTAGCTTTCGACCTCGCCTGTCCCTGCTACGATGATTTCTCTACCACGCGCAACCTGCAACTGCAGGCCGGCGGAATGGCTTATTGCAGCCGCTGCAGCCGCACCTACGACCTCAACAACCAAGGCATCGTGGCCAAAGGCGACGCCGGCCGAGCCCTCTACCGCTACAGAGCCAATTTCAACTCTTTTGGCAACACCCTTTCCGTAAGCAACTGAGATTATGAATGACGAGCACTAACCATTAGAATGCGCTACACTTTTTGATGCTACACTTTGACAATACGTTGAAAAGTGTAGCACCGACAAGGCCGTTCTCTAATCATTGCCCCTCACCGCTACCCCTCCCGTAAGGGTGAGGCAAACCCTCCCTAAAGGGTGTGGTTACCCCTCCCGTAAGGGTGCAGATGAAGAGGCATTTCCCAAACTTTCAAATTTGTACCCATATATTAGCGCTATTATTCATCAAAAAACCATTTAATATACACCCAGAATACCCCCAGAATCATTAATGTAAATTCCTTAGATAATATTAAATACAAATGGGTGTATGGGTGTATATTAATTTGGAGCGTTCCCATGATGAGCATGGGATGCAGGCGAATGAAACGACGCTTCACGAAACTCCACGTCGTCATCTTGTCCCATCTATCAACGTAAGCATAGCCGATGACGAAGCCCGAGAGCACGAAGAAGAAGTCGACGGCCAAATAGCCGTGGTTGATGTCATGCGTAAGCCCAATCTTGGCGCAAATTTAGAAAAAACTTGGATTTCATCCGACCTTCATTCCCGAGCAGAGCCCGCCCGCTCGACCTTTGGTCGCTTCGATACTTCGAAGAACCCGTAGCCTTTCTCGCCATGGCAGAATTGATGCGAGCATCATTCTGCTCATTTGGCTTAACAAAAACGTTGGATGCTTTGGCTCTATTTCAATACGAACTCCAGCGTTCCGCCCTCCACAATCTGTCGGTGAGAGAGTTTCCAGTCGGTCACCGCCTTGCCGTTCAGCTTCACGCTCTTCACGTGGATGCGCTTGTGGGTGTCTTGTTCTTGGCTGTGATAGTGAAATCTTTTCCACCGGCTAGGTGTAGCGTGGCTCTCGTGAAGAGGGGGGTGCCGATGACGTATTCGGCCGCGCCGGCGTTGAAAGGATAAAAGCCTAAGGCCGAGAAGATGTACCATGCCGACATCTGTCCGCAGTCGTCGTTACCGGCATATCCGCAGGCGGTGGCGTTGTAGAAGGTGGACCGCACCTGTTCCACCAGTTCCTGTGTGCGCTCGGGGCGGTGGGCGAAGTTATAGAGGTAGACGGTGTGGTGGCTGGGCTCGTTGCCATGGGCATACTGTCCGATGAATCCCGAGGCG
>CAJOLI010000006.1 GCA_905235285.1 uncultured Bacteroidaceae bacterium
AAAGGTACGGCAACTTCGCGAAACCGCCAAACGTTTTGGCAACTTTTTTGCGAAAAGACTGAGATTTTATTGGAATATAGCCACGAATCTGGTTGAAAACGGCCATACACCCGGTTGAATGCGGCTATGCACCCGGTTGAATACGGCTATGCACCTGGTTGAATACGGCTGCAAACTCTATTTAATACGAACACGAATTACACGAATTACACGAATTTATTTTCACGAAGTTTATGGGGGAGGAGTAGTTTGTGGAGGATGCGTATAGACTTACGCGCGCGTACATATATATATATATATATATTATATGTCGCGCCGTTTACTAAATGATATGCCATGCGCGGCGATGAGAGAATATAATGATTGATGTTCATCTATGCACCAATAAAAAATATAGTGGATTCTGGTGCACGGTTGCAATAAAGACCTGAAACGAAAATGCTACTCACAAATTCTAACTTTGCGTTTTATCAGCGTCTTCATCACCTTCAAGAGCATCCTCAAACACCTCTGGAAACAGCTTCATGTATTCTAAGGGGGCAGAGTTGCCAGACCTGAATGCGCAATAGCGGGTTATGTTGTTGTAAGTAGCCAAGAAACAGAAATCATTGATAGCATAAATGTCCTTGGGATTCTTGACGATTTGCTTTAGGATGGTGTTCAGGCAGCGGTAACGCATTTGGTTATACTCTAAATTTAGAATCATACCATCGCTGGACGGACTTTCAGCCAGCTGTCTCAGAACACGCCATGTACGCCAGACCTCATGCAGATAGCGTGAGAACTTACCAGATTTCATCAGTGCTTCTAACATTGGGACAGCCGCATGAGGTTCCTCGTGTCTTCTTTGGTGAGCGTATTCCACCGTGTATAGACATTCTCGGTCGAAACTTTCTGTCTGTTCTGCCATCAATTTCAGATAGCGCTCATTCTCTTCCGTCTGCAGCTTTCGTAAGTAATAGATGGAGTCATAGTTAGGGATGAACTGCTCTATATCCATATATTTCTGAACGTCCGTCGCAGTAATCTGTCCATAGTGGTTCAACGAGAATTGGTTCGATAGTTTGTCGCCAAAAGATTGATAGGCATCCCATACTTGATTCCATCGTAGAGAGTCCGTTTCATATTTATTGGCAGTATCAACAGGCATGAGCGACACAATTTTTCTTACGTATTGCTCTGCTGCCAAGCGAATATCAGCGTTTTTAATCGTGCCAGACTTCAATTGCCCAATCTCATAATTTACGACCATACCAAACCTAAACCACAACTCTGCATCACAATATGCAGCCCACAAGATAGCATAGCCGTTAGCTACATCCATCATATCGTTTACAACAGGATTGTCGGGCAGCACTGTGTCTGCCTTGAAATAGATGTCATTATCTGACAGCGTCCCAATATAGAAGCCATCGTCACCTTCAAGGGCTTCTTCGTCAGCATCTGCCAAGTGTCTATCTTTCTCTATTCCTGGCTTGGGTAGAGATACGACAACAATGCCTGTCAAGATAATGGCTATCACACCAAATATGAACTTCTTCATGTTCTATAACCTTTTAATGTAGATGAACTTAGGATAACGTCCTAATGCAAAGAGGGGAACAGGGAGATGTACAACGTATATCTTTTGTTGCGTAGCATGAAGGGCTAATGCTTCACTTGATACGTGCTGCCACCAAATAGAGAAAGTTCCGTTTGCTCCAGTTTTCTGTCAAAGTGCATCAGTAGAGTCGACTGTAGCTGCAAAAATACAATAAAATCCACAAAGTAGATACTTTTTCATAAAAAAAACAATGGGAAAGTCTCATTTTTAACTCTCAAAACATCAAGGAGAAGAAGGAAAACTTGCAAGATTCAGGAATGCCAGGAACTTCCAGCCCGCTAATTTACGGTCGTGATGTCAAGTATCATCTGTCACATAGCCTGCTATGCTCTCTCTTTAACTTACAAACTGACACAGAAATAAATTCAAAAAAACAGCTCGACATAATGAATAGAACGTTTTCGTTAAGCCAAGTGAGCAGAATGATGCTCGCATCAATTCTGCCATGGCGAGAAAAGGTCGGATGAACTCCAACCCACCTTAAAATAAGGCCGAAAGCAAGTTTTTTAAAAAATATCACGGAAAAAGGGCCAGAAAAGTGACAGGATGAATGATTTTATCAACTTAATTTTTGGTTCCGCTGGATGAGTGGTTCTTGGTTCATTGAAGAGGCCCGTCGCTATGCGACGGGAACGGTGGCTGGTTACGGTGGCTGGTTCTTCGCAAAGCAAAGCGGCAAAGGCGAGCGCAGGGTTCAGTATGAATGGTTCTTGGTTCAATCCTTTCGTCCCTGTGGGACTTCTTAAAGTAGGCTTATTTAGTTAAATAACGTTATTTCTTTGTGCTTTTAAAGTACTATGTATTGCAAGGTACTAATATTTGGCCTACCTTTGTTCCCGCTTAAGCAAACGTGCTCATGGAGTAGGGGACGCCTGAGGCTGTGAGGACGTGTATCGTAAAACATCAAAACCCAAATTGATTATGGCACAAGGAAGACTGACACGTTCACGTTACAACAAATGGGTTGCCGGCATTTGTGGCGGCATGGCCGAGCACTTTGGTTGGGATGCAGACATACTGCGTCTCGTATGGGTGCTGCTGACCGTCAGCACCATGTTCTGTGGCGGCCTCATCTACTTGGTTCTGTGGCTCATCATGCCACAAGAATGAGAAATGTAAAATATAAAATGTAAAATACAAGATACAAAATATAAGATATAGATGAATTAAGGTGGGCATCTGCCTCTTCATATTTTATATTTTGTATTCCGTATTCATTGAATCTATGGTTGACGTAACAAATGCCAAGTCCCAGATGCGCAAGGGGATGCTGGAGTACTGCATCCTGTTGCTGCTGAAGCGGCAACCAGCTTACGCCTCCGACATCATTCAGCAGCTGAAAGAAGCTGAGCTGCTGGTGGTCGAAGGTACGCTGTACCCGCTGCTGACGCGTCTGAAGAAGGACGGCCTGCTCGCCTATGAATGGCAGGAGAGCACCCAAGGGCCGCCCCGCAAGTACTATGAACTGACCCCGCTCGGACAGCAGTTTCTCGATGAACTCGACAAGGCGTGGGGCGAAATTTCTAACACCGTTAATTATTTGAAGAAATGAAAAAGAATATTACCATCAACCTTTGTGGGCGCCTCTTTGCCATCGACGAGGATGCCTATGAGATGCTTGCCACCTACGAGCAGTCGCTCCGTAACTATTTCCGTACGCGTGAGGGCGGCGAGGAGATAGCCGAGGACCTGGAAGCGCGCATCGCCGAGCTCTTCGATGAACTGAAAGCACAGGGTGTCGAGGCAATAACTATAGATCACGTGCGCGAGGTCATCCATCGGATTGGGAGGCCGGAAGAGATGGAAGGAGATGAGGCCCCCTCTTCAGCCCCCGAGGGGGCTACGGATGCTTCGTCTTCTGCCAACAATGGAACAGGAGCCCCCTCGGGGGCCGCAGAGGGGGCCACCTCTAAGCGCCTCTACCGCAACCTCGATGACAAGAAGCTGATGGGCGTGCTCTCCGGCTTCGCTGCTTGCTTTGGTGGCGACGTGCTGTGGTGGCGCTTAGGCTATGCCGCTATTGTGCTGCTGTCGTTTACCGGCTCGTCGTACAACTTCCTGTGGTTCCTGCCTCATCAATACCTCTATTTCCGCATCTATTTCTGGGGCATCGCCCTCCTCATCGCCTACGTCCTCCTTGCCGTGCTGATGCCTGTGGCCGAGACACCCGAGGACCGGTTGCGCATGAAAGGTAAGGAGGTGAATCCGCAGAATCTGGCGGAGGAGATAAGTCTCACCTCCGACCCCACTCCCAAGGAGAGGGGAGCATATACATCAGAGGATAAAGGGGGTGCTGGAGACAATTGTAATCACACCCATCCCCGAGGAGGGGGTGGGGGTGAGGTCAAGCATCGCGGCCCCTCTGGTTGCCTTGGTTGCATCGGCGGCTTCTTCGTAGCCCTGTGGACAGTCATCTCGACCCTCTTCCGTTGGTGCATCTATGCTTTCGGGGGCTTCCTTGCTGCCATGTGCCTCATCGGCATTGTCTGCCTGACGGCTTTTGCTGTGAATCCTTTTGATTTTCTAAAGGAAGGCGACAGCTTCTTCCGGACAGAGGAATTTGCAGCGCTGGTCCCTTCGTTGACTGTTCCTTTCTACATCTTCGTGATAGCTGCAGGAATCGTCCTTGCCATCACGGCCTACGCTCTCATCCACAGCGTCTTGAACGAGTTCAAGCAGATGCCCTCCATGCCCTATCGTCAGCGCATCGCCTTGCTCGTGATGTGGATTGCCGGACTGGCTGTGGCAGGCGCTGCTATAGGTTATGGCTTCCCAAAACTCATCAAGGCGTCGGAGGAGTATAATAGGCAAGAGTGGCAAAAACACGATGCACGTGAGCGTGTCGAGAACACGCACGATGGCATCTATGTCCAGCACCATGAATGGGTATTCCTGCAAGCCAATGGTTGGAAGGTTATGAATGGCGAGGGCTGTAATGACCGCTTCACTGCTTATGGCGAGCATCTGTCGGGCGACGATGATGTCCGTTACCTTGATTGCTACGATGACAACCACCGCCAGCGCTACCGCGTAGAGCGGACTGACACCCTCTACCCCGGAACTTATCGCCTCACGTGTGCAGCCCGTGCCAACAGCACCGGAGCTTGCATCTATGCCATCATTGGCAATCAGAAGCCTCAGTTCGTGGAGATTCCTGCCACAGGCAACACGGGAGGTGACATCTGGGTGGAGGCCGACAAGTTCGTACATTACCACAAGGACGTTCCAATTCCATCGGACTCTGTCGCTTACGGCAATCAGCAATGCGAATTGGTTGAGGCCAACGACCATAAAGGCTTCGGCTGGAACCGCATCGCCTTCGAGCCTATCCGCATCACTGCTCCCACCGTCATCCGCTACGGCCTCACCTCCGACAACGCTTTCACCGGCAAGACCTGGCTCGGACAGTGGTTCTCCGCCACCGACTTCGAGGTCAGCCGTGTGGAGTGAAAAGTGAAAATAAAGGTTACTTAACCTGCAAGAACTATAATGCAAAAGAAAACCATCATCACAGCCCTGCTCGTTCTCGCCGCCTCGATGATTTAGTTCGGTTGCTCGAACAGCTGAAGGGTAGCGAATAGGGACCTTACTTTTAGCAGACACCAATAATCTTTTTTTTAAACTTATGAGAAGTATATTATTTGTATGTCACGGAAATATTTGCCGTAGTCCGATGGCTGAGTTCGTAATGAAATATCTGGTTGCCAAGGCCGGCCGTGAGTCGGAGTTTTATATAGAGTCGGCTGCTACGTCGACAGAGGAGATTGGGAATGGCGTCTATCCTCCGGCCCGTAGGAAGTTGGCAGAACATGGCATCAGCTGTGGCGGTAAGAGAGCCCGTCAGATGACTCGCTCCGACTACGAGCGCTTTGACCTCATCATTGGTATGGATGAATGGAACTTACGTAATATGCATCGCATTTGTGGGGGCGATCCTCAGGGTAAGATGCATTTGCTGATGGAGTTTACGTCACGGCCAGGCGAGGTGGCTGATCCGTGGTATACTGGTGATTTCGAGGCTACGTGGCGTGATGTATTGGAAGGGTGCCAGGGGGTAATGGGGAGTGATGATTGATGAATGACAAATGATAAATGAAGAGTGACGAATGATAAATGACAAGCCGTGAAATCATGAACTTGTAAAATCGTGAAATTGTGAGACTAAGATGAAGACTGAGCTTAAAGGGCTGCGGGAACGCAGCGAGGAAGTGGAGATGCTGATGGGGCAGACGCCAAACAGGATCTTCCGCTGGTGCATCACCTTGATAGCCATCATGGTGGTTGCGTTGCTGACGACTGCCTGGTTTATCCCCAGACCTGAGACGACAGTCATGCATGGAGAGCTCGAAGTACTGGGAGTGGACACCACATAGTTCTTCCGCAAACACGTAACCGTTGACCAATTGAAAATTATTGCTGTCCGCTAAAACTTAAAAATGCATCAAAAGGTTTGGTTAGCCCAATCCATTTGTCTGTCCATGTCGTCCACTTGGTCCATTTCTTGGGCAATGGACCTCTAAATGATTATATCAGAGCTTGTTGCGAGACTTTGTGTATCTACGAATTATACGCGCTCGGTCGAGCGCGTATAATTCGTTCTCATGGTAAGAAGGTAGGATGTGGTATCATTACTTCAGCCAGCGGGCGAGCCAGTTGAAGTAGGTGCGCTGCCAGAGGATGCCGTTCTGGGGATGGAGTACCCAGTGGTTCTCGTCAGGGTAGAGGAGAAGTTCGGCCTCGATGCCTCGCATACGTGCGGCGTTGAAGGCGCTCATGCCCTGAGTGGCGTTGATGCGGTAGTCTTTCTCGCCATGGATACAGAGGATGGGGGTGTCCCACTTGTCGACGAAGAGGTGGGGTGAGTTGCGATAGGTGTGGTCGGCATTGGCGGTGCGGTCGCGGTTCCAGTAGGCATCGTCGTATTCCCAGTTGGAGAACCAGTTCTCCTCGGTCTCAGTGTACATGGCTTCGAGGTTGAAGGCTCCGTCGTGGGCGATGAAGCACTTGAAGCGCTTGTCGTGGTGACCTGCGAGGTAGTAGACGCTGAAGCCTCCGAATGAGGCGCCGACGGCACCTAGGCGGTCACGGTCGACGTAGGGCAGCGAGTCGCAAGCGTCGTCGATGGCGGAGAGGTAGTCGCGCATGCACTGGCCAGTCCAGTCGCCTGAGATTTCTTCAAGCCATTCCTGTCCGAACCCGGGTAGTCCGCGGCGATTGGGGGCGATGATGACGTAGCCCTGAGAGGCCATGATGTAGAAGTTCCAGCGGTAGCTCCAGAACTGCGAGACGGGCGACTGCGGACCGCCTTCGCAGAAGAGGAGGGTGGGGTACTTCTTGGCGGGGTCGAAATGAGGGGGCTTAATGACCCAGTAGAGGAGGTCCTGACCGTCGGTGGTCTTGCACCAGCGTGGCTCGGAGGAGCCGGGGGCGAGCTGCGAGAGGATGTGGTCGTTCTCGTGTGTTAAGCGGACTTCCTCGGCGCCAGAATCGTCGAGCACTGTCACTATGTAGAGGTCGGCGGGGTGGAAGTAGTCGTGGCGCTCCATGAGGAGGCGGGCGGATTTACAATTTTCAGATTTACCATTTAACAATTGGAGGGCGCCCCAGTCGGCTTGGTCGTTGGTGAGCTGTGCGACATCGCCTTCGAGGTTTGTGCGGTAGAGGTTGACGGTGGCGTGCCAGACACCTATATAATATAATGTGTGGCTGTCGTCTGCCCATACAAAATCATCGACATTGGAGTCGAATGATTCGGTTACATATCGTTTCTCATTGCTTTGTAGGTCAAGTACGCAGATTCGCTGGCGGTCGGCCTCATAGCCGTTGCGTTCCATAGAGAGCCATGCGATGTAGCGTCCGTTGGGCGAGAACTTGGGGTTCTGGTCGTAGCCGGGATTGTTGGCTAAGTTAGCTTCGGCATTGACCTCTTGGTACTTCATGGTCTTGGAGGGCTCAATCTGCGGCTCGATGTAGCCTTCGGGCTTGCAGAGGTTCTTGGCTTTGCGCGATGCGACGTCGAAGAGGAAGATGTCGGAGTCGGTGCTGATGCTCATGGCTAATCCTGTCTTGGTGCGGCAGGTGTAGGCGATGTGCTTGCTGTCGGGGCTCCAAGCGAGCTGCTCGATACCGCCGAAAGGTTCCATGGGGCATTCGAAGGGTTGGCCTTCGAGAATGTCGAACTCTTCGCCAGTCTCGAGGTCGAGGACGAATGGATGCGGGATGCTCTCGACATAGTGATCCCAGTGGCGATACATGAGGTCGGTGATTACGCGGCCGGTGCTCTTTGGCAGGTCGGCGGGGCGCTCCTTGATGATGTCGTGGAAGGGCAGGGATTTGATGAGGATGACGCGCTTCTGATCAGGCGAGAAGAGGAAACCTTCGACAGCGCCGTCGGTGTGGGTGAGCTGCTTACGTGCCTTGCCGCTGGCTGACATGGTCCATATCTCGCCCTTGCTGGCGAAGGCGAGTTTGTCGTCGGCGAGCCATACGGGGGAAGAGCCGAGGCCGAGGAGGGAGGGGGCCAGGGAGACAGAGTCGTTGGGCGCTGTCGTAGAGGCTGGGATTTCCTGGACGTAGAGGAGGGTGTTGCTGCGGTCCTCCTCGACGCTGTAGTAGGTGACTTGGTAGCAGACGTGCTTGCCGTCGGGCGAGGTGGCGTAGCTGCCGATGCGTCCCATGGCCCAGAGTGCTTCTGGGGTGAGGGTGTCGGAGGCGAGGGTGATGTCGCTGCGCGTGATGATATTGTCATCGACGTCTACGGTACAGGAGGTGAGGGGGGCGACGGTGGCCAGGATGGCGGAGGCGGAGAGGATTTTCAATGTTGTTTTCATTGTTGGAGGGAGATGAGGAAGGAAGGGAATGACTCGTCGGGTGAAACGCCAAACGCAAATGAGGGGGATGAGCCCTGAAGAGGGACCCTGCAGCAAAACTGCAGGGCACTATAGGGGGGCTTTAGGCTTCTTCAGCAAAACTGCAGGGCGCTATCGGGAAGGCTTGTTGAGGCACTATCAGGGGAGGCTTATTTCTTCTGTTGCTGGCGCTGCTGCTCTTCGGCCATGCGTTGTAGGGCTTCTAATCGTGCGGCCATGCCTGATTGTTTCTTGGGGTTATGTGCGTTTTGTGCCTTATAGGCTTCCATCTGTGCTAGCAGTTTGTCATCATCTGTGGTTTTGCGTAAGAACCACATGATGAGTATGCTGGTAAGACCAGATAGGAAGTAATAGTAGTTAAGTCCGGAACTGTAGGTGTTGAACATGAAGAAGAACATGATGGGCATGAAGTACATCATCCAGCGCATCATCTTCATGGACTGCTCTTGCTCGGGCGACATAACGGTGTTCTGCTGTTGCTTCATTGAGATCCAGGTGTTGGCAATCTGCATGACGCAGAAGAGGACACAGAAGATGCTGAGGTGGTCTCCGATGAGCCATATGTCCTTGCCCCAACGGATGACGTCATCGTAGGCCGAGAGGTCGTCGGCCCAGAGGAAACTCTGTCCGCGAAGTTCGATGGCGTTGGGTACGAAGTTGAAGAGGGCAATCCAGATAGGCATCTGTATGAGCATTGGCAGGCAACCGCCCATAGGAGATACGCCGTATTGGGAGTAGAGCTGCATCATCTCCTGCTGCTTCTTCATGGCGTCTTCCTGTTTGGGGTACTTCGCGTTGAGAGCGTCCATCTTGGGTTTAAGGACTCGCATACGTGCACTGGCGAGGTAGCTCTTCTTGGTGGCCGGATATACGATAGCCTTGACGATGATGGTGAGAAGGAGTAGCACGAGTCCCATGTGTAGTCCGAAACCTTTGAGCCAGTCGAAGATATATATGATGAACCAGCGGTTGATCCAACGAACGATGGGCCATCCGAGATAGACGAGGTCTTCGAGCTCGAGGTCCTTGTCGGCGTTGAGGCTGAGTTTGTTGTGAGCCTTAAGCGCGTGGAAGTCGTTGGGACCTACATAGAGTTGGAGCTGTGTGGGCTGTGCTCCCGTGGGGTCGAAGGCCGTCTGCATGGTAGCCTCGTAGTTCTTGAGGTAGCCCCGTCCTTTCTTGTAGACTTGAGATTTGAAGTTAGCATTGTTGAACTGTTGCTGGCTTATGAGTACGGCGGAGAAGAACTGGTTCTTGAAAGCTACCCAGTCGAGGGTTTCTTCAATATCCTTCTCCTTGTCGGCTGTCTCGCTGAGGTTCTTGGTCTTGCCATCGGTGCGGTGGTAGCGTATGCAGGCGTAGCGCTGCTCAAAGTCAAAGCCTTTCTCGAGCTGGCGTGCACGGTCGGTCCACTCGATGTCGAGAGTCCTCAAGGATGGCGCGAAGAGGTTTGCGATTCCGTTGGCGCGTATAACCATGTCGACCATGTAGGCCTCTGGGCGTAGGGTGTATTCTATGTCGAGGGAGCCGGTGGCGAGAGGGAGGCGGAGGATGAGGGGGTTGTCCGTGCAAATATGCGCGGTACCCGACCCAGCGGCAGGATATTCTGAGGTGGGGGCTGAGGTTTCAGAGGAGGCCTCGTGGGAGGTCTTGGTGTCAGCGGTAATGGGGAGTCCGGCCGAGGTGAGGGGCTGGAAGTAGAGGTCAGAGGTGACGATGTTTTCTTGCTTGGCTGCCAATGCGAGGGCCATGTGGCTGTCTTCCTTGTTCAGCAGGTGTATGTTCTGTTTCTGCTGGTCTTTGTAGTTTTTTAGCTCAACGTCTTCGATGACGCCTCCGTGTGTGTTTATGGTTACTCGGACGAGGTTGTTCTCGAGTGTCAGGCGTTGTTCGGAACCCTGTGAAGCTGCGAAGAGCGCAGATGTGGAGTCGATGGTGGCAGATGCTTTCGCGAGAGAATCGCTGAGTGATATGTTCTGGTTTGCTTTAGCCTTTTCGGCTTCGAGTTGTTGTGCAGCAGCTATGGAGTCTCGCTCGCGTGCGGCTTTGAGTTGTGCCTCAGAGGGCCGGCTGTACCATGAGAAAAGAATGAGTACGAGAGCCATGAGGATGAATCCTGTTACAGTGTTTTTATCCATATTGTGATTTAGTGATTATACGAATTGATTATGAATTATAAAGTAATCATCGAGGGTAGGATTATGCCTTATAAATTTCTTCGTTTATCTGCTCGATGTAGCTGAGGAGTTCATCACGTCCCTGGCGTGTCTCTGCCGATGTTATGAAGTAGGGTGGCAGAGGTTCCCAATCCTCAGCCAGTCGTTGGGTGTATGCTTCAATGTTCTTTGCGAGAGCCATCTTGCCAAGTTTGTCGGCTTTGGTGAAGACGATGCTGAAGGGGATGTCGCTTTCTCCGAGCCACTCTAAGAACTCGAGGTCTATCTGCTGTGGTTCGTGCCTGCAATCTATGAGAACGAAGAGGTTTGCCAGCTGTTGCCGTTGCAGGATGTATCCTGAAATCATGTTCTCGAGCTTCTGTCGTTCTGTCCTGCTACGCTTGGCGAATCCGTAGCCTGGCAGATCTACGAGAAACCATTGTCCGGCATTAATCTGGAAGTGATTGATGAGCAGCGTCTTGCCAGGCGTTGCCGATGTTTTTGCCAGTTTCTTGTTGCCCGTGAGCATATTGATGAGGCTCGACTTGCCCACGTTGGAGCGTCCAATGAATGCGTACTCAGGAGCCTTGTGCTCAGGACATTGTTGGATGAAAGCGCTGCTTTTTAAGTATTCGGCTGATTTTATGTCCATTGTTATCAGAAATCGTAGTTGAGTCCGAGCGAGAGGTATTCCTGGAACATCCAGTGTGTACGCTTGGCGCTCTCATCAGACAATTTGTCTGTAGCCTTGCCGTTTTCATCCTTGACATAGTCGAGTCCCCAGTAGCGTGTGTCGTCGAATCGGGGATAGAGGAAGATCTTTGCGCTGAGGTATTTGTTTATGGTGAAGTTCAGGGTATGCTCGTTTTCGATGAGTGTTGAGTTGAAGTTAGAGAACCAATAGAGGCGCGACTGCCATGAGATGTCCTTTGTCATCTTGTAGTTGAATGTGAACTGCACGTTGGGACCCCAGTCGTGCTTGGAATTGTGTCCCTCGTGAATGCCATAGCGTGTGACGCGGCTGTCGACGTGCACGTAGGTGATGACGTATGACAGCGGTGCCAACTTCAGTGTACCTTCAAAGCGCTTCTTCTTGATGTTGTAGTCCATACCTATAGATGAGCGTACGTAAAGGGGCGAAAGGAAGTCTGATATTACCTTCTTAGAGGCTCCTTGATATCCACGGTAAGGCTGTGACTGAAGCTGCAACTGTGCGGCGTAGTTCCAGTTTCCGATAGCCTTGATGCCGAGGTTTGAGGTAAAGCGCAGGAGGTTGTCGGTAGGTCGAAACTTGGGTATGTTGTGCTCGGCAGTCTGGAAGCCCAACCGTGCCTCGAGCTTGTTGTTCAGCTGCACCTTACGTTGGTTGTTGTAGTTGGCTTCGATGTTGAGTATGCTGAGCATAGTGTAGCTGTTGAGGCCGCCTTTATACCAGTTTTTCGAGACGTAGCTCTGTGTGAACTGCATACCACCGTTGCCCTTGTAGGTCCAGAAGTTAGGCTTCTTGACCTCCGGCTCTACGGCTTCGACTTCTACGTCCGGCTTTTCCTCCACGACCTTATGTGCGAGTTTGACTTCCTCGACGATAGGTGTGGCGATGTCGTTGCGCAGCCCCCCCGATTCGGTCAGTTGCTGCTGCGTGGCCGTGAAATATTGAGGCATCGAAGTGTAGGCACGTGCCAGCTCATTGTTCGAGGCTTCTACGAGAAGTAGCTGTTCGTCGGTCTTCGAACCGAGCGAAGGCAGGTTAGAAGTGGGTGCCGCTGTCTGTTGTTGTGCCATTTGCTGTGTCAATGCGGCGTTGTAGAGCGTGCCTTGCCCAATCAGGGGGAAGAGGAACGGCGAGAATGTGACCTTGTGGGCAGACGGGTTGGTGAATGCATTTACTATGGCAGCGAGCGAATCGGTATAGTTCGCTATGATGGAATCTGCCGACGCTCTCTGCCGGCTGTCATTAATTACAGGTTCGGCTGCCGCCGTGACAACAGCTGCAAGTGTAATGGTGAAAATAAGTGTTCTCATAAAGCTTATTATATATTTGGTGGCAAAAATAATGAAAATACGCGTAAGGGCGTTTGTTTTCGAATGAAAAATGAATGTAAGTGGAATCTTTTCTGTATTTTTGAGGGCTAATAATTGTTTTTAGGTGGGTTCTTTTAATTATGTCGAACTGTTTTTTAGCACAAAAAACAGCCGAGATAAAAACAGGGCTTCACCATGACAATAAAAAACATAATTAATAGAATACACCTTTAATTAATAGAAAGTCAAATGTTAGGAAAGATGACCTTGGTGGCCGATAGCGGCTCCACTAAAACATCGTGGCTGCTTCGGCGCGCCGGGTACGATGATATACGCGTAGAGACTGTAGGCATAAACCCCGTTCGCGATTCAGACTCGACGATAGGCACCGTCGTTGGTGGCGTAGCCGCTACACTGGGGAGTTATCTGAGTGTGGAGTCAGACAGCCTGTCTCATAGTCTGTGGCGCAGCAAGCTGGATATTTTCTTTTATGGCGCAGGCTGCATAGAGCCTTTCAAGTCAGCTGTAGAGGATGCACTGCGTCTGAGTTTTGCCGGCAGTACCATCGTCGTCGAGAGCGATTTGCTAGGCGCTGCCCGCGCTTTGTGCGGTCATAGCGAGGGCATAGCCTGCATCCTCGGTACGGGGTCCAATTCATGTCTTTACGATGGGCATGAGATTATAGCCAATATTCCGCCACTGGGCTGGATTTTGGGTGATGAGGGCAGCGGTGCCGTGCTGGGTCGACGTCTCGTAAGCGATGCGTTGAAAGGCGAGCTTGGTGATGCACTGCGCTCCTCGTTGCTTGAGCGTTTCGCTCTTTCGCCTACAGATATCATCGATAAGGCCTACCGTCAGCCTCAGCCCAACCGCTTCCTGGCTTCGTTGGTGCCATTCTTGGTGGAACATCGTGCCGAAGACTGCATTCAAGAGCTCATCATAGACAGTTTCCGCAGTTTTTTCCGTAGGAACGTAAAAAAATACGGCAGAGACGATTTGCCCGTTAATTTTGTCGGAGGCATAGCGTCGCAATTTTCAGAAGAGCTGCTGCAATCGGCTGAGACAGAGGGATTAATCGTGGGCAGGATAGAGCGCTCGCCAATCACTCTGATGGCCGCTTTCCACGATTGACAAGGGCTGTTGGAAAAAAAGAAAAACGAAAATATGTTGTAAAACATACAATTTTGTGCTACAACATATTGCATTCGTTATTATCTTTGTGGCCGTTATCCTGAAATAAACAATCTTTTTACCTTAAACGGACTAATACCTAAAGACTGAAGCAATAGGGTCGCTGTGAAGCGACCCTTTTGTTGTTTCAGACCGCGACAGGCCCGTGCGCTCGGCCTCCTAAAGCCTTTTGGGTGGCCCCCTTAAGTCTTTCGTCAGAATCCCTTATCTCTTTTTGTCCGGATTCATTGGCCTCATCATGGCGCTGTCTGAAGCGTAGTTTGGAAAAACCCCTTGCCGAGGCTGTTTTTTCTAAGCTTTTTCTTTGTAAGATGGTCAGAAAACATTACTTTTGTGGCGATTTTTAATTGATGTTAAGTTCCTTCTAAAAAGTACGTATACAATGAAGATAGGTTTTGACAACGATAAATATCTCCGAATTCAGTCGGAGCATATCAAAGAGCGCATCGCCCAGTTTGGCGACAAACTCTATATGGAATTCGGTGGAAAGTTGTTCGACGACTATCACGCCAGCCGCGTGTTGCCCGGTTTCCGTCCAGACAGTAAACTGCGCATGCTTATGCAGCTGAAGGATGAGGCTGAGATAGTCATAGTCATCTCAGCCGAGGATATTGAGCGCAACAAGGTTCGTGGTGATCTGGGCATCACCTACGACCAGGACGTGCTACGCCTGCGCGATGTGTTCACGGAGCGAGGCTTGCTCGTAAGCTCGGTAGTGATTACTCATTTCAATGGTCAAGCCTCGGCGGTAGCCTTTCGCGAGCAGCTGGAGCGTCTCGGGCGTGTGCGCGTATACTATCATTATTTAATCGAGGGCTACCCTACCAATGTGGAGCTCATCGACTCCGACGAGGGCTTCGGCAAGAACGATTTTGTAGAAACGACGCGTCCGCTGGTTGTAGTGACGGCTCCCGGACCTGGCAGCGGCAAGATGGCCGTATGTCTGAGCCAGCTCTGGGGCGAGAATCGTCGTGGCGTCAAGGCTGGCTATGCCAAATTTGAGACTTTCCCAATCTGGTCTATCCCCCTTAAGCATCCAGTCAATGTGGCTTACGAGGCAGCCACGGCTGACCTCAACGACGTGAACATGATAGACCATTTTCACCTTGAGGCTTACGGCAAGACTACGGTCAACTACAACCGAGATATTGAGATTTTCCCCGTCCTGAACGCCATTTTCGAGTCGATTTATGGCGAGAGCCCTTACAAGTCACCCACGGATATGGGTGTTAACATGGCGGGCTTCTGCATCTCTGACGACGAGGTGTGCTGCGAAGCTTCGCGTCAGGAAATCATCCGTCGCTACTATACCGCTTTGGGGCAGATGCTTGACGGGCGCAAAGGCGACGAGGAAGTTACCAAGATAGCGCTGCTGATGAAGCAGTTGAAGCTGACGACTGCCAACCGCCAGACGACGGTGGCGGCCTACGAACGCCGCCTGCAGAGCGGCACGCCCTCGGCAGCCATAGAGCTGGAGGACGGCACCATAATCACGGCCGACACCAGTGAACTGCTAGGGCCTTGTGCTGCCTTGCTGCTCAATGCCACTAAGTATCTGGCCGGCATCGACCACTCGCTGAAGCTCATCCCGCAGGACATGATAACGCCCATTCAGCACATGAAGACGTCAATGCTCCACGGCAACAATCCGCGACTGCACACCGACGAGGTGCTCGTGGCGTTGGCAGTGCTGTCGCAGCACGACGATAATTGCCGTCGCGCCCTCGATACCCTGCCGCAGCTCGACGGTTGTCAGGTGCACGCCACAGTGATGCTCAGCGAGGTCGACCGCAAGATCTTCAAGAAACTGGGTTGCGGCCTTACGTGCGACCCAGTGCGTAAGGTGTAAGCCTCCGAGAACACAAAATACGACCACGACACAAACATGAAAAAAGGATTAGTGCTTGAAGGCGGTGCGCTGCGAGGGCTGTTCACTGCCGGCGTCATGGACGTACTGATGGAGTCCGGCGTCACTTTCGACGGTGTCGTAGGCGTCTCCGCTGGAGCCTGTTTCGGCTGCAACTACAAAAGCGGGCAACAGGGGCGTGTGTTGCGCTATAACCTGCGCTACGCTCACGACCCTCGCTACTGCAGCCTCTTCTCGCTGCTGACCACGGGTGGCATCTACGGACCACGCTTCGCCTATCGGACCTTGCCCGAGCGCCTCGACCGTTTCGATATCGAAGCCTTCGACCGCAGCGCCATGGAGTTTCACCTCGTGGCTACTGACGTCGACACGGGAGAGGCTGTATACCGCCGTTTCGACCGCTTCAGCGATGAGATGTATGACTGGATCCTGGCCTCCTCGTCGATGCCTCTCGTCTCGCGCGTCGTTGACATCAACGGGCAGCGCCTTCTTGATGGCGGTATCGCTGACTCCATACCACTAAGCTATTTCCAAAGCCAAGGCTTCGGGAGCAACGTGGTTGTCCTGACACAACCGCTTGGCTATGAGAAGCATGCCATGAGCCATCAGCGCTTCATACGCTTCGCTCTGAGGCGTTATCCTGCGCTCGTCGAAGCCTGGTTGCATCGCCACGAGATGTACAACGAAGAACTTCGATACATAGCTCAACAAGAAGCCGCGGGCAACGCTCTGTTGCTATTCCCCAGCGAGACATTGCCAATAGGCCACATCTCACACAACCGCACACGTATGCAACAGACCTATGAACTTGGCCGGGATTGCGCAGAAGGCAGACTTCAGGAAATCAGGGAGTTCCTGGATCAGGTGTGAGTCTTTGATTCGAGTCGTTTGTCGTAAAAAAAAGAGAAGGGGCTGCGTCTTGTGCAAGACTCAGTCCCTTCTGAAAGGCGAGAGATAGTTGTCAGCTGTTAGTGCTAATCCTTTCCGAGGATTATGTTCACGAGCGCCGTCACGTCGGCAATGGAGATAGCTCCGTCCTTGTTGACGTCGGCAGCCACGTGGTTGTAGAGCTGCTCCTCGTCGTCTTTGCCAAGAATGATGTTGACGAGGGCCGTGATATCGGCAATCGTAATCGTGTTGTCGCGGTTTATGTCGCCGAGGATGAAGGCTTGAGGCTCCACGCGTACGAAGAGACTAACGTCTTGCTGGCCGCTGGAGTAGCAGGAGAAGAGGTTGCCGCCAGTTGCATTATTGTTGTATCTTAGTAGGTTCCTCGTGTTGCTGCCTTGTGCCTTGATGGTGGCAGTGCTGTCGGTGTTGATAGTGATGCTCCACGTGCCGTTGGCGTTGTTCGTAGCTTGCGTGCGCAGATAGTTGTTGCTGCTGCTTGCCGCATACAGGTAACCGCTTTGGCCGGAGTCATAGAATGTCCATGATCCAGAAGAGCCGCCCAACGTCAGCTCGCAGGCATCGCCAGTCTCCTTAATGATGTTGTCCGTGATTTCGACGTCGGCTGCAGCGCGGTTATTGGAGTTTTGCGTCTTGCTGAGGGCCTTGGAGGAAGCCGTGTTTACAATCAAGTAGGTCTTACCAGCCTGGAGCTGGCTGTCAGATGTCACGAGTTCGTAGTAGGCTTCGCCTGACGGCTGTATCATGTAGACGAATGTGGCCGTGATGGTGACATCGCTTGCAGGCATGCCGAATTTGTCGTCGTAGACTTCTATGGTCTTGCCCGCCTGGCTGGTGACGGTCCAGTGGTGGAACTGATAGTCGTCATCGGGTGTGGCAGTGAGTTCGATGATTGTCTCTTCTGTGGCAGTTGTGGCGCTGGCGCTGATGGTGCCGTGAGTGGGCTGCACGAGTGTGATGTCGAACAGTTCCTCCCACAGCGGGTAGAGTGTGATGTCGGCGAGCACGGTCACTGTAGCGCAGTCGGCATAGAATGTGCCATTACTGTCCTGCCAGCCATCGAACTGATAGCCTTCGAGGGTGAAGGTGTTGGGAATGAGCGGCGTGGGCACAAATTCCTCTACTTCCTGCGTGTACGTCTGCCCATCGTTGTTCTGGAAGGTGATGGTGTGCATCACGGCAGGAGCAGCAGGGGTGGAGCGCTTGTAGAGTTGGATGGCTTGCTGACCGCTGTAGGTCGCGGATCTGTAATAGCGGAAGCGGTTCTGATCGGAATCAGCATTGTAGCGCAGGTGTGTGCTATTGCCTGAACAGATGATGTCTACGTTGCTGCCAGAGAGTGCCAGCGTGTGGAGTAATGGGTTGTCGGATGATGTTAATCCGTTTTTGTCGCTCGTCTGTCCGATGTACTTGCCGCTCTTTGCCTGAATGGAGTAGCCTCCAGTCATTGTCGCGATGGTGAATGTTGCGGCAAGAGTCTCATCTGTGGCAGCTATCGTGTTGTCTGAGATGGAGACGTTGATGGTGTTGCTTGTGGCATCAAGTTCTGTCAGCCCTCCGTTGAACGCCACCTTGCCGCTTTCATACACAATCAGGTACTCGCCACTCCAGTCCGCAGGTGCGCTGGTCACCTTGACGAAGTCGCCTGTGCCGCCTGCACTGCCTTCCTCGACGAAGGTTGCGCTGACGGTGACGTTGTAGGAGGGCATCACGAACGAGTTGTCCGTGACGGACACGACGGTGTTGATGTCGTCGGTCTTGTAGACGTAGAAGTTATAAAGCTCGTATCCCGTAGTGGGCGTGGCGGTGAGAGTAATTGTTGTGCCCGAGAGAGCCGATGTGGCGCTGGCGCTGATGGTGCCGTTGGTGGTGTTGGCAAGCGCGATGGCGTATTGAGTGTTGTCGAGTTCGAAGGTTGCGCTGACCGTGACGGGGTAGGCGGGCATGGTGAAGGTGCCGTTGGAAGAGACGGTGACCGCCGTGGGTGTGTCGTCCGTCTTCCAGGCGCTGTAGCCCGTGACTTTGTAACCCGCCTGGGGCGTGGCCGTGATGGAAACGGTGGCGCCTTCGAGGGCGGAGTAGGGAGCCGAGACGGTGCCTCCGCTGAGGTTGGTGGCGCTTGTGATGTTGTACGAAGTGCCCTCCTGCCAGTTCTCGTCCCAGATCATCTCGGCATACTCGGGATGGTCGATGAAGGGGTTGCGGTTGTGCTGATAGCTTGCGTAGATGACGTTGTTGCGGTCGATTTCCTTCTGGCTGACGGGGTCTTGCTTGTGCCATTGCAACAGCATCTTCAGTGCCCATTCCTTGATCTCGCATTTGGTGGTCATTCCGCTCGAACTCCAACTGCTGTCCTCGGTGTAGTAGCGTGTGCTCATGTAGAAGAGGCCGCGCGCGATGTCGCCTTTGTACTCATCGATGGGCTCGAAGACAGTTCCGCTGTAGCCACTGGTCTTGCACGTCCCGAGTTTCGAGCCGTTCTTGGAGGTGTAGGTGGCGCTGCCTACTTCGCCATAGGGGTAGTTCGAACGGCGGTTGTTGACGTAGCCATCTGTGGGCAGGACATGGAAGAGGTCGCTTTTAGGCGTGCCACTGACAAACCAGCTCTGAGGCCAAGTGTGCTCGCGGTTCCAGCAGTCGCCTTCTCCTTTGTAGTTTCCGCATACCTTGCCGGAAGTCCAATGGTAGTTGGAATAGATGTCCCAGAGCGTGCCATCGGGGTAAGCGTCGGTATAGAAATAAGCGGTTTCGAGCGCGTCATAGCTGATGACGGTATGCCCTTTAATGATGTTGTGCAGGGCAGCTCTCAGGTCCTGTCCAGTCTTGCCTTCAGCTCCGTCGTAGTAGCCCGATGGAATCTGAGCCCATGTGAGGTTGCTGGCCACAACGAGCGTGGCCAGCAACAGAAGTCTTCTCATAAGTGTGCGTGTGTACATTAAATGTGAAGAATATCTCTTCCTGTGAGTTTGTAGTTAGTAGTTAGTTGATTATTTGCCCATGTAAACGTCAAGCGTGCCGCCGCGGACGATGTCTGAGTGGTTGAGGATCAGCGCTTGCTTCGGGTTGCCTAAGGGCTTGCCGTTAAGCACAGCTTTCTTGATGTAGAACGCTTTCTCGCTGAGGCCATGTGTGCGGATGGTGAAGGTCTTGCCATTGCCCACTCTGAGCACGGCTTCCTTGACGAGCGGCGAGCCCATGACATAGCGTCCGCCGCACGGCTCTACCTGATAGAAACCGAGGGCTGAAAGGATGTACCAGGCCGACATCTGGCCTACGTCCTCGTTGCCGCAGAGACCTGCAGGCTGGTCGGTGTAGAGTTCGCGCATGACGCGACGGACAATGGCCGCCGTCTTGCGAGGCTGTCCCATGAGGGCGAAGAGGTAGGCCGTGTGGTGGCTGGGCTCGTTGCCGTGGGCATACTGTCCGATGAGACCTGTGATGTCAGGGTTGGCGTCCTCGTTCAGCTGGCTGTCGGCCACGAAGAGGCTGTCGAGGCGCTTCACGGCGATGTCACGACCTCCGAGCATCTGCATGAGTCCGTCGACGTCGTGGGGCACGAGCCATAGGTACTGCCAGGGATTGCCCTCGGTGTAGTCGCTGGTCTGATGGGCAGGGTTGAAGCCGTCGATAGGGTTGAACTCGCCGTTGGAGTTCCTGGAACGCAGGAATCCCACGCGCTTGTCATAAAGCGCTGTGTAGCCGTGCGAGCGTTTGTCCAAGTAGTCAACGACGCGGCTCACCTCAGGCCTGTCGCCCTTGGCGGCGAGGATGGCCTTGCCCGCCTGTGCGGCAGCCCAATCGGCCAGCATGTATTCGAGCGTCATGGAGAGCGAACCGCCGTGGTGGTCGTTGGCGACGTAGCCCAGTTTCTTCATGTCATCGAGGCCGCGTTCGTCCATGAGGAGACTCGACGAGATGGCTTGCCAGGCGAGGGTGGTGTCGCGGACGTAGCCTTTCAGCAGCAAGTCGGAGAGGACGGGAACGGCAGGGCATCCCACCATGCAATTGGTCTCCTGCGACATCAGGTGCCACACGGGCAGCTTGCCTTGCTCGCGGAAGATGCGGAGGTAGGTCTCGGCTATCGAGGGCATCATCTCGGGCAGGATGATGGTGGAGAGGGGTGCTGCTGCGCGATAGGTGTCCCAGAGCGATAGGGTGGTGAGGTAGTGAGGGTGCTCGTCAAGAGGCGTCTGTGCTACCGCGGGCCAGGGACGGTCAGTGCGGTAGACGCGGTTGTCGGCGCCGCGCCAGTCGCCATTGGCATCGTCCCACAGCTGTGGAGCTACCATGAAGTGGTACATGGCAGTGTAGAAGATGCGGCGGTCGCAATCGTTCAGGAAGGTGGCGCTGATGAGTCCGAGGTGCTGGTTCCATTTGTTATGGGCCATCGTGCGCGTCTGGTCGAAGGATGCTGCTGCGGGGAGCATATTATGTAGCGCATTGGCCTCTGAGACAGGGCTGAGGGCCACGGTCACGATGAGTGGCTCGTCGGAGGGTTCGAAGCTGAGCCGGTAGTAGTGCTGTGCAGGGTTGGTCATCTCCTTGACGGGGCGAGAGAAGCGCATACCGAAGTAGCAATGCTGGTCGTCAGCCCAGCCGTGGCTGTTGCGGAAGCCTACACACAGGTTGTCGCCGATCATGCTGAGGTCGGAATGGCGTATGATGTCGCTGACGGCATCTTTCAGGTTCACCACAAGGTCGTTGACCCGCGCTCCCTTGGGGAAGGTGATGCGATACATGGCATTGCGTGCAGCTGCGGTCACTTCCGTACGTATGTACTGTGATGCGTCGTTGGCTTTCTTGTCCGTGCCGAGCAGCACGCTGTAGTAGCCAGGGCACACATCTTCGTTGTCGTGGCAATAGGGCGTGGCCAGCCCTTCGCGTGAGTAGGTAGCGTCGCCTGTGACGGGCAGGATGGTGACATCGCCGAGGTCTGAGCAGCCGGTACCGCTGAGATGGAGTTGTCCGAAGCCTATAAGCTTGGAGCCGCTCTCGTGGTAACCCGAGCACCAGTCCCAGCCTTCTTCAAGCTGCGTGGGACCAGCATTGACCATCCCGAAAGGCACGTTGGCACCAATGAACACGTGCCCATGGTCGCCTGTGCCGATGCGTGGGTCAACGTACTGAGTGAAGTCCTGAGCTGCTACGGCTATTGGCAGTAAGACAGTAAGTAAAAGTCTGATTTTCATATTCAATAGATATTTGTTAGGTTAGCGTTCTTGTAGTAATGGCTGAGGATTTGTTCATACGTGTAGCCCTGTTCTCCCATCACGGCAGCGCCAATCTGGCAGAGTCCGACGCCATGTCCCCATCCACGACCATGCAGGACAAAACGAGCGGGCAAGCCGTCCTCATCAATTCCTTCGCGCTCGACGTCGAAAGCTGCACTCTTGAGGTGCGTGGGCGAAAGGGCTCGACGGATCTCCAGTTCCTTGCCGATGGTGAAGGTGCGCTCAGTACCCACAATCTTCAACTTGATGATGCGGTAGCCAGGGCCACGCTCCACGGGGATGAGGTCTACGATGTCGCCGAGGTCCATCTTCAGGTGTTGGCCGATGAGTTCGCGTGCCTCCTTCTGTGAGAGGGCTACCGTCCAGCGGTAGAAGTCGAGTGTCTCGCGGTCATAGTCGTTGAGCACTTGATGGATGATGTGTTCGTCGGTGGTGTTGCAGAAGGGGTCGTCGACGCTCTCGAGGTAGGGACGATGCTCGTTCTCCCAGCAGGTCTCAAACGTCTCAGTCTGGCCACCGCAGCACTTCGAGAAGCGAGCGTCACACACATGGTCCTCCGACGTGAGCACCTGCCCACGTGTGGCTTCGACAGCAGCGTGAACCTCAGGGCGTGTGGCTCGAGTGATGCCTTGGTAGCGCTGGCAGTGGTCGTCGGCACAGACATCGAAGATAGTGTGGTCTTCGCGGTCGTGCCAGCGGATGAGCTCGTTGTCGGTCTTTACGAACGAGAAGAAACCTTGGTTACCTTCAGCCAGTCGTTGCCGCTTCTCAATCTGTGCATAGAGCCAGCTGCGACTGATGACGGCTGATGCTTTCAGAAACTCAAGCGAGCAGGTGGCATTCATTTCGCTGCTGATGACACTCTCGAGATATCGCTCGACGTCTATGTCGTTGATACATACAATATTTTCCTCGTCGACGACCAGCCTTAGTGTACCCGCGAAGGTCTGCTGTTCGCTGCGCTGCCAATGGAAGTCTTTACCAATCACGACATCTTCCATCGTGAAGCTTGACTCTTTGCTTGCAGGGCGGAAAGTAAGCTGGCGGTAGATACGCCCATTCCAACGCAAGCCTCCATCGCTGTATTTCACTTCTTGCTCGCCTGAGAGCGTATTTCCCTTGGCAGTGAAAGAGCCGTTGAGCTTGAATCGTACGGCTGAGGCTGAGAGGAGGCCTACAGACAGTGTCCCCTCTGCTACGTCTCCTGCTTGAGGTGGTTGCTGCTGCGTGCCGTTGAACGATTCCTGCCCCTGATGAGTGAGACTGGGGTTGTTGCTGTTGAGCGTCCTGTCTGTCACAGCCTCAATGACAGGTTTCAGTTCCTCCTCTGTCATCGTGACCTCTTTTAATATCTCCGCAGCCCGTTCAGGTGTAATCTTGCTGAAATCCTCTTTGCGTGGGGTGATAATAAGTCCGCCCATGTCGAGTGCTCCGGGGCTGACGAGCAGAGATTCACTACCATTTTTCCAATAGCAGTCTGGTCTGTGTTTCTTGCGAGGGAAGATCAGCGTCACGATTTCGTCGCTGCGGCTCTCGTCGCCAGCCTGACGCCAGCATATGACATTGAGGCGGGGCTCGCTTTCACCCTCGGGCACGGGCAGTGCCTTGTAGAGCCGTTGGCATAACAGGCTGTAGGTGTCTTCGGGCATAGAGCGTATGACAAAAACGGGGCAGACGTAGTTCTTGAGCAGGAATAGGCCGCACCGCTGGCTTACGTTGCCAGCGTCGACCATCTCTTGTGTCTCCCCTCCCGTGAGGGGATATACTTTCTCGAGTTGGTTTTCGTAGATGCACCAGTCGCGCTCTATTGGTACGATGCCCCGCGAACCAGCTTGCAGGTGGAGATGGTCAGGGCATGATGCACCACAGAGTGGTCCATTGTAGAATATGATATTCTTTGAGAGTGTCCAGGCCAAGTGGCGCATAGTGCCGAAATGTTCCCAAATGGCTTGCGGCTTATGGCGTCGTGTCGGAATGGTGAAATGCCTTGGCAGTATAGGGTAGGGGTTGACGAGTACTTGGTAGTGGTGCTCTATCATCAGCGCGTGCTGTTCCTTGGGTCGGTTTTCGTCGCACAGGAAGCAGGGCCGTGCGGCGATGCTTTCTTTATCTATCTTGGCTCCGGTAGAGACGATGCGTGCCGGATTCCATTGAACGGTGAGCGTAATATCGGAAGCTGTGCTTGCTACCTTATCGGCAGTTGTCTCCTGTTCGCTCATCGAAAGCACACGTTGCTGCACCTGACTCTTTAGGTCGCTGTAGTGCTGTCGTGCAAGCTCCCAGCCGCTTAGCTCTTGCTCGAAGAAGTTTTCTACCTCATCCTCTGTGACCTCGCGTCGCCATATGCGGTTCAGAGCCTGTCGTGCCATGATCTCGGTAGTGCGCAATTGGTCTTTATATAGGTTGTTCTTGTTGACCTTGTCGATGCTCAGAGCCGCGTCGCTGTTGCCTTCCCATCGGCGGCAGAGATATAGCTCGTCAAAGATGCGTCCGATGCGATAGCGTCGTCCAATCATCAAGCCCAGTGCGTAGTCCTCGCCGTAGCTCGTGTTGGGAATCTGTATCTTGCGTAGTATGGGCGTATAGAATGCTCGCGGCGCTCCAAGCCCGTTGATGCGCAGGGCGTTGTTGCGGCCGTTCTGAGGAGTCCACTCGCGGTGGTCTATGAGGCCTGGCGGGAGCGTCTCGAGCTGGAAGTTAGTCATCCTATACGAGCCAATGACCATTGCCGCCCGCTGTTCGCGAAAGGCGTTAACGATGCGCTGCAGCGTGTCTGCGCCGCTGTAGAGGTCGTCAGAGTCGAGCTGCACCACGAATCGTCCGCACTGCGGATGATGCACGGCCATATTCCAACAGCCGCCGATGCCGAGGTCGTCCCTTGACGGGACTAAATGAATTAATGGACAATGAACCGAGGATGATGAAGCCGGAGTAGTGGCGTTATTTCCCTTTTCCCTTTCCCCATTCTCCATTAAGTTGTCTATGACAGCAGATGTCCCGTCATCGCTGTGATTGTCGACCACGATAAGGTTGAAGGGGAATGTCGTCACTTGTCTTTGTACGCTGCGGATGGCATCCTCTATCGTACGGACGCGGTTGCGTACAGGAATGACTACTGAAGCCTCGACGGGGAAGTCCTCTTCGTCGAACTTTATCTCATCGAACTCGTCGGGTGCCAGCAGGGCACCTATCGCTTTGAGATGCCGGGTGCAGACGCGCTCCATCTCTATCTGTCGAGCTCGGTTGCGTGGATCGACGTAATCGAACTGCTTCTGTCCAGACAGGCGCGTGTCTGTTTCCACTTCTGTATATAGTGTTTCGCTGACGTGCACCGGCAGCTTGCGCCTCGAGAGGAACAACCGCAAGTCATACAGTCCTGCGTACTGGTATTCACGCAGATGTTCTTGGGCAAAGAACGCCTTAACGTCGGCTGTACGCATGAGCAGTACCGACCCGAAATCGAAGTCATCGCGCACTGACCCTACCTGGTAGTCGATGAGCGGCCGTGCTTGCACTTCGCCCGAAGGCAACTGTATGCGGTGGTCGGCATACACCATAGTGGCCTCGGTGTCATCGGCAATTGTCACGAGGCGCGTCAGCGCATGAAAGCCGAGTTGCAAGTCGAAGCTCTTGGTATATAGTAGGATATATTCGGTCGCAGCCATGTCTGAAACTTCTCTCAGCGTCTTCGTCTGAAAGGGACTGCCTATCAGCGTCACGCTCGCAACATTAGGGTCGGCCTGCAAAGAATCTAAAGTAAAACGTCCTTCTTCTTTGTTGTCAAAGGGCAAGAAACAGCTTATTTTAGCCATTGGGAGAAACTTTTTATTAAAAAACTGCGACAAAGGTAATCAAATTAAATCTTTTATTATTATCTTTGCAGCAAAATAAATCAACTTTTTCAAACTAACACACTTTTTTATCATGAAGAAGATTCTATTGTTATTATCTGTAGCTTGTTGCTCGCTTGCGGCAGGTGCGCAGTCGCTATCAGTGACTGACAAGGATTGGCACTGGGAAAAAGGCTCTATTGTCATCAATACCCCTGCCCGCCCTACGGGGCAGACTGATGTCCTGCAACTCACTACGCCTAAACTCGAGACAGTCCGCGTAGCCTTCGTAGGACTGGGCATGCGAGGCCCTGGCGCCGTAGCCCGTTGGACTTACATCCCCGGTGTTCAGATCGTGGCGCTGTGCGACTATGAGGAGGCTCGCGCTGAGGCGTGCCAGAAGTATCTTCGTGAGGCCGGCCTGCCGCCTGCCGCTATCTACAGCGGCGAGAAAGGCTATGAGGAGGTTTGCAAGCGCCCCGATGTTGATATCGTATATGTAGCCACCGACTGGGATCATCATTTCCCCGTAGCTAAATGCGCGCTCGAAAATGGCAAGCACACCGCCATTGAGGTGCCGTCGGCAATGAACCTTGCCCAGTGCTGGGAGCTCATCGAGCTCAGTGAACGCACGCGTAAGCATTGCATGATACTCGAGAACTGCTGCTACGATTGGTATGAGCTGAACGCCATGAATATGGCGCAGCACGGCGTCTTCGGCGAGATTCTGCGCGGCGAGGGAGCTTATATCCACAACCTTGACGACTTCTGGGACTACTACTGGAAGAACCCCGATGGCTCCGACCCCGACAAGATTGGATGGCGTATGAAGTACAATATGGAGAACCGCGGCGACGTCTATGCCACACACGGTCTCGGCCCTGTGGCACTGACGATGAACATTCATCGTGGCGACCGCTTCACTACACTTGTCGCTATGGACACTAAGGCCGTCCACGGCCCAGACTACGTTGAGGCAAAGACTGGCAAGCGTCCTGCCAACTATCGCAATGGCGATCATACGACAACCCTCATGCGTACAGCTGAGGGCAAAGTCGTAGAGATTCAGCACAACGTCATGAATCCTCAGCCCTACAACCGCCTCTTCAAGCTCATCGGTACGAAAGGTTATGCCACCAAATACCCTGAACAGCATTTCGCCCTCGACAAGAGCCAGCTCAGCGCCAGTGGCGTAGCTCCCAAGGTTGACGACCTCTCGAGCCACGGCTTCCTGCCCCAGGCTGAGCACGATGCTCTCGTGGCTAAGTACACGCACCCCATTATCAAGAAGTACGGTGAGATGGCTCAGAAGGTTGGCGGCCATGGCGGCATGGACTTCTTCATGGATGCCCGCCTCGTCTACTGCCTGCAGAACGGGTTGCCTCTGGATATGGATGTCTACGACCTCGCCGAATGGTGCTGCCTGGCCGAGCTTGGCGCACTCTCGATGGACAACAACTGCGCTAGCGTAGCCTTCCCCGACTTTACGCGTGGAGCTTGGAACAAGGTGCAGGGCTTCCAGTTTGCATGGGCAGCGCCCGAGGCTGAAGCCGCCGCTGAGGCTGCAGCCATCAAGAGCACCGAGGAACAGAAAGCCCTTTGTGCTAAAAAGAAGCTGTGGGACAAGTACGACAAGGACAAAATCAAGAAAACAAAGAAGGTTCATCCAAAAAAGTGATAAAATACATAAAGGTGTAGCTCAGTGATAAGCGCTTGGCATACATCTTGCAAGGTGATAAGAGGGCACGGATGTCCGTGCCCTCTTTTTTAAAAGTAACATCATTATGAAAGACTACATTGAAATTCAAGACCACTACGACCGCGGCGAAGGAATGAGCACCACTACTTCTCGCAGTATCGGTTTCTCTGGTATTATGACGCGTGTCTATCTGTGGATGACAGCCGCATTGCTGCTGACGGCGGCCGCAGCCTATCTCACCATCAGTTCGCCTGCCATGCTGCAGCTCATCTACGGCAACCGTGCTGCTATCTGGGTGCTGTGCATCGCTGAGCTGGCATTGGTGATGGGCGTCTCATGGGGCATCAACCGCTTGTCGCCTGCTACGGCCACCGCACTCTTCTTGCTCTACTCGGTGCTCAACGGCCTGACACTCTCCAGTATTTTCTTCGCATACAGCACAGGCACTATCTATCAGGCCTTCGCCGCCTCGGCCCTGACCTTCGGCGCCATGAGCGTATTCGGTTATACCACCAAGCGCAATCTTAGCAATCTGGGCGGCATCCTGCTGATGGCTCTGATAGGCCTAATCATAGCATCGGTCATCAACATCTTCTGGGCCAACTCAACCTTCGATGCCATCATCACTTACATCGGCGTCTTCATCTTCGTGGGCCTCACCGCCTACGACACCCAACGTATCAAGGCCATGAGCGAGGCTGCAGAGGTCTATGGAGATGCTGCCGCTCCGCGCCGCGTGGCCGTGCTCGGTGCCCTGTCACTGTATCTCGACTTCATCAACCTCTTCCTCTACATATTACGCCTGTTTGGTCGAGGAAGAGATTAAAACATCTGCCATTTTGGCATAATTTTTATTAAATGCTTTGTCGTTCACGCGGCTTTGTGTAACTTTGCGGCGCAGTAGGCTCCATCGCAGGCGATGGTATCTGCTGCGCCGCAATTAAGTTATTAAATGTACGCGCGTGCGAGATAGACAACGCCACGTAGCATCAGATATGGCAGACGATGTTCAAATGAGACCACGACTTCTTGGTATGACAGTGGAGGAACTCAAGTCCGTAGTTGCGGAGTTGGGTATGCCAGCCTTTGCAGCCAAGCAACTGGCGCAGTGGATTTATCAGAAAGGCGAAGGCGACATCCGACGTATGAGCAATATCAGCGTGGCAGCACGTCAGCTACTTGCAGAGCACTACGATGTGGGCTTTGAGGCTCCTGTTGCAGTGCAACACAGCACCGATGGTACCTCAAAATACCTCTTTGCCACACACGATGGGCACACCGTAGAGACCGTCTTCATCCCCGAAGACGAGCGCGGCACTGTCTGCGTTAGCTGCCAGGTAGGGTGTAAGATGGGTTGTAGGTTCTGCATGACGGGTCGCCAGGGGTTCGAGGGGCAGCTCACCGTGGGCGACATTCTGAACCAAATTTACTCACTGCCAGAGCGCAATCGCCTTACAAACATCGTCTTCATGGGGCAGGGCGAACCTCTCGACAATCTCGACGCCGTGCTTACGGCAACGCGTCACCTCATGGCCAACTATGGCTGGGCGTGGAGCCCTCGCCGCATTACCATTTCCACGTGCGGCTTGCGCAAGGGCCTGCAGCGGTTCCTCGACGAGAGTCCTTGCCACCTGGCTATAAGCCTGCACAACCCCTTCGCAGAGGAGCGCGCCGCCATCATGCCGGCCGAGCGCAGCTACCCCCTCAGCGAGATGCTCGACCTGCTGCGCCAGTACGACTGGACAGGGCAACGTCGCCTTTCGTTTGAGTACATCGTTTTTGGAGGGCAGAACGACAGCAATCGCTATGCTCGCGAACTCGTAAGGTTGCTTGATGGCTTGGAGTGTCGGGTTAACCTAATCCGCTGGCATGCGCTGCCCGATGAGACTCGTTTCCACGAGGCTGATGCTACGCGAATGACAGCATTCCGCGACTACCTGTCGCATCGCAACATCCGTTGCACCATCCGTGCTTCACGCGGGCAAGATATTGACGCGGCGTGTGGATTATTGAATACAAAAGAAAAACAAGTGCTATCATGAAGAAATCTATATTCCTCATACTCACTGCGACACTGCTTTTAGCAGCGTGCAAGAAGGAATTTGTGATGCCGCGAGCCAGCGGGCGGCCATATGAGGTCATGGTCGTCATGTCCGACCGCGATTGGGAGGCCACTCAGGGGCGTGCCCTCTTTGCGGTGCTCGACACCGACATTCCTGGACTGCCGCAGCCCGAGCGCTCGTTTCATATTTCACACGTCGAGCCCAACCACTTCGACCACATCCTCAACATCTTCCGCAACATCATCCTCGTTGATATCAACAAACAGATTTACACGAAGACGTCGATGAAGTTCACGCGTGACAAATATTCTATAGGTCAGATCGTACTGACGATTCAAAGCCCTTCGCCAGAGGAGTTTGCCGACTTTTGCTTCGACCACGGGCAGGACATCATAGACTTTCTGACGAAGATGGAGATGAATCGCCTCGTAAAGGAACTCAAGGATAAGTACTCGAAAAAAACGGCCGAGCTAGCCAAGGAACTCTTCGACTGCGAGCTGCACGTCCCTGACGAGATCAAAAGTTACAAGAAAGGGGATAACTTCTTCTGGACAAGCTCCAACGGGGCTTCGGGCATGGTCAATATCTGCATGTACAGCTATCCTTACGAAGGCCCCCAAACCTTCACGAAACAATACGTGCTTGCCAAGCGCGACAGCGTCATGGCCGTGAACATCCCAGGTACACTTCCCTCGATGCACATGGCCACAGACACGCTCTGCACCGCCGTCAAGCCGATTGTCGTTCACAACCAGTATGCTATGGAGGCACGCGGTCTCTGGTATATGGAGAACGACGGAATGGGCGGGCCGTTCGTCAGTCATTCACGCGTCGACACTACCCGCAATCTCGTAATCGTAGTCGAGGGCTTCGTCTTTGCACCCGAGAAAATGAAGCGGGGACTCATGCGACGTCTCGAAGGCTCCCTCTATACCCTCAACCTGCCAGATGAGCAGACCTCACCCATAGTCACCACTATGGAGGAAGTAGCCGTCACGGCCGAGGAACGTAAGGCTGCACGGCAGCGCAAGTGACAAGGCTTGGCCACCCCGAAACGGGCTACTTGATGGTCGCCGGCAAAACAAGTCGTTTTACTCCGGAACCATTAAGCCTTATGGCAGGATCAATTAAGCCTATTGGTCGGGACCCTTGGGCTTATCATTCATGAGGCTAAAGCCTTTGTAGACCAGGCTTCTTCGATGCGACATCATTATAACGATAAACCATAAACATAAACATAAATTGATGGAAAAACTGAAAATAGGAATCACTCATGGCGACCCTAACGGCATAGGCTATGAGATTATCTTCAAGGCATTCGCAGACCCGGCGATGTTCGACCTCTGTACCCCCATCATCTACGGGTCGCCAAAAGTGGCCAGCTACCATCGCAAATCCCTTGACCTGCAGACGAACTTCAACACCATAAGTTCGCCCGCAGAAGCCGTCGACGGAACCCTCAACCTGATTCACTCTACGGCTGACGAGGTTAAGATAGACCTTGGCCAAGCCACCGAAGAGGCTGGTCGTGCTGCTTACGTAGCCCTCGAACGGGCCGTCAAGGATTGGCGCTCAGGACAGTTTGACGCCTTAGTGACAGCGCCAATCAACAAGCATTCTATCCAGAACGCCTCATTCAGGTTCCCCGGGCATACGGAATATATAGCCAACCGCATCGGGCACGACGGGCAGGAGCCCCTGATGATGCTGATGAACGAGCAGCTGCGCGTGGCTCTGGTGACGACGCATTTGCCTATCTCCGATGTGGCCCGCCAGGTCACCGAGGAGCGTGTCCTCTCGCGTCTGCGCATCCTCTACGCCTCGCTGTGTCGCGATTTCGGCATCTCTAACCCTCGCATCGCTGTGCTCGCCTTGAACCCACATGCCAGCGACAACGGACTACTGGGCACAGAGGAGCAGACGGCCATAGCACCCGCCATCGCCAAGGCCGAGGAGGAAGGCATCACGACCTATGGCCCCTTCGCCGCCGACGGCTTCTTCGGCACGCGGGCCTATGAGCACTACGATGCCGTACTCGCCATGTACCACGACCAAGGCCTTGCACCCTTCAAGCTGATGGCTATGAACGAAGGCATCAATTTCACCGCCGGCCTCGACATGGTGCGCACCAGTCCCGACCACGGCACGGGTTACGATATTGCCGGACAGGGCGTTGCCGACGAGAACTCGTTCCGCCAAGCCATCTATGCGGCAATCGACATCACGCGCAATCGCAAAGCGTGGGACGAGGCACATGTCAATCCTCTTGAAAAACTCTATGTAGACAAACGTGACCGCAGCGAACGCGGATAATCATGGACGCAAAAGACCTTCAACCTATAAAACAGCGATATGGCATCGTGGGCAACTGCGAGGCCTTGAACCACGCTATTGACACGGCCCTGCAGGTGGCCAAGACAGACCTCTCGGTGCTCATCACCGGCGAGAGTGGCGTGGGCAAGGAAATCGTACCTCGGATGATTCACGACAACAGCCTGCGTCGCATGCGTAAGTATTTCGCTATCAACTGCGGAAGCATACCCGAAGGCACCATCGACAGCGAACTCTTTGGCCATGAGAAAGGCGCTTTCACAGGAGCTATTGGCGAGCATGAGGGATATTTCGGCGCGGCCGACGGCGGTACCCTCTTCCTCGACGAAGTAGGCGAGCTGCCACTGAGTACTCAGGCTCGTCTGTTACGTGTTCTCGAGAACGGTGAATACATCCGTGTTGGCTCGAGTGAAGTGCGTAAGACCAATGTCCGCGTCGTAGCAGCCACGAACGTCAATATTCAGATGGCCATCCGCGACGGCAAGTTCCGCGAGGACCTTTTCTACCGCCTCAACACTATTCCCATCAAAATGCCTCCCTTGCGTGAGCGCGGCGATGATATACTTTTGCTCTTTAAGAAGTTCGCAATGGAGATAGCCGCCAAATACCAGATGCCAGAGCGCATAACGCTCTCGCCTGAGGCCGAGGAGGTTATGAAACGCTACAAATGGCCTGGCAACGTGCGGCAACTGAAAAACATCACGGAACAGATGTCAATCCTCATGCGCGACTCCAGGGTCGTGACCCCCGCAGTGCTTTCCGACTACGAGATTTGGCCCACAATAGAGGAGAACGGAGGACTCGTCCGTGTCAGTCAGACCTCGTCAGGTGCGCACTCCTATGCCAGCGAACGTGAGATGTTGTTCCAGATGATCAATGCCCTGCACAGGGAGGTCAGCGACCTGAAGCAGCAACTCTCGACGATGTCCGCGACTCCCGCCAATACGGTTCACGTGGCAGCGGGCGTTCCCGTGACCAATGTCGAGGTTGTGCCTATCCTTACACATCCTAATCCGCAGCCGTCGCACATCGCCGATAATCAATCGAGCCGCCACGACGACGCAACGCCCTATGCCGAGGAATACGTCGAGGAATCACTCTCAATCGATGAGCAGGAGAAACGCCTCATCATCAAAGCACTGGAGAAGAACCGAGGCCGAAGGAAGAAGGCTGCCGAGGAGCTTCATATCAGTGAACGAACCCTTTACCGTAAGATTAAAGAATATGGGTTGGAAGAAATGTAATAAGAAGGTGTCAGAACTCGCTCGCATCATAGCCGCTTGTATGGCATCATTCATCATAGCCTCGTGTGCCATCAGCTATCGCTTCAACGGTGCCAGCATAGACTACACCAAGACTAAGACCATACAAATAGACCAGTTCCCCATACGTTCGGCTTACGTCTGGGCACCTATGCAGTCGATTTTCAACAACCGCCTTACTGACATCTTTGCGCAGCAGACTAAGCTGCAGCAGGTCAAGCGTGGCGGCGACCTCGTCATCTCTGGAGAGATAACGGGCTTCGACCAGTTCAACAAGGGTGTCGGCAGCGATGGCTACAGCTCGCAGGTGCAGCTTAAGATGACCGTCAACGTCCGTTTCACCAACAACAAGAACCACAAGGAAGACTTCGAGCGGCAGTTCTCGGCCACAACCGAATACGATGCTACGCAGCAGCTCGTCAATGTGCAGGAGGAGCTTGTCACTCAGATGACAAAGGATATCACCGATCAGATATTCAACGCTACCGTAGCCAACTGGTAGCCGAACCGCAGAGAAAAACCATAGCTATGCAATCATTAACAGCTTACATAAAGAACCCCGGACTAATAGATGCCGCAGCTTTATCCGAACTGGAGGAACTCGTGGAGCGCTATCCTGCATTCCAAGCGGCACGACTGCTCCGCCTCCGTGGCCTCTACCAGCTTCAGGACGAGCGCTTCGGTCAAGAACTGAGCCGTGCGGCCATCTTCATGCCAGACCGCCAGCGCCTTTTTGAGCTTTTTGAGTCCGATGTGCTCCAGGCCGCAATTGCGGCCGACACAGCAGCGCCTACTTCTGAAGGCGGCAAACATGAGAGCCAACCGACCGATCGAACCCTTGCGCTCATTGACACGTTCCTGGGTGCGCAGCCGCAGCAACCCAAACCCAGGAAGCCACGTCCTCACGAGGCGACGGTAGACTATACGGCCTATCTGCTGCAACTCGATGATGTCCAGCCTGAAGACATAAGTACCCCAGCAACGGCATCATCGACAGAAGCGCGGCAGCCGCAAACTCAAAGTATGGCTGCCACAGCACCAACGGCTGAAACGCAGGACGGTTCTCCGTTGGCACCTGCCGTCCAGACACCAGTGTCAGACACCGCAGCCTCATCAGTTGACGATATCGACGACGACGAGCAGCAAACCGACACGTCAGACACCTATTTTACTGAGACTTTGGCTCGGATTTACATAAAACAAGGCAAATATGCTAAGGCAATTGAAATAATTCGGCGAATAAGTTTGCTTTATCCGCAAAAAAACCGTTACTTTGCAGACCAAATCCGGTTCCTTGAGAAACTTTTGCTCAACGAGAGCCATAAACCAGCGCCTGAAACGGCAGAATAAACTGAGTGTTAACAACTAAAAATATCTAAACAAAAATGTACAATCTATTAGTTATCCTTGTGGTCATCGCATCAATCTTCATGTGTCTCATCGTGCTCATCCAGGAGTCGAAGGGCGGAGGTCTTGCCAGCGGCTTTGCCAGCGGCAATCAGGTGATGGGCGTGCGTAAGACCACCGACGTCATCGAGAAACTTACATGGAGCTTGGCTGCCGCAATGGTAGTCTTCAGCGTTCTCTCTGTCTTCTTCATCCCGCGTGCTACAGGCGACTCATCCGTCATGGAAGGCGCTGCCACCGAGCAGAAGGCCACAGCGCCGACGAATCTGCCTGGCATTCCGGCAACCGACGTACAGGAGACACCCGCTGCTGAGGCTCCCGCTACGGAAGCTCCTACGGAAGCACCTGCTAACTAAGCCATGCGCTTCATGACAGGCTCCACAATTAAACGTTCAGCCTCGACGCTTGTCGGGGCCATGATAGCGCTGACCATGCAGGCCAGCGCTTTCGTTTTAAGATACTCGGCACCTGCAGCTGCGTCGGTGAGTGCCGATGAGGAGGCCGTGGTGCTCACCGCTGTCGACCTCCTGCAGTCCGACCTTCAGCGTGTGTTGGGCACAACGCTTGAGATTGGTGATCGTGATGCAAAAATCATAATAGGCACCATCGGTGGGGGCAATGCCAAGCGTATCGCCAAGGCTGGTGTCGACCTGTCGTATCTCGAAGGTCGTAGTCAGGCGTTTGTCATGACCGTGACTGCCGACGGACAACTCGTCATTGCAGGAAGCGACGCCGCAGGTACTGCCTATGGCGTCATCGAGCTTACGCGCCAGTTGGGGGTCTCGCCCTGGGAATGGTGGGCCGATGTGGAGCCTGAGATACGTCCAGAGTTTATCCTGCCCGAAGGCTATAGCACTCAGCAGTCGCCTGATGTACTCTTCCGGGGAATCTTTATCAACGATGAGGATTTCGGGCTGCTGCCGTGGGCCGTCTTTACCAATGAGCCCAACAGTATAGGAGCTATAGGTCCACGAACTACCGAGCGCATCTTCCAGCTTATGTTGCGCCTGCGTGCTAACCTCTATTGGCCGCCTATGCACGAACAGACATTGCCTTTCTTCTTCACCGAAGGCAATGCCGAACTGGCCAAGCGTTATGGCATCTATATCGGCTCGAGTCATTGTGAACCTATGGCCTGCGATGTTGCCGGCGAATGGCCGCGACGCGGGCAAGGCGACTACAACTGGGCCACGAACAGCGCTGCCGTCACTGCTTTCTGGGAGCGACGCGTAGCTGAGACGGCAGGTCTGCCAATGGTCTATACCCTTGGTATGCGAGGCGTTCACGATGGTGCGATGCAAGGCTACAGCGATGCAGCCGAGAGCCGTCAGGCCCTCGAGCAGGTCATCACTGCCCAGCGTGCTCTCTTGGGCAAGTACCTCACCAAGTCGTTATATATGGTGCCGCAGGTGTTCATTCCCTATAAGGAGGTTATGGAGCAGTACAACGCCGGACTACATGTGCCCGACGATGTTACGTTGATGTGGCCCGACGATAACTTCGGATACATAAGACACTTCCCTAATGAGCGGGAGCGTGCCCGTTCAGGCGGCAATGGTGTCTACTATCATGTCTCCTACTGGGGACGTCCCCACGACTATCTTTGGCTTGGCACAGCAAGCCCCTTCCTCATGTTCCAGCAACTTTCGGAGGCCGCCTACCACGGGGCATCGCGCATGTGGGTGCTTAATGTAGGCGACATCAAGCCGGCGGAGTATCAGATTTCGCTCTTCATGGACATGGCTTGGAACCTCGAGGCGGTGCGCCAACTGTCGGTGGGCAAGCATATTGAAGAATTCGTGGCAACAAACGTAGGGCGCGATGTGGCCCGCCTCTTGTCGATTTACCTCAAGGAGCATTATCATTTGGCCTTTCAATGCAAACCTGAGCACCTGGCCGGCACGCGTGTTGAAGAACCGCAGGGTGGTACGGTCAACTGGTCGGCCGTCCGCGATATGCCTTGGAGTGAAAAGAAAATACGGCATCGCCTTTCGCGCTACGACCTCATGCAACGCAACATTCGTTGGCTGTCTGACAGCGTGCGCCGCACTCATCCGGCCCGCTATGATGCTTTCTTCCAACTCGTTGAATATCCCATCATGTGTGCGGCTTTACAGAACGAGAAGTTCATGTGCGCACAGCTCGCCCGACATGGTATCAGCTACCTTTCGCGCGAGAACGTACAGCAGACTTGGCAACGCTCAGACAATGCCCACAACCGCATACAGCAGCTCACCGTTCAGTACAATGCGCTGCGAGGTGGCAAGTGGCAAGGCATCATGAGTTCTAATCCACGCCAACTCTCGGTGTTCCAGCCTGTTCCTCACATTGCCGTGCCCGATAAATTGGCCACCGAGGTGCCTACGATAGCATCTTTCTATGGAGCGTCATACAACGCATCGTCGTTCAACGGCAGCTCGGTGCTCGACCCGGTCTTGGGGCTCGGTGCCAGCATACGTGCTATGCCAGTGCCCAAGGACTGCAACCTCACCTATTCCTTCCAGTACGCATTCCCTGCTTCGCAGAGGCGTGTCGAAGTGGAGATTCATATGCTACCGACTCACCCAATCGAGGAGCGTCAACGCTTTAGTCTCTCGTTGGACGGCTCGTCGCCCATGATGTTTACCTACAATACAGAGGGCCGCAGCGAGCAGTGGAAGCAGAATGTGCAGCAAAACTTTGCCGTCGTGAAGGCCTCTTTGCCTGTGTCAAAGGCCAGCGGAGAGCATAATCTCGTCTTCGAGGCTCTTGACGAAGGGGTAGTGGTCGATGAGATTTTTATTAGGAAATAGTTCGTTATTCATAAGTCTCAAACTCTTTTAATTATTACATATAGCCGTGTTTGAAAATCTATCAGAACGCCTCGAACGGTCCTTCAAGATATTGAAGGGCGAAGGCAAAATAACAGAGATTAACGTAGCCGAGACTCTGAAGGATGTGCGTCGCGCACTTCTCGATGCCGACGTCAACTATAAGGTCGCCAAGCAGTTCACAGACACCGTCAAGCAGAAAGCTCTTGGCCAGAACGTCCTCACTGCCGTCAAGCCGCAGCAGATGATGGTGAAGATAGTTCACGATGAGCTTGCCCAGCTCATGGGCGGCGAGACAGCAGAGCTAAGCCTTAATGGTCACCCCGCCGTCATCCTCATGGCCGGCCTCAACGGTGCCGGTAAGACCACTTTTGCCGGCAAACTGGCTAATATGCTTAAGACGAAACGCAACCGCAAGCCTCTGTTGGCGGCCTGCGACGTCTATCGTCCGGCAGCCATCGAGCAGCTACGGGTGTTGGGCGAGCAGATAGAAGTGCCCGTATATATGGAACTGGAGTCGCAGGACCCCGTGCAGATAGCCCTGAACGCAATCCACGAGGCCAAGGCTAAGAGCTACGACACCGTCATCGTCGACACCGCCGGCCGTCTGGCCATCGACGAGAAGCTGATGCAGGAGATAGCAGCCATTAAGGCAGCTGTCGACCCTGATGAGACGCTCTTTGTGGTCGATGCCATGACGGGTCAGGACGCCGTCAACACGGCCAAGGAGTTCAACGACCGCCTCGACTACACCGGCGTTGTCCTCACTAAGCTCGACGGCGACACGCGCGGCGGTGCTGCCCTGTCTATTCGCACCGTTGTCGACAAGCCTATAAAGTTTGTAGGCACGGGCGAGAAGATGGAAGCCATAGACCCCTTCCACCCCGCGCGTATGGCCGACCGTATCCTCGGTATGGGCGACATCGTCAGCCTCGTGGAGCGCGCTCAAGAGCAATACGACGAGGAGGAAGCCCGCAGGCTGGAGAAGAAAATCCGTAAGAACCAATTCGACTTCAACGACTTCTACTCCCAGATCCAGCAGATCAAGAAGATGGGTAACATCAAGGATCTTGCCTCGATGATTCCCGGCGTCGGCAAGGCGTTGAAAGACATCGACATCGACGATGACGCCTTCAAGGGTATCGAAGCCATCATATTGTCGATGACGCCTAAGGAACGCAGTCATCCTGATCTGCTGAACACCAGCCGCCGCCGACGTATCGCCGCAGGCTCCGGCACCGATATTCAGGCCGTCAACCGTCTCATCAAGCAGTTCGATCAGACTCGTAAGATGATGAAGATGGTCACCGACCCCAAGATGGCTCAGATGATGGCCAAGATGCCGAGGAGGTAAATTAATGGTTCATGGCTCATGGTTGATGGTTCATGGTTAATGGTTCATGGTTCATGTTTCATGTTTCATGGTTAATGGTTACCTTTGAACATTGATTTCATATTTAAACAAACTTTTTATAACTGCATTTCTATAATTTACTATGGAACAGAATACATCCAGTCAGAAGGATACCGCTCCCTCCCTAACAGGGAGGGCGGTGGGAGAATTCTCTCTCATCGACGGTAAGGCAACAGCTGCTACTATCAAGGCTGAAATCAAGCAGGAAGTCGAGAACATCGTAGCCGCAGGCGGCAAGCGCCCTCATCTGGCTGCCATCCTTGTGGGTCACGACGGTGGCTCAGAGACCTACGTTAATAATAAGGTACGCGCGTGTGAGGAGTGCGGTTTCCGCAGCACGCTGCTGCGCTTCGAGGACGACCTCAGCGAGGCCGATCTTCTGGCAGAGGTAGCACGGCTCAATGCAGACGCCGACATAGACGGCTTCATTGTGCAGCTGCCACTGCCGCGCCACATCGATGAGCAGAAGGTCATAGAGGCCATCGACTATCGCAAAGATGTCGACGGCTTTCACCCCATCAATGTCGGGCGTATGGCCATAGGCCTGCCAGCTTTCGTCAGTGCTACGCCCAAGGGCATCCTTGAGCTGCTGCGCCGCTACGGCGTCGCTACCTCGGGTAAGAAGTGCGTCATCCTCGGCCGTTCGAACATTGTGGGCAAACCATTGTCGCAGCTGATGATGCAGAAAGGCGTCGACGCTACCGTCACCGTCTGCCACTCGCGCTCGACGACCCTGAAGGAAGAATGTCGCGCGGCCGACATCATCATCGCCGCTATCGGTCAGCCCGCTTTCGTCACGGCTGATATGGTGAAGCCCGGAGCCGTAATCATCGATGTAGGGACGACGCGCGTGAAGGACGCCAGCCGCGCGCGCGGCTGGCGCCTGCAGGGCGATGTCGACTTTCAGGCCGTGGCGCCCATAGCCTCTCAGATTACTCCCGTGCCGGGCGGTGTCGGTCCCATGACAATCTGTATGCTCATGCAGAACACCCTCGCCGCTGCACGCCACGAATACTATAATTAAACGAACAAGCCTCACTAAGTCCCTGGGCAGGAGCTGTTGTGAGGCTTTATTTTTTTTATTAGTGATGAGACGATTCTTTGTTTTCCTTCTTGCCGCTTTCGTGGCAGTTAGCCCCTCGTGGGCAGTGCTTAAGGAGCGTGACCTGGCCCGCACCCTTGGCGTGTTGCGTGCCGAGCTGCAGGCCGACTATCGCCGGCAGCAGGCTTTCAAGGCTCGCTACGAGCAGCAGGGCGCTGCCCAGCACGAACAGCTGGTGTGGTATATGAACCAGTGTGAGCAGATTGGCCTTATGCTCTACTCTCAGACGCCTGAGAATACGTTCGACATGGCTTACGCCTGCCAACAGGCTGTCAATCTCTACCGTCAGCTCGACCGACGCAACGGGCGTTCGCTGCCTTACGACAAGATCATCGCTTACATGCGCCACGAGATAGAGCGCTACGACTCGCTCATCATGTCGCTCAACAGCATTCCGCCCGTCCTCAATCAGGACTCTCTCTCCGAGAGCGACAGCCACCTGCTCGGGGCTATCGACTCGCTGGCGGCACGCGTAGACACAGCCATGGCCACACACCCTGGCGACTTGGCACGTCCGCTTACCGGCGATGTTCCCGAAGATGGCTCCCACGAGCCGCTCTACCTTACCGGTCAACAGCTGAAGGACCGTCTCGAATGTATAAGCTACGCCACCGTTCTGCGCGACAATATGAAGGCGTTCCTCGAGAGCCTCGAAGCCGAGAGCAGCTACTACAAGAGCGTGCAAGAGAAGGTGCAGGAGCTGGGCACTTTTGCGCAGTCGCGCTACAAGATGTTGCAGGACAATATCTACGTCAACGGCAGTTCCAACTATTTCAGCATTCTGGCTCGCTTGCCGCACCACTTCCAGCAGGCTAAGCGGTCGGCCTCTACGAAATACGCTCCGCTGCAGGGCCACAGCAGCTCCTACTCCGAGTGGCGGGGCGTGCCCGTCCTGTTCATCAGTCTTTTCGTGCTTGTTTACTTAGGCGGAGCGCTGCTTCTGGCCTTCGTCATAGTCCGTTGGCTGTTGCCGCGCCGCTGGTTCGACTCCCGCAGCAACCGCCGTCAGATGCTCACCCTCGTCGTAGGCTTTGCCATCTTTGCCATCCTCGTGATGATTGTACGCCATTTCGTAGAGCGCAACTTCATCCAGATGTCTACGGCCCTCATCATTACTATGGCCTGGCTCTTAGAGATTGTCTCGCTCTCCATCTTCATACGTCTGAAGGGACAGCAGATGCGTCATGCCGTGCTCATCTACACGCCTCTGATGTTGCTCTCGTCGCTGGTGATTATGTTGCGAGTGGTGTTGGTGCCCAACAACCTTCTCAACCTCGTCTTCCCGCCAGTGCTGCTGGCCTTCATGCTGTGGCAGCTGTTTATGGTGAGCCGTCATCGTCGCGGCCTGCCGCTCTCCGACGTCATCTACTCCCACATTACCACCTTCGTCATGGTCGTGGCAACCGTCGCTGCCTGGGTGGGCTACACGCTTCTCGCTGTCCAGGTGCTCGTGTGGTGGACGTTCCAGCTGGCTGCCATCATGACCATCACATGCCTCTACGACCTCCTATCCATGTTTGAGAACCGCTACATGATAGCCCGCCTCAAGCCAGAGCTGCGCGACCGCATCCTCGCCGGAGACGACGTCGAAGCAGAGACCGCCCCGCTGCTCAAGGCCATGGAGCAGGGCAAGTTCATCACTACAACGTGGCTCTACGACCTCTTCCGCCTGACGCTCGTGCCTATCCTGGCCGTAGCCTCAGTGCTCGCCTGCATCTACTGGAGCGCCGACATCTTCGAGATGACCAGCATCTGCATGAAACTATTCTTCAGGAACTTTATCGACCAGAAGGACCTCGTGCAGATTTCGCTCTCGAAGCTCTGCCTCGTCGCCGCCCTATGGTTCGTCTTCCGCTACCTGAACTACGCCATCCGCAGCTTCTACGTCTATTTCCGTCGCCACACCGGGCAGGACGAGTCCGTCAACACCACTCTGGCGCGCAACATCATAGCCATCATCTGCTGGGGCCTTTACATCATCACCGTCTTCGTCATCCTCAAGGTGCCCAAGAGCGGGATATCCATCGTCACCGCCGGCCTCGCTACAGGTTTGGGTTTCGCTATGCAGGACCTCATCGAGAACTTCTTCTATGGCCTCTCCCTAATGACAGGCCGTCTGCGTGTAGGCGACTTCATCGAGTGCGACGGCATCACGGGCAAGGTCGAGAGCATCACCTACCAGTCGACACAGGTTGTCACGCTCGACGGCTACGTAATCTCGTTCCTCAACAAAGCCCTCTTCAACGGCAATTTCAAGAACATGACGCGCAACCACAGCTATGCCTTCGTCAAGGTGCCCGTCGGCGTGGCCTACGGCACTGATGTCGCTCGCGTGCGCAGCCTCCTCGTCGAAGCCCTGCAGCCCCTGACACAGGAGCTTAATGCTGCTGGCAAGCACATCGTAGATCCAGTCCGTGCCGTAGATGTCATCTTCTCAGACTTCGGCGAGAGCAGCGTCGACCTCTATGTCGCCCTGTGGATGCTTGTCGAGGAGCGCACGGTGCTGGTCGGCCGCATCAAGGAGATTATCTACCAGACCCTCAACACCAACAATATCGAAATCCCGTTCCCGCAGCGCGAGGTGCGCGTCCTAAAGGTGGCGGAGTAGCATATTTCATAGTTCATTCCAAGAACTTCCATATAACTACCCACACCTACATAAAGTAGATTATTGCTGTCCGCTAAAAATCATTGGTGCTTTCGGCAATCATTAATTCCTCGGACAGTCGTTGACACTCCTTAGGGGGCTTGTCTGATGCTAAAAGCCGTAAATTTAGGCACAAAAGTACGTTTAGCGGACAGTAATAATTCGCGAAATCAACCAGCCGTATCCTCAAATGCAACCAGCTGAATTGTCAAACACATACGGCTGAATTGTCAGACACATCCGGTCGTACTCTCAAATACGGCCAATCTATTTGAAGTAAAACAACTTGTTTTACCTGAGAACGGCCAAGGGTTTCGCCACGAACCCTTGGCCGTTTTCTATGGTAGGAAAAAGACATGTGCGATAGAAACGAAACAAAATATTTTGTTTTATTTCTACCGCACATGTCATTACACGGGAATGCTGATATTGAAAAAACGGATTACATTTTTGTTGAGTGAAAGCAAATTCAGACCTTGAAGTTTAGCCCTAATAATTCACTTAGGATTGCTTCAATATCCTCACGCTTAGTCACTTCATCGTCATAAGTGACTTGGACGTTTTCTAAAGTGGCATTGATTTCCGCTAATCGCTCTTCTAGTTTTGTGATGTTCTTGGCGAAGAGTATAGCTTTATCAGTTCGCAACATATTAAGAGGAATACTTTGTTCCATTTCTCTCAGATAAAGTTGTTAGACAATATAAATGTTACTTTAC
>CAJOLI010000007.1 GCA_905235285.1 uncultured Bacteroidaceae bacterium
GGGGGCTTACTTTTTGAAAAAAGTATCCGCAATGCCTGTTTATCGGCATTGCGGACGGATATTTGATGCATTTTTAAGTTTTAGCGGACAGCAATATTATTATAATAGTATTATATCAGTCCTTACTATGCCTTGATGTTTCTCCTTACGAAATCTACGAAGGTATAAGCAAAGGCATGACGCTCGTCGGCATCGTGCCTTACTTCATTTATAGCCTCCCAGTCGAGGGGGTTGAGCCATGGGAAAAACGCATCGGCCTGAGTCGGTGTGTCGTGGACGACGGTCAGGCACAGACGTTCGGCGCGTGGCAAAGCTTCGCGATAGACGCTGGCGCCACCTATGATAAACACGTCTTCGGCTTCGTTGCAGGAATCCAAAGCCTTGCCTAATGAAGGAAATATCTCTGCCCCCGGAGCAATGAAATGGGCGTTTTTTGTTAAGACGAGGTTCCTCCTGTTAGGCAGGGCGCCCTTGGGCAACGACTCAAACGTACGCCGTCCCATGACGATGCTGTGCCCCGTCGTAAGCGCCTTGAAGTGCTTCAGATCGTTGGGCAGCCAATAGAGCAATTTGTTGTCGAAGCCGATGGCTCCGTTCTCGGCTACGGCAGCCACGAGACTCACCCCCGTCCCCTCTTTTCTGAGAGTTGGGAGTACAAGGTCCTGAGTGTTGTTAACGAAGTCCATTATCTTAGGGTGGGTTCTAAACGGAGACCTCCGCCTTTATGTGCGGCCACGGGTCGTAGCCCTCAAGCTGGAAGTCCTCGAAGCGAAAGTCAAACAAGTCCTTCACGTCCGGATTGAGCACCATACGCGGCAGAGGTCGCGGCTCACGCGTCAGCTGCAGCTGCGCCTGTTCTATATGATTGAGGTAGAGGTGCGTGTCACCTGTGGTGTGGATGAAGTCTCCTGCTTCGAGGCCAGCCACCTGTGCCATCATCAGTAGCAGCAGAGCATAAGATGCGATGTTGAAAGGCACTCCGAGAAAGGTGTCAGCCGAACGTTGATAGAGCTGCAGGGAGAGTCGCCCATCGGCAATGTAAAACTGAAACAGGCAGTGGCAGGGCGGCAGCGCCATGCGGTCGACCTCAGCCACGTTCCATGCCGAGACAATCATCCGGCGCGAATCAGGATGGTGCTTGATCAGGTCTACGACGTTGGCAATCTGATCTATTGTGCCACCCCCGTAGTCGGGCCATGAGCGCCACTGGTGACCATAGACGGGTCCAAGGTCGCCGTTCTCGTCGGCCCACTCGTCCCAGATGGATACGCGGTTATCATGCAGGTACTTGATGTTGGTGTCACCCCGCAGGAACCATAGGAGCTCGTAAATGATGCTACGCAGGTGCAGCTTCTTCGTCGTCAACAGCGGAAATCCGTCCTGCATGCTGAAGCGCATCTGATGGCCGAACACGCTCTTCGTGCCCGTGCCTGTGCGGTCGCTCTTCACAGCGCCCTCGTCGAGGATGCGCTGGAGCAGGTCTAAATATTGTCTCATGTTAATAAATTTGCGCAAAAGTATAAATAAAAAATGAAAACGAACCCCAAAGTCTACGAAAAAATGTAATTTTGCCCTCGAATCTTAAGGCTGGCTCTTCCATAGCGTCAATCATCAAATAAAAACAGGAAGCTTCACGAATAGTAAATCGTAAACAGTAAAAAGTAATAAAAGTAATAATTATACAGTAAATAGCAATCATGGATTGGCTTATAAATCTCTTCACCGATACCGATTCTATCGCCCACATCGTAGTGCTCTACTCCCTGGTAATCGCCATAGGCATAGCGCTCGGGCGCTTCAAGATTTTCGGGATTTCATTGGGCGTCACCTTCGTTTTGTTTGCCGGCATTCTGGCCGGGCATATCGGTTTCACCGGCACGCCCGCCGTGCTGAACTATGTCCAGGACTTCGGTCTCATTCTCTTTGTCTATTGCATAGGCCTGCAAGTGGGACCCGGCTTCTTCGAGAGCTTTGCCAAAGGCGGCATCACTGCCAACGCCTTGGCCATGGGCATCGTAGGGCTCAACGTTGTAACGATGCTGGCCCTCTATTTCATCCTTTTCTATGACCCTGCCGTTCATGGCGGCCCGAACGTATGGAACCTGTCGATGATGACGGGCGTGCTCTGCGGTGCCATTACCAACACGCCCGGACTCGGTGCTGCGTCAGAGGCTGTCAGCTCAATATATAAAGGCGCCACCGAGATTCCTCAAATAGCGTCAGGCTATGCTTGCGCCTACCCCTTGGGCGTCGTAGGCATCATACTGGCCATGATAGCTATCCGCTACATCTGCGGCATCAGCCTGAAGAAAGAAACCGAGCAGATAGAGCAGGAGCTGAACGAAAACCCGCATGCCAAGCCCCACCGCATGACTTTGCGGGCCGAGAACAAGGCGCTCAACGGCCGCACGATTCTGCAAGTGCGCAATTTTCTGGGGCGTAACTTCGTTTGTTCGCGTGTCCTCCATGAGGGACACGTCTCAATTCCCAACCGTGACACCGTCGTCAACGTGGGCGACCTCATGTATATCACCTGCGCAGAGGACGACTGGGAGGCTATCTCCGCATTCATCGGGCCAGTCGACCACCTGGAATGGGAAGACCAGGACGTGCCTATGGTATCTAAGAGCATCCTCGTGACACAGCCCAGCGTCAACGGCAAGACCTTCGGACAGCTGCACTTTAGCTCGGTCTATGGCGTCAATGTGACGCGCGTCCGACGCAACGGCATGAATCTATTTGCCGACCAGAACCTTCGCATCCAGATTGGCGACAAGCTCGTCTGCGTAGGCCCAGAGGACGCTATCGAGCGCGTGGCAAACGTCATGGGCAACGAGGTCAAGCGCCTCGACCACCCCAACTTGGCTGCTCTGTTCATTGGCATCGTCGTCGGCATCTTGTTCGGAATGATGCCTATTGCCTTGCCCCGCGTACCGACGCCCGTGAAACTGGGCCTGGCAGGCGGACCGCTCATCATCGCCATTCTCATCGGCCGCTTCGGTTACAAGGCGCATCTGGTATCGTACACAACAACATCGGCCAACCTCATGCTGCGCGAGTTCGGCCTCGTGCTCTTCCTGGCATCTGTAGGCATCAAGGCCGGAGCCACGTTCTGGCAGACAGTCACCGAGGGCGACGGCATAACCTACGTTTGGGCCGGCTTCCTCATCACCGTCATACCCATTCTTATCATAGGCACACTGGCACGCCTGAAGTATAAAATGAATTACTACACGCTCATGGGACTCATCGCAGGCTCCAACACCGACCCGCCAGCCCTGGCCTATGCCAACCAGACGGCCGGCAACGATGCTCCTGCCGTAGGCTACTCCACAGTCTACCCCTTGTGCATGTTCCTGAGAATCCTCACCGCGCAGCTCATCATTCTACTTCTCTACAGCTTAGTCTGAACTTCAACCCATGAACGGCCCACTGCCTGCAGGCTTCGAAGACTATTTCCGTCGCGTCTGGAACCGAGACCTCGTTGATGCCCTCGTCAAAGGGCTCTGCGAGGACGTTCCCGTAAGCATACGCCTCAACGCCAACCGCCTGCCGGCCGACGCCTGGCCACACGCGGCCACGGCGCACGTGCCCTGGTGCCCTGAAGGCTTGTATCTGAGCGAGCGCCCCCTGTTCACCGCCGACCCGCTGCTTCATGCCGGCGCCTACTACGTCCAGGAAGCATCATCCATGTTCATCGCCCACGTCCTGCGACATCTGCTGGCAAGCGTTCCTTTTCTCTGCGACCACACCGATGCCGCCCTCGACCTCTGCGCAGCACCCGGGGGCAAGACCACAATACTGCGCTCGCTGCTGCCCGCCGGATGCCTGCTCGTGAGCAACGAACCCATGCGCCAGCGCGCACAAGTTCTGGCAGAGAATATTGCCAAATGGGGCGGCGACAACGTCGTCGTGACGCAAGCTTATGCCCGCGACATAGCGCGCGTGGCGGCATCTGACCGTACGTTCGAAGGCTTCGGGTTCATCCTGGCCGACGTCCCCTGCTCGGGCGAAGGCATGATACGCAAGGAGGAGGAAGCTGTGCGGCAGTGGTCGCCGGCCTTCGTGGCTGAATGTGCAGACCTTCAACGCTCTATTGTCGCCGACATCTGGCCAACGCTACGGCCCGGAGGCATCCTTATCTACAGCACCTGCACTTTCAACCCCGAGGAGGACGAGCTGAACGTTGAGTGGATCGCAAGCGAGCTCGGAGCCGACGTCATCACTATTCCCACAGACCCATCATGGCGTATATTAGGAGACCTGAGGTTAGGACTCGAGGACGAGAGCTCAGCACGGAGCAATAGGCGAAAGTTACCCTGCTACCACTTTATCCCCGGACAAGTACAGGGCGAAGGATTTTTCTGTGCCGTCTTACGCAAGCACGAAAACGATGGTGATGATGCAAAAAATGCCCATTTCATCGAATCGTTTGCAACCTCGATATCGGCAGTCAGAAGCAACAAAACCAGGAAAAACAATGGAGGCAAAGTAGCGGCTCAGTGTTTCGCGCAGCGCTTAGAGGCCAATCTAACCATCTTGCCCACCAACCAGCTCGATGCGCCAGGGGCCCCGCGAGTGGAACTCTCGTTGCACGATGCCGTGCGCTATCTCCGTCGCGAAGCTCTCATACTGCCGTCTGACACGCCCAAGGGCATCATTCAAGTAGCCTACCGCGGCCAACGTCTCGGACTCATGAAAAACGTCGGCTCACGAGCCAACAACCTCTACCCTAAGGAGTGGCGCATACGCAGTGGATTCATAGAGCCAAGAAGCATCTTCGACGAACCTTGAGAGACTACACTCAAGACAAAAAAGCGATGCAGGTCCTCACTGTAAGACCTGCATCGCACGTATTTAACTGGTTGGGATACCCGGATTCGAACCAGGAAAAACAGAACCAAAACCTGTTGTGTTACCATTACACCATATCCCAATCCCAAGGCTTTTATCTCTAAAAGCGCAGCAAAGGTAAGGTTTTATCTCGAAAACAGAAAATCGAAGAATGAAAAAATAGCATGAAGAGTTATATTTAACGTTCTTTTACGCTACATTCTGAACATAAACTAAAGAATGAAGAAGTAAAAGCAAGGGCGAAAAGATAAAAGCAACAAGGCCATACACAACCGGTTGAATTCGTTCACGCAACCGGTCGAATCAGTCTACGCAACCGGTTGAATCAGTCTACGCGACTGGCCGTATATTCATACATGTGCGGTCACTCCAACATCTGACTTCCTTTATTTTCAGCCGTGAGGGCAGTGACAGTCAGCCTTTCACTGTCACCCTACTTAACACGCATACATACAATGCATTACAGAGGAAAGTGACAGAGACTGTAAAAAAACAAAAAAAATCCTGACCGTCCGAGAGAGCGCGGTCAGGAACTATATGAGAGATGACTGGGTGTAAGTTTGTGCGTCGCAGCTAACTCGGCAATGAGCAGGAAGCTTACTCGGCGATGAGCAGGAAGTAGTTCTTCTTGCCCCGTTGGACAAGCAGGTAGCGGCCATCGATGAGGTCGGCCTCGGTGACAGGCTGGTCGAACTGGGAAAGCCGCTCCTTGTTAAGGCTTACACCGCCGCCCTGCACCATCTTGCGCATCTCACCTTTCGAGGGGAAACACTGCGTCTCGGCAGCCATGAGCTCTACGGCCTTGATACCTTCGCCCTCAAGGAGGCTGCGGCTGATGCGGAACTGGGGTACGCCGGCGAAGACGTCTAGCAGAGTCTGCTCGTCCAGCTTCACGAGGTTTTCCTTAGTAGCCTTACCGAAGAGTATGTTGGAGGCCTCGAGAGCCATCTCATAATCCTCGCGGCCATGCACAAGTATAGTCACTTCCTCGGCCAGGCGCTTCTGCAATATGCGGCGGCCGGGGTCCTGCCGATGCTCTTCGATGAGGGCGTCGATGGTCTCCTTGTCAAGCGAGGTGAAGATCTTGATGTAGCGCTCGGCCTCCTCGTCGCCCACGTTGAGCCAGAATTGATAGAAGACGTAGGGCGATGTGCGACGGCGGTCAAGCCATACATTACCCTGTTCCGTCTTGCCGAACTTCTTGCCGTCGGCCTTGGTGATGAGGGGACATGTGAGTGCGAAGGCCTCGTTCTCGGCGCCCAGTTTGCGGCGTATGAGTTCTGTGCCGGTTGTTATGTTGCCCCACTGGTCAGAGCCGCCCATCTGCAACTTGCACCCCTTCGTTTGGTAAAGATGCAGGAAATCGTAGCCCTGCAAGAGCTGGTAGGTAAACTCGGTGAACGACATGCCCTCCTGAAGTTCGCCGTTGAGGCGGCGCTTGACGCTGTCCTTGGCCATCATATAGTTGACGGTGATGCACTTGCCGATGTCGCGGGCGAAATCGAGAAAAGTGAAGTCCTTCATCCAGTCGTAGTTGTTGACTAGTTCGGCAGCGTTGGGAGCATCGCTCTCGAAGTCGAGGAAGCGCGAAAGCTGCTCGCGTATGCAGGCCACATTATGGCGCAGCGTAGCTTCGTCCAAGAGGTTACGCTCCTGACTCTTGCCCGAGGGATCGCCGATCATACCGGTGGCTCCGCCCAACAGAGCTATAGGCTTGTGGCCGCAGCGCTGCAGGTGACGCAACATCATGACGCCGCAGAGGTGACCTATATGAAGGCTGTCGGCCGTCGGGTCGATACCCACATAGGCCGTTACTTGTTCTTTCTGAAGCAGTTCTTCGGTGCCCGGCATCATCTGGTGTAACATGCCGCGCCAAGTGATTTCTTCAACGAAATTCATCGATGTAATGTTCTATTTAAATATTTACGATTTATTATTTTCGGGCGCAAAGGTAATAAAAGATTAGGGATTAGGGATTAGAGAAGAGATGTTTTTTGAAAGTTTTTTGTTTTTTTACTTGACATCGGCGTTTTGAGATTGTATCTTTGCAGCGGAAATGTGACCTTGTAGACAATTGAGACGATGAAGAGACTCCTCATAGAGACCTACGGTTGCCAGATGAACGTGGCAGACTCGGAGGTCGTGGCTTCCATCATGCAGATGGCCGGTTACGAGATTACCGATGCTATGGATGAGGCCGATGCCGTATTCCTCAACACCTGCTCGGTGCGCGACAATGCCGAGCAGAAAATCATCTCACGCCTGGAATTCCTGCGCAGCCTGAAACGTAAGCGCCCGCAGCTAATCGTGGGCGTGCTCGGCTGCATGGCCGAGCGCGTGCAGCAGGAACTGCTCGACCGCCACGGCGCCGACCTCGTCTGCGGTCCGGATGCTTATATGTCGCTGCCCGACCTGACGGCCCAGGCCGAATTGGGGTTCAAGGCCCTCGATGTGGAGCTGTCGACGACAGAGACCTACCGTGACGTAGTGCCGCAGCGCCTGCATACCGGCCACATAGGCGGCTACGTCAGCATCATGCGCGGCTGCAACAACTTCTGCCACTACTGCATCGTGCCCTACACCCGAGGCCGCGAGCGCAGCCGTGACGTCGAGAGCATACTACGCGAGGTGCGCGACCTGCGCGACAGAGGCTTTAAAGAGGTGACGTTGCTCGGGCAGAACGTGAACTCGTACGACAGTTCTTCAACGAATTTTGCAAAGTTGTTACAACTCTGTGCCCGCGAAGTTCCCGAGATGCGAGTGCGCTTTACTACGAGCCACCCAAAGGACATGAGTGATGAAACGCTGCGAGTAATCGCCGAAGAACCCAATGTCTGCCGCCATATCCACCTGCCCGTGCAGAGCGGATCGGATACTGTCCTCGCGCGTATGAATAGAAAGTATACGCGCGCGTGGTATCTTGAGCGTGTCGAAGCCATACGCCGCATCATCCCCGACTGCGGCCTCTCCACCGACATCTTCGTGGGCTACTGCGGCGAGACCGAGGAAGACCACCAGCTCTCGCTCTCGCTCATGCGTGAAGTGGGCTACGACTCGGCCTTCATGTTCAAGTACAGCGAGCGCCCAGGAACCTATGCCTCTAAGCATTTGCCCGACGACGTGCCCGAGGAAGTGAAGCTACGCCGCCTGAACGAGCTCATCGCCCTGCAGAACGAGATGTCGGCCCAGCGCAACACCGCTCAGGTGGGCAAGACGGTGGAGGTTCTTGTCGAAGGCTACAGCAAGCGTTCGCGCGACCAGCTCTTCGGCCGCACGGAGCAGAACCGCGTCGTCGTCTTCGACCGCGGACAGCACCACATCGGCGACCGCGTCCTCGTACACATCACCGACAGCTCGTCTGCTACGCTAAAAGGGGTGGAGAACAGGGATTAAGGATTAAAGATTAAGGAAGAATATGAGAAAGAAACATCATAAGATTTTCGGCCGGATGCAGTGGCTGACGTCGTGCATCAGCACAACGCTGGTGTTGCTGCTGCTCGGATTGGTAGTGCTGTTTGGGCTCTCTGCCCGTCAGCTCTCTAAAGAAGTGAAAGAAAACTTCACCGTAACGCTCCTGCTCGACGACGACCTCGAGGAGGCTGAAGCCACCAAATTCCAGAGGCGCTTGAATGCGCAGCCCTACGCCAAAGCCACCACGCTCATCACCGCCGAGCAAGCGTTGAAAGAGGAAAGCGAGCGCATGGGCACCGACCCCTCAGAGTTCCTCGGCGGCGACAATCCCTATACGGCCAGCATCGAGATGAACGTAACCGCAGACTACGCCTGCACCGACAGCCTCTTGCGCATTACACGCGAGCTGAAGAGCCTATGGCAGGTGGCAGACGTCATCTACCAGCGCGACCTCGTCGACAACCTCAACCACACTTTGCGCAAGGCCACCCTCGTGCTCGCCGCACTGGCCGTGCTGCTGATGATTATCTCGGTAGTACTCATCAACAACACCGTGCGCCTGAGCGTCTATGCCCGCCGCCAGACTATCCACACGATGCGCCTCGTGGGTGCCTCGTGGGCTTTCATCCGCTGGCCTTTCCTCAAGCGCAGCATCGGCATAGGCCTGGTGGCAGCCGTCATCGCGATAGCTTTGCTGCTGGCCGGCGTGCAGTGGGCTATAGCTAAGGATGAGTACGTAGCCACCATTATCACACAAGAAACCATCGTCTCGATGGTGGTCACGGTGCTCATCGCCGGACTGCTGCTGACGTTCGCGTGCACATGGCTCAGCGTAGGCCATTTCCTGCGTATGCGCGAGAATGAAATGTATGATTGATTTGGCACGGTCTCAGGCACCAGTTGATAGTTTAGAGTTCTCGAAGTATCGGGCGCAAGCTCGAGCGGAGAGTTGAGAGTCTTAAAGTTTAAAGATATGGATAAGAAAAATGATTTTGCATTCAGCCGCATGAACTTCATATTGCTGGCTATTGGCGTCGTTATCGTGGTATTAGGCTTCGTGCTCATGTCCGGAGACGGTTCCACAGAGACACAGTTCAACCCCGAGATTTTCTCGGCCATGCGCATCAAAGTGGCACCAGCTGTATGCTTCCTGGGCTTCGCTTTCATTGGTGTAGCTGTCATGTACCGTCCTAAAGATAAGCAGAAGGACTCATGAGCGTATTCGAGACAATTATCATCGCCATCGTCGAGGGACTGACAGAGTTTCTGCCCGTCTCGTCGACGGGTCACATGATTATAGCCCAAAACTTGTTGGGGGTTGAGAGCACGCCTTTCGTGAAAGCCTTCACCATCATTATCCAGTTCGGAGCCATCCTCTCTGTAGTGTGTCTCTACTGGAGTAAGTTCTTCCGTCTGAACCACACGCCGGCACCCGCCGGGAGCTCGTCTCTACGTCAGTTTCTCCACAAATGGGACTTCTATTGGAAACTGCTCGTGGCGTTCATCCCTGCCGTCGTCATCGGCTTCTTAGGTAAGATGTCAGGGCTAATCGACCGTTTTCTCGAAAGCGTTGAGGTGGTGGCCGTGATGTTGGTTGTCGGCGGCGTGTTCATGCTCTTCTGCGACCGCCTCTTCAATAAAGGCAGCGAGGAAACACCTCTCACCGAAAGACGCGCTTTCCGCATCGGCCTCTTCCAGTGCATAGCTATGATTCCGGGCGTCTCGCGCTCAATGGCCACCATCGTCGGGGGCATGGCGCAAAAGCTGACACGCCGCGCTGCTGCAGAGTTCTCCTTCTTCCTTGCCGTGCCCACCATGGCTGCCGCCACTGCCTTAGACGTACTCCAACTGTTCTTCGGCGATGACGCCGATGCCAGTTGGGCTACTCGCGACAACCTGCTGATGCTGGCGTTGGGATGCGTGGTAGCGTTCATCGTTGCCCTGCTGGCCATGAAGTGGTTCGTAGATTTCCTTGCCAAGTACGGTTTCAAAGCGTTCGGCATCTATCGCATCATCGTGGGAGCTGTCATTCTGCTACTCCTCTGTAACGGTCACTCACTCGTAATGGTAGACTAATGAATCCACAGGAAGGTGAAATACTATATATTGACAAGCCCTTGCGCTGGACTTCGTTCGATGTGGTCAACAAGGTGCGCTGGTTACTCTGCAAACGTCTCGGCGTGAAGAAGCTGAAGGTGGGGCATGCTGGCACCCTCGACCCTCTGGCCACGGGCGTGATGATTGTCTGCACAGGGCGCGCCACCAAACGCATCGACGAGCTGCAAGCCGGAGTGAAAGAGTATGTCGCCACGCTGCGTCTCGGCGCCACAACGCCATCGTTCGACCTGGAGCACGAGATTGACGCCTACTACCACACAGCGCATATCACTCGCGAGCTGGTGGAAAAGGTCCTGCTGTCTTTTCGGGGGCGCATAGAACAAGTTCCCCCAGCCTACTCCGCCGTGAAGGTCGACGGCAAGCGCGCTTACGACCTTGCCCGCAAGGACAAGGATGTAGAGCTAAAGCCTAAGATATTGGTAATAGACGAGATAGAGCTGCTGGACTATAAAAATAATCTCTCAGAATCCCCCCATGCAGAAGAGGCCCCCTATTCCTTTGAACAGGATGCCAGCGACGAAACTCCGCTCCCTTTGGCGAAAGCAGGAGAGAGGCTCCTCCCCCGCACCGGCATGCGCAACAAAGCCTTCCTCACGGCCCAGCTCGGGACGTCCGCCGACGGCGACTACCCCAGCATCACCATACGCGTCGTCTGCTCCAAAGGCACATACATAAGAGCCTTGGCACGCGACATAGGAGTGGCACTCGGCAGCGGAGCACACCTGACAGCGTTGCGCCGCACGCGAGTAGGCAATGTCAGCATCGATGACTGTATGGGCATGGACGATTTCCCCAACTGGCTCGAACAGCAAAAAATAGAAAACATTCAAGAGTGATATTCCATCTTTCATAATTCGTTTTTCTTAATTCACAATAAATAATATGAAGCTCTCACAATTTAAGTTCAAGCTCCCGCAGGAGCGCATAGCACAATACCCTATGCCTTTCCGCGATGATTGCCGCCTGATGGTGCTGCACAAGAAGAGCGGCGTCATCGAGCACCGCGAGCATTTCTACGATATCCTTGAGTACTTCGACGAGCACGATGTCTTTGTCTTCAACGACACGAAGGTGTTCCCGGCCCGTCTCGAGGGCAACAAGGAGAAGACGGGTGCCAAGATCGAGGTGTTCCTTCTGCGTGAGTTAAACCCTAACATGCGTCTGTGGGACGTCCTTGTCGAGCCAGCCCGCAAGATTCGCATCGGCAACAAACTCTATTTCGGCGAGGACGAGTCGATGGTGGCAGAGGTCATCGACAATACAACCAGCCGCGGACGTACGCTACGCTTTCTCTACGACGGCCCACACGAAGAGTTCAAGGAAGCCCTCTACGCCTTAGGCGAAGCGCCACTGCCCCGCCAGATGATTACGCGCAAAGCCGAGCCTCAGGACATGGAAGACTTCCAATGTGTCTTTGCCAAGAACGAGGGAGCCGTCACAGCGCCTGCCTCAGGCCTGCACTTCTCAAAGCATTTAATCAAACGCATGGAAATCAAGGGTATCGACATGGCCTACATTACCCTACACTGCGGTCTAGGCAACTTCCGCGACATCGATGTCGAGGACCTCTCGAAGCATAAGATGGAGAGCGAGGAGATGCATGTCAGTGCCGAGGCCTGCGAGATGGTCAACAACGCCAAGGCTGAGGGACGTAAAGTCTGCGCCGTAGGAACCACGGTGCAACGAGCCATCGAAACAGCCCTGGGTGCCGACAACCGCCTGAAGGAGTTCGACGGATGGACCAATAAATTCATATATCCTCCCTACGACTTCGGGCTGGCCGACGCCATGATAGCCAATTTCAACCTGCCCTATTCCACGCTCCTGATGCTCACCTGCGCCTTCGGCGACTACGACCTCGTGATGACAGCCTACAAAGAGGCTCTCCGCGACAACCGTTACCGCTTCGGCACCTACGGCGACGCCATGCTCATCCTCAACGACTGACTCTCTACGCACGAGGCCATGATGACAGATATCTACCTTGCCCTCGGCAGCAACCTCGGCGACCGTCACACGATGCTCCTCAGCGCTATTGAGGAGCTAGTGATGCATGTCGGGCGCCTCATGATGTCGTCATCGTTCATAGAGACTGAGCCTTGGGGCTTCGAGAGCGACCATCCGTTTCTGAATGCCGTGGTGCACATGCAGACAAGCCTCAGCCCCCACGAGCTGCTCCTCACCACGCAGGCCATCGAGTGCCGGCTTGGACGAACGAGCAAATCAGTAAGAAGCGTCTATGCCGACCGACCTATTGACATTGACATTCTGCTCTATGGCAACGAAAAGATCGACGAGCCCGACCTCGTCATCCCGCATCCGCGGATGGAGGAACGAGATTTTGTCATGCAGCCACTGAAAGAACTCCTCGACCATGAGAAAGAATAAACTTTTTGATTAAAAGCATTGAAAAAGGGAAAAATTTCAGCCTTTAGACTGATTTTTCCCTTTTTTTCTTTTGACGGAAACGAATAAGTGTTATTTTTGCACCAAATAAACTAACTTACTATATTTACCTCTCATGCGCATCCTTTTTGCAGTAGTGCTCGCATTGTCAGCGCTATCCCCCCTTCAGGCCAAGGACGTCAATACGGCATCCGCAGGCTATCCCATTACTCCCGTTCCCTTCACCAGCGTTAAGGTGACCGACTCATTCTGGGGTCAGCGTCTAAAGGCCAGCCGCGAGGTGACCATCCCTCTCGCTTTCTCCAAGTGCGAGGAGACGGGCCGCTATAAGAACTTCGAGAATGCCGCAACACACATGCAGGATGAGTCGAAGGTCTTCAAGGTCAGCGGCTATTCGTTTGACGACACCGACCCGTACAAGACCATCGAAGGTGCCAGCTACCTGCTCCAGACCTATCCCGACAAGAAGCTGGAAGGCTATCTTGATTCCGTGATAGCCATCATATCCACAGCCCAGGAGCCCGACGGCTACCTATACACCGCACGCACCCAGAACCCCGAGCACCCGCACGACTGGGCCGGCGACCGTCGTTGGGTGAAGGAGGAGGACCTCTCGCACGAGCTCTATAACCTTGGGCATATGGTAGAGGGCGCCATCGCCCACTATCAAGCCACCGGCAAGCGCAACTTCCTTGACATAGCTATCCGCTATGCCGACTGCGTCTGCCGCGAAGTAGGTCCAAATGCCGGACAGGCCTGCGTAGTACCGGGCCACCAGATTGCCGAGATGGCTTTGGCTAAGCTCTACCTCGTCACGGGCGACAAGAAATACCTCGACGAAGCTAAGTTCCTGCTCGACTATCGCGGCAAGACAACCATCAAGAACAATTATTCTCAATCCCACGAGCCCGTTGTAGATCAGGACGAGGCCGTAGGCCATGCCGTGCGCGCCGCATATATGTATGCCGGCATGGCCGACGTAGCAGCCCTCACGGGCGACGAGTCGTATGTCAAAGCTATTGACGCCATTTGGGAGAACATCGTGGCGAAGAAGTTGTACATCACCGGAGGCATAGGAGCCACCAGCAGCGGCGAAGCCTTTGGCCGCAACTACCAGCTGCCCAACATGAGCGCCTACTGCGAGACGTGCGCTGCCATAGGAAACGTCTACGTCAACCACCGCCTGTTCCTGCTCCACGGCGAATCGAAGTACTACGACGTGCTGGAACGCACGCTCTACAACGGCCTCATCAGCGGAGTCTCGCTCGAAGGCAACGGATTCTTCTACCCCAACCCGCTGGCATCTATAGGCCAGCACCAGCGCCAGCCATGGTTCGGATGCGCCTGCTGCCCCTCTAACATATGCCGCTTCATCCCCTCGTTGCCCGGCTATGTCTACGCTGTCAAGGACCGCAACGTATACGTCAACCTCTTCCTTGCAAACAAAAGCGAACTCAGCGTAGGAGGCAAGAAGGTCAGCCTCGAGCAGCAGACGGAATATCCCTGGAACGGCGACATCACCGTGACGGTCGACAAGAACGGCGCCGGGCAGTTCGCACTGAAGATTCGCATCCCGGGCTGGGTGCGCGGCAGCGTAGTGCCTTCAGACCTCTACGAATACACCGACGGCCGCCATCTGGGCTACAGCGTGAGCGTCAACGGTAGCAGGATCGATGCCACGCCCACGGCCGACGGTTACTGCACCATAGACCGCAAGTGGAAACACGGCGACCGCGTTCAGGTACACTTCGACATGGAACCGCGAACTGTCAGAGCCAACGCCCACGTGCAGGACGACCTCGGCATGGTAAGCATCGAACGCGGGCCTGTCGTATACTGTGCCGAACATCCCGACAACAACTTCGACATCACTGGAGCGCTCCTCAACCAGGAACCACGATTCCAGCTCGGCGACAAGCAGATTGCAGGCACACCCGTAAAGACTATCGTTACGGACGCACAGCTGCTCAACTTCGACAAGAGCGGACGTCTCACGGTCGAGGACGTACACCTCACACTCATCCCCTACTACGCCTGGTGCCATCGAGGCAGCGGCAAGATGCAGGTATGGCTGGCTCAGGACCTTCTGGCCACGACGCCAGCCCTGCCCCCGACGTTGGCATCGCAGAGCAAGGTAGAGTCCTCGTCGCGCATTCCTTCAATCTCCAGCCTCAACGACCGTCTCGTGCCTAAGAATGCCAACGACCGCAGCGTACCCTACACCCACTGGTGGCCCAAGGAGGGCACCACGGAGTGGATCTCCTACACCTTCCCCCAAGCAGCCACTATCAGCTCGAGCACTGTCTATTGGTACGATGATCAGCCATGGCAAGGATGTAAGGTGCCCGACAGCTGGCGACTGCTTTACCTCGACGCCAACGGCGACTGGCAGCCCGTGGCCAACCCAGACAAATACCCCACAACAAAGGGCGCCGCCTGCACCGTCAACTTCAACCCCATCGAGACCACGGCCGTGCGCCTCGAGGTGAAGATGGCTCAGGACAAGTCGGCCGGCATCTTCGAGTGGAGCGTAAAATAGGCGGGCTGACAAGTGCATTACTTATAGATCCGCTGCCATACGCGACCTACAATGCGTTCAGGCACGACCAATGGTTTCGAGGTCAGACAAAGTCATGTTGCTCTCACACGACAGACTTGCATCTGACTCACTAAGTTAAAGCTTAAGACAAATAATGAGACAACACCAGAGAATAACATTTGCTCGCGTAGCCGCCTTGGCTATGCTCTGCGCCTTCGTGCCGATTAGCTCCAGCGCCCGCGAGTTGGTATTGACACTCAAAGACGGCCAGCGCATTGCCTTCCACCTCAGCGAAGACAACAAGCAGACCGCCTGCATGACTATCAGCGAGGATGCTGTAGTCATCAACGGCATCACATACGACCGCAAAGACTTCAAGGAGATACGCATCTACAAAGAGTTGCCGGAAGGCGTAGACATCGCCGATGCAATACAAGGCATTGGCGTAGGAACCACGACTCCGGCTGACAACACAATCTACGATATCTGCGGACGCCGTCTGGGGCAGGTCGACGACTCCTCGGCCCCACTGCGCAAAGGCGTATATATCATTAACCGCAAAAAAGTAGTGAAGCCATGAAAAAGATAATTCTTACGAGCATTGTCGCTATAGCCACCCTCGGCCTCCATGCCCAGAGCATCTGGGTCGAAGGTTCCGACCGCTACACCGTGCCTAAGAGCTACGACATCAGCAAGGCTGACTCCATCGTTTTCCGCAACTCGCAGATGCTTTTCTATACGCCCGATGCCACCCTCCGCTACACTTACTCGCGCGAAAAGATTATGCTCAACGATGCCGACTCCAGTCTGGCCATAATGCTCGATGAGCCCGCCGACAAGCGCGTCATCTGGAAGCCGACGACGAGCGACAACCAGTACAACAACGATTACACAAACCCCGAATCGCGCTGGAGCTTCAAACATTCCAAGGAGAGTGAACATTTTATCGTATACTGGGATAAAGCTTTCGGCGATAACCCCAACGCCTCAAGCGTTCCTTCAGCCCTGCGCGTTGATGTCGACGATTTGTTGCAGAAAGCCGAGAAGTTCTACGACACCAATGTAAACAAACTGCGCATGGCCGTCGAAGGCGAATCGCAGGTTGACAACTATAAAATGATTATCCACGTGCTCTACCAGACAGATTGGTTAGCTACTGGCTCGGGTTACGACGATAAGATAGGAGCCCTCTGGGTCAACCCGTCGACCTGCAAGCCCGTGGGCCATACCATAGGGCACGAAATAGGCCACTCGTTCCAGTATCAAGTTGCCTGCGACCACCGCTACAACCTTGTCGGAGCCTACACCCAGCGCGGCTGGCGCTACGGCTTTGGTGCTAACGGCTCGGGCGGCAATGCCTTCTGGGAGCAGTGCGCACAGTGGCAGGGCTTCCAGGACTATCCATCGCAGGTGTTCGGCTACGATGTCTCTGTATGGCTCTACAACTACCATCGCCATTTCAACCACGAATGGATGCGCTACGCCTCCTACTGGTGGCAATATCACCTTGTGGAGAAGCACGGCTACGAAGCTTTCGGCCGTCTGTGGCGTGAGAGCAGATATCCCGAAGACCCTCTCGAAACATATACTCGTCTCTTCTGTGATGGCGACTGGGAACAGTTCTGGGCCGACTACTTTGAATACTGCGGCAAGCTGCAGAACTATCAGTTTGCAGACGTCCATAAGTACATTACCAGCAACTACAGTGCCCGCAACTATAAGACACAGATGTACAAGACGGACGACGAATGGTGGCAGGTAGCCTACGCCAACTGTCCCGAGACGGCGGGTATGAACTTCATCCCGCTCACAGGCTACAAGCAGGGCCAGCAGGTCAGCGTGAGTTTCAAAGGCATCGACCCGGGCTCGGCCCTCCACGCCTCAGACCCCGGAAAGGCTTTCAAGGGTGACCCCATGACCTCCGAGAACGCCAACAACTTCACAAACGTAACCACCTACAACAGCACAGGCAAGACGGCTGACAAACGCTGGCGCATAGCCTTCGTGGCCGTATTGCAGGACGGAACAACTGGAGGCAACACCATCGTCTCCGACGACGTAACGACCGACGACGAAGGCTACCTCACATGGACAGTCCCCGCCAAGACCATACGCCTCTCGCTCCTCGTAGTGCCCATGCCTAAGACCTACCATCGTCACGCCTGGGACGAGACCGACCGCAACGACGAGCAATGGCCCTATCAAGTGCAGTTCACCGACTGCAAGCCCAGCGGACTTTAAGACCCACCCCCGCCTCCTCCAAAGGGAGGGGGCTGGTAGTTCTGAGAACAACAGACAAAATGCCATATTATTGCACAAACTACTTTATTAACCAAATAATTAACGCTTATGAAAAAGTTTTTTACTCATTTGATGGCTCTCGTGGCTTGCTTAGGCATCAGCATGAACGCTAATGCGCAGTTCAGCGCAACGATTGAAGCCTATCCTATCGGATATGAAGATGGAATAAAACAAGTTTCATTCTCTTTTGAAGAGATTGGTACACAGCTTGGCGTTCCCGCTACTGAAATCGCGCAGGCCATGAATGACTGGCTGACGAGCGAAGAAGAACCTGTTGAAAACCTTTTCTTCCTGAAACTCGAGGATGGCACACTCTCAACTGATTACACTCAGGGAGGACTCGGCGGCTTCTGGATGACCAAGAATCCCGCTACTCCTGTCGGTTGGACTGCTGAAGTCGGCGATGATGCATGGTACAATATTACCAGCGTCAGCGATGAAGAGCTTATCCTCTCTATTGGTCAGCATCCGGATGCTTTCACTGTAGGTGAAGAGGTTAATGCTACATTTGTACTCCAGTACAACAGCAAACAGGCCACATTCGACATCACCTTGAAAATCATCGAGAAGCCCGACACCGACAAGGATCTCGCATCGCTCATCGTGCTTTGCGATGCGAATCAAGCACTACCCCAGTACCAAGGCGGTGCTACGAAGCAGACAATCAACATCCAAGGCGTCGCTGCCACTATCGGTATTACTGAGGAAGAGCTTGCTGCAAACCTCGCAGACTACCTCTACACCGTAGACATGGAGCTCCGCGGCGAGGACGAAGAAAACCAGCGACCCTACAAGACCAGCACACTGAGCAATAAGTCCACTGCCAACGGCATAGGCTTCTGGCTCGCTGCCGTATGGGACGATGAGAACGAAGCTTTCTCTAACGAGACCGTACGCTGCATCTGGGCCGATCATGCCGCCTTCCGTACTATGTACGCCCAGAACTTTGCCTACAATGCAGAAACGCATGAGTTGAGCTTCGAGACAGGCTTCGAGAACGCAAACCTCGATTTGGGAACACAATATAAGTTTGACCTCTACTTCGTAAATGGTGTAATGGCATTCCATATTAACACTACCATGACGATGACCGAGAGGCCTTATGTTGATCCCAACGAGCTTATAGAGGTAGGTTCTGAAACAGTGGAGGTTACATTTGATTATATTGAGGGCGCCTATGGCCTTGGTAATATTACTGTAGACCTTGACGCTATCCTCGCTTTGCTCGAATGTGAAGCTTCCGACATCAAGTCGTACGCCCTATCCGATGCAGATGGCAACATGTCTGACGACTACGATGTTGCCAACGATGGCTTCTGGTTCACGGCTGACGGCTATGTATGTAAGTGGGCGTCAGGTTACTTCTATGCCGGCCCAACAGAAGAAAATGGATGGGGCGAGTGGCTCGTTGGTCAGCATCCTGATAAGTCAGAGAATGCCTCTAACCCCGAGTATTCAACGAAGATATTCCTTGTTTACGGCAACAAGTATTATACTATCAACCTGAAGCTTACCATTCAGGCAGAAGAGCAAGGCGAAGTGGTTCCGCAAGATCAGTGGGAAAACGTAGCTACATGGAATGTTTCCACACAGACAGAGGTGCGCGGGGACCACGAAATTGAGAACGACCCGTCAATCGACATCGCAGCTTTAGAGGCTCTCATCGGCACATCCTCGCCAAAGCTCTATACATTGGCTAACACCGATGACGGTGAAGTATTCACTAAAGAATACTCTTGCACACCGTATCCCGGTTTTTGGACAGATGACAATGGCTATCGCACAGTTTATTTAGGTGGGGACCCCAAAGTTGGTTACAGCTATGGGTCTGATGGTACTTTCAATTTCTTTCAGATTCCGAATGGACATCAGGATGGTAATGTCTGGAAAGGCAAGTGCTTCCTCGTTAACGAGCAGAACGGTAAGTACGTCACCATCAACCTCACCGTCATCTTCGGCGAAGCTATCGACTATGAGGATGTCGGTTCAGTTGACGTTATAATTCCTGTTGCCGACGAGGACATTGATGTAGACTTCAGCGCAGCCGTCGAAGGCATGGGCATCGGAGCTGCCGGTGACATCCTCGGCACTAATATGCGAGTACTCCTTGAGGATGGGCAGTGGAGCGATCTCATGGGCGCTAACGACGGTGCAGGTATTACGCTCAACGGCGGACTCGACGCTACCGCTGACGGCACACAGACCGTGGTATATATCTATCCCGTTCCCGGCAACGATGACAACACCGTTGTCTTCCAGGTGGAGAAAGGCGATATCGAGTTCCCTGCCGGACAACAGATTACGTCGAAACTCTCCTTCGAACGTGAGACAGAGGACGGCAGCGTACAACGCTTTATCGTCAACCTCACCATCGTTGACAAGGAGACTTACGATGGCATCGCTACCGTCAAGACCGTAGATACTAAGAACGTCTTCGACCTCAGCGGCCGCCGCAGCGACATGTGCCGCAAGGGTGTCTATATCGTCAACGGTAAGAAGGTCGTGAAATAAACATTTCAAACATAATCCGAAAGAAAAGGGATTGCCTGGCAGCAGGCAATCCTTTTTGCCTTTATTCATTGGCTTTTCCACCTATAGCCTTTGGCATCTCCGTCTGCTCGCCGAGGACTGCCTGACAGACCAATAAGCCCTCAGCTCAGAGCTGATGTTTTGGCTTTGAGTATGCTAGTTGAGGTGCCATTGTAATCGAAAAGCTAAAGAAAGCGAAAAAAATACTGGATAATCTGTCCTAATGTGTAGTTTTATGCTTACCTTTGCGCGCGATAAGTAATAAGTCACTATCTACTAACAGAATATAATTCAAACTTTTTCCTTAACATTAATGTCAGAAAAGTTAGACATCAAAGAGCTGGAGCAGGTGGTAGTCCGCTTCTCCGGCGACAGCGGCGATGGCATGCAGCTCGCCGGCAACATCTTCTCCACGGTGTCGGCCACCGTGGGCAACAGTATCTCCACCTTCCCCGACTATCCCGCCGACATACGCGCCCCGCAGGGCTCGCTGACGGGCGTCTCGGGGTTCCAGGTGCACATCGGCGCCGGTCAGGTCTACACGCCTGGCGACCTCTGCGACGTGCTCGTGGCCATGAACGCCGCCGCCTTCAAGACGCAGCTTCGCTACGCCAAGCCCGACGCCACCATCATCATAGACACCGACGCCTTCGGGCCCAAGGACCTGCAGAAGGCTGAGTTCAAGACCGACGACTACATCGCCGAGATGAATGTCGACCCCGACCGCGTCATTGCCTGTCCCCTCACCACTATGGTCAAGGAGGCCCTTGCAGAAAGCGGAATGGACGTAAAATCCGTGCTCAAGTGCCGCAATATGTTTGCCCTCGGACTTGTCTGTTGGCTCTTCGACCGCAACCTCGACGTGGCCTTCAACTTCCTGCGCGAGAAGTTCGCCAAGAAGCCCGCCATAGCCGAGGCAAACATCAAGGTAATACAGGCAGGTTACGACTACGGCCACAACACGCACTCTTCAGCAGCCAACGTCTATCGCATAGAGACGAAGGACAAGAAGCCCGGCCGCTACATGGATATCACAGGCAACAAGGCCACGGCCTACGGCTTCATCGCCGCTGCCGAGAAGGCCGGTCTGCAGCTCTACCTCGGCAGCTACCCCATCACTCCCGCCACTGACGTGCTGCACGAGCTGTCGAAGCACAAGAGCCTCGGCGTGAAGACCGTTCAGTGTGAGGATGAGATTTCGGGTGCCGCCTCGGCCGTAGGTGCCAGCTTCGCCGGCGCCCTGGCCGTGACCAGCACCTCCGGCCCTGGTATCTGCCTCAAGAGCGAGGCTATGAACCTGGCCGTCATCATGGAGCTGCCGCTCGTCGTACTCGACGTGCAACGCGGCGGGCCCGCTACCGGCCTGCCAACGAAGTCCGAACAGACCGACCTGCTTCAGGTCCTCTTCGGGCGCAACGGCGAGAGCCCCATGCCCGTGCTGGCTGCCCTCTCGCCTACCGACTGCTTCTATGCCGCCTATGATGCCGCCAAGATAGCGCTGGAGCACATGACGCCCGTCGTACTCCTGACCGATGCTTTTATCGCCAACGGCTCCGGTGCCTTCAAGCTGCCCGAGCTCGACAAAATGCCGGCTATCTGCCCGCCCTACGTACCTGAGGAGCTGCGCGGCAGCTGGACACCTTACATGCGTGCCGAGAACGGCACACGCTACTGGGCCGTGCCGGGTCGCGAAGGCTTCGAACATATCCTCGGCGGACTGGAGAAGGACAGCAAGACTGGTGCCATCTCTACGAACCCCGAGAACCACGACCTGATGACACGTCTGCGTGCCGAGAAGGTTGCCAACATCGAGGTGCCCGACCTCGAAGTGCTTGGCGACAAGGACGACGCCGACCTGCTCATCGTGGGCTTCGGCAGTACCTACGGACATCTGCACGCTGCCATGGATGAGCTGCGAGCCGCCGGCCACAAGGTAGCGCTGGCACAGTTCCGCTACATCAACCCGCTGCCCGCGAACACGGCTGAGGTGCTGACGAAGTACCCGAAGGTGGTCGTTGCCGAACAGAACATGGGACAGCTCGCGGCCTACCTCCGCATGAAGGTCGACAACTTCGTACCCGCACAGTTCAACCAAGTCAAGGGACAACCCTTCGTCGTGTCAGAACTCGTTGAAGCTTTCAAGGAACTACTATAAAGCCCACCTCTAACCCCTCCCCAAGGGAGGGGAACTCAAATCCTCTAAAAACTATGAGGTATTACTACCATCAAGCTGATCCTGCCCTCTATACTGTTTGCAAAAAAGAATCGTTCAAATCCAACGGACGCAGAGCGTGTCCTATGGCAATAGCTGAAAGATAAACAACTTGGACATTTCAGGACGCAATATATCATAGGAGATTATATAGCAGATTTTGTATGTCTGAGAACGAGGCTAATCATCGAATTAGATGGAGGCTATCATCAATTGCCCGAACAGCTAATGAGCGATGAATTGAGGACACGATGGCTGGAATCAAGAGGATTCAAGGTGGTGCGATTTAGTAATGAAGAGTTATTAGTCTCTCCTGAGAATGTAATGAATAAGATTAAAGAATATCAAGCAATACAAGGTCATGAATAATATCATTTATAATCCCGCAGCTCCTCAGTTCGTAGCAAGCGGAAACGAATCCCCCTCCCTCGGGGAGGGGATAGAGGTGGGCCCCTCATCCTATAAGAAAGGTCAGCCACGGTGGTGCCCAGGATGCGGCGACCATTTCTTCTTGGCCAGCCTTCACAAGGCACTGGCCGAAATCGGCGTGGCACCCAATGACATCGCCGTCATCAGTGGCATCGGCTGCTCCAGCCGTCTGCCCCACTATATGGCCACCTACGGCATGAACACAATCCACGGCCGAGCCGCAGCCATCGCTACCGGCGCCAAGGTTACGAACCCCAGACTGGACGTATGGCAGGTCAGCGGTGACGGCGACGGCCTGGCCATCGGCGGCAACCACTTCATCCATGCCAACCGCAGGAATATCGACCTCAACATGATCCTGCTCAACAACCGCATCTACGGCCTCACCAAGGGACAGTACAGCCCCACCTCGCCGCGCGGCTTCGTCAGCAAATCGAGCCCCTACGGCACCGTCGAGGACCCCTTCCGCCCGGCAGAGCTCTGCTTCGGCGCACGCGGCCACTTCTTCGCCAGGGCCGTAGCCACTGATGCACCTGGCACCATCGAGGTGCTGAAGGCCGCACATGCCCACAAGGGCGCCAGCGTGACGGAGATCCTGCAGAACTGCGTCATCTTCAACGACGGCACTCACGCCAGCGTCTATGACAAGACAGGCCGCGCTAAGAACGCCATCTACGTGCGCCACGGCGAGCGCCTCGTCTTCGGCGAGAACGGGGAGTACGGCCTCGTTCAGCAAGGCTTCGGTCTCAAGGTCGTGGAAATCGGCAAGGACGGCTACACGCTCGACGACATCCTCGTGCATGACGCCCACTGCGAGGACAACACCCTACAGCTGAAGCTCGCCCTCATGGGCAACGGCGACGGCTTCCCCATCGCACTCGGTGTCATACGCGATGTGGCAGCTCCTACCTACGACGACGCCGTAGAGGCTCAGATTGCCGAGGTAAGCGCACAGAAGAAGTATCATAACTTCGCCGAACTGCTCGAGACTAACGACATCTGGGAAGTGAAGTGATTTAAGACCACAGATTACACGGATTGCACGGATTCATGTCCATCAGCCTTCATCAGGTAAGAAATCGATAGGACTTGGTATCTGTTTAATCCGCGTAATCTGTGGGGTAGAAATATAAATGGACGTAATTACCAGTACGCAAAATCCTAAGATTAAGCGCCTGCTGGCGCTCCAGGAGAAATCGTCGGAGCGCCGCAGGAGCGGTCTCTTCGTGGTCGAAGGGCGGCGTGAGCTGGAGCATTGCACTGCTGCGGGCTATGAGGTGGAGAGCATATATTTAAGGATGACTAATGACGGCTCTCAAATGACGACTGACAACTCTCGCTACGCTCGGAATGACGACTACACATCTTGCTTTACAGTCTCACCCCACGTCTACGAGCGCATAGCCTATCGTGGCAGCACCGAAGGAGTTATCGCCGTTGTTCGTGCTAAGACTCTCACCCTTGAGAACCTTCTATCCTCTATCGGCAAGAGACAGAGAACGGACTCCGCCCTCCCTGCTGAAAGTGATGTGTCGGGAACGGGTGCTGCTCTCTTCATCGTCCTCGAGTCGGTAGAGAAACCTGGCAACCTGGGCGCTGTGCTGCGCTCTGCTGACGCCGCCGGAGCTACAGCGGTCATCATCTGTGACCCGCTCACCGACCTCTACAACCCCAACCTCATCCGCGCCTCAGTCGGTGCATGCTTCACTGTGCCCACGGTGGCTTGCACGTCAGACGAGTGCATAGCTTTCTTGAAGGCAAACGGCGTTCAGATCTTAACGGCTCAGTTGCAAGACTCCAGCCCCTATTATGCCACCGACATGACCGTCCCCACGGCTATCGTCATGGGCACCGAATCCACAGGCCTCACCGACCAATGGCGCCAGGCCGCCGACGCCCATATCCGCATCCCCATGTTGGGCCGGCTCGACTCGCTCAACGTCAGCGTATCGGCTGCCATACTCCTTTTCGAGGCCGTGCGACAGCGTCAAAACCAGCAAAGCGAGGTTTAATGGTCAGACAGAAGAGTGCCATAGACGTGCCCGACGGTTTGACGCGCGTGCTCTTGCATGCGTGCTGTGCTCCTTGTTCCAGCGCCATCGTAGAGTGGCTGCTGGCAAATGACATTCGCCCTACAATATATTACTATAACCCGAACATCTTCCCTCGCGAGGAATATGAGATTCGCAAAGCTGAGAGCAAGCGCCATGCCGAAAGCCTCGGCATAGAATGGATTGACGACGACTGGCGCCACGAGGAATGGTTGCAGGGCGTATGCGGTCTTGAAGACGAACCGGAACGCGGCCTACGCTGTGCCCGCTGCTTCGAGCTGCGCCTCACGGCAGCAGCCCAGCAGGCCGTAGAACTCGGCATAGGTTGGTTCTCGACGACGCTTGCCTCCTCTCGCTGGAAGCGTCTCGACCAAATAGAAAACGCCGGCTACGCAGCCGAAGCTGCTGTAACCGGTGCTCGATTCTGGGCTCAGAACTGGCGTAAGGGCGGCCTGCAAGAGCGCCGTAACCAGTTGCTGAAAGAATACGGTTTCTATAATCAATTGTATTGCGGTTGTGAGTTCAGCCTTCGTCAGTCGAAGACGCGGAACTCATAGCCCTCGGCAATAAGCCACTCGAGAGCTTCGGGCAGTATCGTTCGTAGTTTGTCGATGCTGCGTAGCGAATCATGAAAAGTTATAATAGACCCGTTGCGGGCATAACGTTTAACATTGGCCAAGACCTGTTCGGCAGTGAGGCGCTTGCTGTAGTCGCGCGTTACCAGATCCCACATGATAATCTTATAGCCCTGGCGCCGAATGGCTTTGTACTGTAGGCCCCGCATCCATCCGTGAGGAGGCCGGAAGAGGTGAGTGGCAGTCTGCAGCTTTACAACAGGGTGTGGTTGCTGGTTTCCGCCCTCTGCGTTCCCCGCGGGTGAGGAATAATTATCCTCTATTATTTTCTGAACCTTCTCAGTGTTCTTGACGTAGTTTTTCGTCAGCCATCTAAGACCACCGATATGGTTGAAGGTGTGGTTGCCTATGCAATGTCCCGCGTCAACGACTTGCCTGAAGACCTCGGGATGCTTGCGTATGTTGTCTCCGACCATAAAGAATGTTGCCTTGATACCATAGCGAGCCAAGGTATCAAGGACAAATGGCGTAGCCTCGGGAATGGGTCCGTCGTCGAAGGTCAGATAGACGGCCTTCACCGACGGATCCATTCGCCATACGGCATGCGGATATATCCACCGCAAGAAGCGGGCAGGTTGTTCTATGAACATTGAGTCGCGGCCGAGCCCAGATTAGTAGTTAGTACGTTGCTGGAACTGGTCGAAATATGCCTGTAGCGCTGCGTCGTAGGTATGCGTTTTCGTGGAGTCTGCAGCCTCGAGGATCTTCAGTGAGTTGGACAGTTGGAGGAGATAGTAATAGCAATCCTCCGCGCTCAGTTGCAGACGGCGGTCAGAGAGGCTGGTGAACCATCGGCAGTACTCGGAAGCATTTTGTGCTACAGCCTCAGCGATAGCTGCCGCCTGCTGATTCTTGCCGCAGTCGAGGTAGACCTGTGCCAGCTCAAGAGAGCCGCCCTGGTGGTTGTGGGGCACGCTGACAGCCGGAAGCTCTTTCTCTATCTTCTCGACGACCTTCAAGGCCTTGTCCTTCTTTCCCTCCTTAACGAGGTCCACGGCAAGCTGAGCGAAGATGCGGCGATGGGTGTAGCACATTCGCATGACCGTCTCATCGAGATAGATATCGGGGTTGTCCACGCCTCCGAACTTGAAGCGGTTCATGAGGTTGTCGTACATCTTCTCTGTGTCTACACGACGGCCGGAAGCCTTAGTGTTGAAGGGTGTGATGCGGTAGGCCAAGCCCTCCTGCACGAAGTTGTTGCCGAGGTTGCCATAGTTGTCAGAGCCTACGGTCATAGCCACGTACAGCGGACGCTCCCAGTTGCATCGTGCAAGCATCTCATACATCATCATCTCGCTCTTGTAGACGACTTTCTTGCCTTTGAGCGAGAGGTGCATGACGTCAGGAATCGAGTCGCCCGGTATCATCATGCCCGAGCGGCGCACAGCCTCTTTGTCGATGGTGATGACCATAGAGTCGGTGGGGAACATCTGCAACTCCTTGTTTTCGTTCAGAATCCATTTGTCTATGATTGTCGAGAGCTCATAAGGGTTCTCGCCCAGCATCTGGCGAGATGCAATGGGGTCGTTCTTATAATACTCTATAGCCTGCTCGAGCGTCCCTGGTTGCACACGAATACCTTCGCGCGTACCGGCCACGTATTGAATACGCTGCCACGAAATGGGAACGCTGGGCGAGTCGTAGGCAGGTCTGCGCATCTGGTCAATGTACCAGTCGGTCTGCAGATACGAGAGGTTGCAGACGCGTGCATCGGTGCGCACGCCTTCGGTCTCTTGGTTGTACCATAGCGGGAAAGTGTCGTTATCACCATTGGTGAAGATTATCGGGGATCCTTCCTGCGGCAGCGACTGCAGGTAGTTCTGTCCGAAGTCACGACAGGTGTAGCGTCCGCTACGGTCGTGGTCGTCCCAGGTTTGGCTGACCACCTGCAGAGGAATGAGCAGACAGACGAGTGAGAGCACAGCACCGAGCAGAGCCTTACCCGTACGGCGCTCCAGCCAGTCGGCCACGGCAGCGGCGCCCAACCCTATCCAGATGGCAAAGGCATAGAACGAGCCGGCATAGGCGTAGTCGCGCTCTCGAGGCTGCTGTGGCGTCTGGTTCAGATAGACCACGATAGCCAAGCCTGTCATAAAGAAGAGGAAGAAGACGACCCAGAACTGCTTGATACCGATGTCTGCTCCCCGTGAATCCTCGGCAGAGGCCGCTTGAAGGCTGTCGGCCTTTCTGTCGGCAACCATAGTATTATTGGGAGCCTGTTTCCAGGCCTGCCAGCAGAGGCCCAGCAGACCGAGTAGAAGTGGCAAGCAGTAGAACACGTTGTGGCCTTTGTTTTCGCTCAGCTCTGAGGGCAGCATGCTCTGATTGCCCAAGCGGAGATTGTCGATGAAAGGAATGCCCGAGAGCCAGTTGCCATGCTCGAGTTCGCCGTTGCCCTGAACGTCGTTCTGGCGTCCTGCGAAGTTCCACATGAAGTATCGCCAGTACATGAAGTTGACCTGATACGAGAGGAAGAAGCGAATGTTCTCGAGCTGCGTAGGCATCTTAACCATGATAGGTTCGCCACAGCGGTCGTAAGGAACCTGATAGCCTTCGACGCCGCCCATCCACGACTCATAAGCTCCGGCATGGCGGTCGGAGTACATACGCGGGAAGAACATGTTCTGGGCATAGACGTATTCTATGTCGTGGCGCTGAATCTCGTAGCGGTCAGGCTCGTCGGCCGTAGCCTTCTCCTTACGCTGATAGACGGCTGCACCTTTCGTAGAGACAGGCACGCAATAGCCACCCTCCGTCTTCAGCTTCACCTGCGAGTTGTAGGCCTGGCCGTAGAAGAGGGGACGCGAGCCATACTGCTCGCGGTTGAGGTAGCTGCCAAGAGTGAAGATATCTTCGGGCGAATTCTGGTCCATAGGTGTGTTTGCCGTCGAGCGGATGACGATGAGGGCGTACGACGAGTAGCCTATCATAATCATAAGCATACACAACAGCGAGGTATTCATCACGCGGGCCGGTACAAGCGGCTTGCCCTCACGCTTCCATTGAAGCAGAAGATATAGTGCACCGATGATGATGGCGCCGATGATGATGCTTTTCACGCCATAGCCGTAGAACGGAATACCCAGCATGGCCACTGCGATGAGGTAAGACACATTCATCCGCAGGCGTGAACGCTCGACCACAGTCTCCCATATAGCCCACAGCACTACGGCAACGAGCAGGATGATATACACGATGAGGCCACTGTTGAAAGGCAGACTCAGCGTGTTGACAAACAGCAGCTCAAACCATCCGCCTACCTTCACGATGCCTGGCACAATGCCGTACAACACGGCCGCAACGAGCACGAAAGAGCCGAGCAGGGCATAGATAGAACCTTTGAGCGTTGCATGCTGCGAGCGTTTATAGTAGTAGATGAGCACCAAGGCCGGCAGGCAGAGCAGGTTGAGCAGGTGTACGCCGATGCTGAGGCCTGTGAGGTAGGCTATGAGCACGAGCCAGCGGTCGGAGTGCGGTTTGTCTGCATTATCCTCCCACTTGAGCATCAGCCAGAAGACGACGGCAGTGAAGAGGCTCGAGTAGGCATATACCTCCCCCTCTACCGCCGAGTACCAGAAGGTATCGCTCCAGCAGTAGACCAGGGCGCCAGTCATGGCCGCACCCTCTACGGCGATAAGTTGTGCAGGCGTGCTCACCCAACCGTCGGCGCAAATCAACTTACGAGTCAGGTGAGAGATTGTCCAGTAGAGGAACATGATGCAGAGTGCACTCAGCAGCGCGTTCATTATGTTCACCATCAGCGCCACCTTGGCAGGGTCGCTGGTGAGCTGGGTAAACAAGTTACCGGTAATCATAAAGAAAGGAGCCCCTGGCGGGTGACCCACTTCCAGTTTGTAAGCTGTGGTGATAAACTCGGGACAGTCCCAGAACGAGGCTGTCGGTTCGACGGTGGAGCAATACGTGAAGGCTGCTATGGCAAAAACCAGCCAGCCCAGCACATTGTCCACAAGACGAAAATGTTTCATTGTCGTTATAAAGTAAAGTTGAGGTTTTAAGGAAAATATATATAGAATAATGTCTTCTGCGCGCATAACGCGGTGCAAAAGTAGTCAAAATCCTTGGAATGAGCTAAGGAAAATGAAATAATCTTCATCCTTTATGCCGTTTTTCTTTTGCTGACATCTGCAATATGCGTCCTGAAGCAGGGAGCAACAGAGGTTGAAGAGGCGCACAAAAAGTGGCAAAAGCATCAATTTTTGCCCATTTCATCGGATTGACGGCGCTCTCGAGGGACGTACATAATCACCCACGGCATCATGGCGAAGCCAATGAAGCAGGGAATAGGCGCAAGCTTGATGCGGCGTGCTGCGAAAGCCCCAGGGCCTGGCGCAGCGGCAAAACGGCCTCCCGGACAATTGCGCACGTCGGTTTCTGGCAGCATCAGAAGGAAACCTGCTACAATAAATACTACAGCAGCGGCCGTCATGGCGAAATGCTGCCAGCTGAAAACGGGCTGCCAATTTCGGCAGCGATCTGCACGTACACGTGCTTTGTTTTTTCTTTTTCCCATAGTTATTTGGCGTTTGAAATCGGGGGCAAAGGTACAACGTCGGACCTCGCGTACCAAACAATCTTCCTGACATTTGTCTGACATTTTCTTTACCGCATCAACAAAGTAGAATACAGAGCCCACTTGAAGACGTATTGGGCTTAAAAATGAATTATGAGGGGCAACACAAAAAAAGTCGTCAAAAAACAATAATTCGTTCTCGCTCACGTTATATAATTAATGAGAAAAGCTCTGCATACGATATTCTGTGGCGCAGCCGTTGCGGTTGCGCTGCTGTTGGCGTTGAGCGGCTGTAATGCAGAGAGTGCGCTGAAGAAGGGCGACCAGTACTACGCCTTAGGCGAGTATTTCGACGCTGCCGCCGAGTACAAGAAGGCCTACGGCAAGACCCCCATACGCCAGCGTGACAAACGCGGCGAACGTGCCCTGAAGATGGCCGACTGCTACCGTCGCATCAACTATACGGCCAAGGCCGTGGGCGCTTATCAAAACGGCCTGCGCTACACCGAGAAGGCAATGTCTGACCGCAAGAAAGTTGCCGAGGTCAAGGCTCAGGATTCCGAAAAAGGTAAGAAGACCAAGAAGGTACGCAAAGGCAAGAAAGCTGCTGACGAGGAGCTCTTTGAGGCTCCCAACCTGACGCTTGAGCCGCTTGACTCGGCCGCCGAGGCAAGCATCCTCGCGGCCACACTCCAGCTGGCTCGCCTCCAGCATAAGAGCGGCGACTACAAGAACGCGATAAAAAGCTATGAGCGTTATCTCCAGGATGCGCAGGTAATGTACCCCCTCTACCCCACTATCTGCACACCTCAGAATGATACTTTGGCTACCAATGGACTGATCGGCGCGCGCTCAGCAGCTAACATGAAGAAGCGCAGCTCGCTCTACACAGTAAAGAAGGAACCCGTATTCAACTCACGGCGCTCGGACTTCTCGCCCGCGCTTCTCGGCGACGAGTGGGACCAGCTCTTCTGGACCAGCACGCGTCCCCAGGCCACGGGCGAAGACATCAGCGGGATCACAGGCACTAAGTTTGCCGACATCTTCCATTCGAAGAAAGACGATAAAGGCAAATGGCAGACCCCCGAACCCGTGGAAGGCGATCTCAACAGCGAGATGGAAGAGGGCGTGTGCTGCTTCTCGCCCGACGGCAAGACGATGTACCTCACGCGCTGCACCTCAGACCCCGACTACCCTCGCTACGCACAGATATTCACGTCAAACCGCTCCGACGCTACGTGGTCTAAACCGACAGAGCTGCGCCTCTCGCGCGACACGCTGTCGGCCTACGCCCATCCGGCCGTCTCGCCCGACGGACACTGGCTGTACTTCGTGAGCGATATGCCCGGCGGACACGGCGGCAAGGACATCTGGCGCGTGGCCATGGAAGGCAAGACGCTCGGCGGTGTAGAATGTCTGCCAGCACCTATCAATACTCCTGGCGACGAGATGTTCCCCACGTTCCGTCCGAACGGCGACCTATACTTCTCGAGCGACGGCCATCCCGGCATGGGCGGACTCGACCTGTTCTGCGCAGAGCAGGACAGTATAACACACGAGTGGACAATCCGCAATCTGGGTTATCCCATGAACTCTGCTGGCGACGACTTCGGCATGACATTCGAGGGGCCGCACAACCGCGGCTTCTTCGCCACCAACCGGGGCGACGGACGTGGCTGGGATCACCTGATGAGTTTCGAATGTCCCGAGATAGAGCAGACCGTGCGCGGGTGGGTATACGAGAAGGATGGCTACGAACTGCCTGAGGGCCTTGTCTATATGATTGGCGACGACGGCACGAATCAGAAGTTGAGCGTGCGTGGCGACGGTTCTTTTGTCGCCACCGTGCAGCCTCGGGTGAACTACATCTTCCTCGGGACCTGCAAGGGCTTCCTCAACCATGTTGAACAGCTGTCGGTCGACACCTCATCGGTGAGTCTGGAACACGTTTTGCAGTTCCCGCTGGCCTCCATCACGGCTCCGGTGCTGGTGCGTAATGTCTTCTATGAGTTCGACAGCGCCGAGCTTACCGACGACAGCACGGAAGCTCTCGACAGCCTGACAGCGCTGCTCAACGAGAACCCCAATGTGACCATCGAGCTGAGCGCCCACTGCGACTACCGCGGCAACGACCAGTACAACGAGCGGCTCTCGCAACGCCGAGCAGAGAGCGTCGTACGCTACCTCATCGACCACGGCATAGCTGCCGACCGCCTCACGCCCAAAGGCTACGGCGAGAGCCGGCCCAAGACGGTGAAGCGCCGCATCGCCGAGCAACACCCCTTCCTGCACGAAGGCGACACGCTGACCGAGGCCTTCATCAAAGCCCTGCCCGACGACAGCCTGCGTGAGATCTGCAACGCACTGAACCGCCGCACCGAGTTCCGAGTGCTCAGGACCACCTACGGGCTCTTTGAGCAACTGAAGCAGCAGGCTAAGGAGCAGGCAGCAGCCAAGAAACAGGACGACGATGGTGATGAGCCTGATGGCGAAAGCACAGACGCCCCGTCGGATGCCACCGCAGCCGAGAAGCTGACTGACAACGAAGACGCCGACATCGACGACTTCATGTACTGACCTCTCGCGTCACATCCTTGCACAATAAACAGATTTGGCAATCATATACAATTTGACCTTAAACGCACTACTCCTCAGGACGCATATTTCTCTTCGACATGTGACATAGAAAAAACAAAAAGTTTTTTTAATTTCTATGTCACATGTCATTTTTTGCCTTTCACTTGAATTATTTTTCATCATTCATTAAAAAAAATCGTCATTCGTCATTCGTTATTCGTCATTTCTTCATATCTTTGCGCCCGTTAAACCAATCCATCACACAGAAATGGACGATTATCATCAACGTAACAACATGAATTAGGTCCCCGGAAGTTCGTGCATCGCATAGCAGGCTTCAGGCGAGGGCCTCTAAACCTTTATTTCTACTATGCGAACATTCTGGAACACTAATCATGGTCTGCATACGTTGGACCAATGGGCTCCTAACTGCTGGGTACAAATCACTTGCCCTACTCAGGACGACGCCCGCTATCTTCAGGACGAGCTCCACATCCCCGACTATTTCCTCGACGACATCGCCGACACGGAGGAGCGTGCCCGCTACGACTACGACGAAGGCTGGATTCTGATTATCCTGCGCATCCCCTACGTCAAGGAGATAAAGTCGCGCACGCCTTACACTACCATCCCCCTCGGCATCATCCTCAAGGGCGATGTCTGCATCACCGTCTGCAACTTCGAGACAAACCTGATGATTGACTTCGTGACCTATCAGCAACGACGCGGCGTAGGCTTCACCGACTCAGTGGACATGGTATTCCGCCTGTTCCTCTCGACGGCCGTGTGGTACCTCAAGCGCTTGAAACAAATCAACGCCCGCATCGAAGCTGCCAAGCTCCACCTCGACCGCAAGGTTGACAACGTCGATCTCATCGCCCTGTCACGCCTGCAGGACAGCCTCACATACTTCGCAACCTCCATCCGCGGCAACGAGACCCTGCTCTCGAAGCTGAAGTTCAAGCTACCCGTCGACGAGCTCGATGCCGACCTCATCGAGGACGTCAGCATCGAGATGAACCAGGCACGCGAGATGACGGGCATCTACTCCAACATCCTCGAATCCACGATGGACACCTATGCCAGCATCATCAACAACAACATGTCCACGGTCATGAAGACGCTCACGCTCGTCTCCATGTTCCTCATGGTGCCCACGTTGGTAGCCAGTTTCTTCGGCATGAACCTCGTCAACGGCATGGAATCGCACCCCCTCGGTTTCCCCTTCGCACTCATCCTCTCGGTTGTCCTCACCGTGCTCTTCTGGTGGTACGCCCGCCGAAAGGCTTGGATTTAGTATAACATTAAAGTTTTAGCTATCATGAAACAAAACCTCTTATTCATTTTTGTCATCTTTCTATGCATAAGTCCTTGCATAATTGCAGATGACAATGCAAATGCTGTATATCTATACTCTCGCTCGTCAACTGCTGCTACTAAAATCTCACTAGACGAACTTGACAAGATTACGTTTACATCCAGCGGTATAAGTTTTTGGCGTAAAGATTATAAAGATGAATTTTCCTTTGAAGACTTCCGGCTAATCACCTTCTCTGAATACATTCAACCGGCAGTAGACCGTATTCATGATATTCTACTATCACGGGATGTAAGTATCCGATACGAAGTTACAACTAAAGAGATTGTTGTCGAAAGTTCAAAGGTCCTCAACAGTTTAGGCGTCTATGATCTTCAGGGTCGCCTTGTGGCTAATGTAGCTTCAGTGGGTACTCGCTATCGTCTATCGCTCGCTTCTTTGCCTTTAGGAATATATATCGTAAAGGTGAAGCATGGAAGCGAAACGTTAGTTAACAAGATTGTCAAACAATAAACGAACGCATCGATGAAGAAAATCCTTATTGCGACAATCGCAGTCATTACCATTGCCACACAAGGCATGGCTCAGCAATACATTGACATCTATCAGGGAAAAGACGTGGTCGGAAGCATGTACACTGCAGATATTGATAGTGTTAATATTACAGGTTCGTCAGATTCTCGTCACATCAATTTCTGGACATCTGGGCAACTAACCAATAGTTATATTGTAACTTCCATAGATAGTATAAAGGTTTATCGCTCGGAAAATAATCCTTGGAGCTATATGGGCATTATTGGCTTCAATCAGGAACTATATACCCTTCCCATCGGTATTCTCGCCAGCAGTACTGAAAGCCGTTATACATCTTTCCTGAACAATCTTTCCCGGAAAGATGGCACTCTGCTTTATTATGGCATAGACAATGCCATCAATATGCTTACCAAATATAAATTCCCTACCCCGCTCAGTAGCGTTAACATCATTACTTTTACTGATGGATTGGATCAAGGCTCACTAATGATGTCCTCAGGCTATAGCACAGACGCTGAATACCTCTCAGCCATCAACGACCGTATCAAGACGACGAAAGTGCGAGGCGTACCTATTACAGCCTACTCGCTTGGATTGCGTGGTTCTGATGTCACCAACTACGCTCAGTTTCAGGCTAATCTTCAACAATTGTCCAGTTCCGAAGACAAGGCTTTTGAAGCAACTAATATGGCTGATATACGTCAGCACCTATTGGAGATATCCGGCAGAATTATAAGCACAAGTAATAAACAAACTATAAGCGTAAAGATTCCTGGCCAGAGCAATGGTACACGTGTGTGCTTCACCTTCGACGGGAATTCTCCAGCCTATAGTACGATGTATATTGAGGGAACCTTCAACCTCGCTAATCGCACTCTTCACGATGTATCATATCATGGCATCCGAGGCAATAATGGCATAACCTTATCTGGTGCCCAGAATGGTATATTTGTTACTTATACCTTCACTGATTTACAGCGGTCAGACGGGAACGGGCTTGTTCCTTCTGAATATATTCGCCAGTACAACCGAGCTCCTGACAGTGAGACATGGCAAATTAACACTGAATTCACCCCAGAGAACAACACCCAAACCTTCATCACCAATTCAGGAACAGCTATAATGCTCGTGCTCGACTGTTCCAGCTCACTTGGGTCTCAGTTTGCCAATATGCTTAGCTATGCCCGAGATTTCATATCGCAGATAGTCAATAATGCCGAGCCTTATAACATTGAAACACCAACAAATGTTAAAGCAACACCAGATGAAGCTAATTTTGAGGTAGTCGTTAGTTGGGATGCCGTTAAGCATGCTGACAGCTATACTGTATATCGCAGCGACGATCCATCTACAGACTTCACTATTGTGGCAGAGGGCATTACTTCAAACACTTGGACAGACAGGATAAGTCCAAATTGGGCCGAGCGTTATTTCTACAAAGTCATGGCCGTAGGCGATGGCGTGAATAGTACATTGAGTGAACGGTCAAATGCTATTATATGTGAGGGTTCTTACGTCAAGTACTGGGATTATAATGATATTCCTTATGTTAATGCCGATACTTCAGACCCGACTTGGAACAACGGTTCAATGCTCTACTGCTATGATCACAAAGGCCACAAGACAGAGCGAAAGTTAGATTTCATCGTTGAACACTTCGCATCTTCCGACGAAGCTGACCCACAAGTTGCAAGTTATGCTATAGGTTACCGTTTAGCCCATACGCCAATGGGTGATACTGACGTCAAGATTAACGGGCAAAGTCAATCATATACTGGTATAGTCAATACAACCGTTGCTTTTGATCCGACCTCCAGTCATGAAGCAATCACTTGCAAGAATTGTCCAATAACGCCGGCCAATCGTCACCTTTTTACCGATGCAGACGAAACTGTATATGGTCTCGACGACCAGATTAAGACGCTCCAAGGTCAGAATCTCATTGCTGCCTTAGGTGCAGGGGGGTCGACCACTACAGCCCAAGATGTCGTTGTATGGAACGGCACAATCAACCTCTCTAAACTCGTTGAAGTTCACCTCTTGGGCGACGATACGGGGGCTGAAAAAGTCGTAACATTTAACGAAATGAAAAAGCGTGGCCTTGACATTCGTTTCGAACTCACTGGATTCTTCTCGTCCGGGAATAGCACTTCTGAGTCTGCCTACGCCGCAATCAATCAAAATGAAACTGGCGACTACATCCTCCGCCCTCAGCTCCCCGTAATGAGCTATCAAGGAGATGGCGGCAACAAAGGAGTTTCTGCTCCTTGGGGTGCAACCTCACAAGATCGCAGCACTATTGGTCATACTCCATTAGTTCGTGTACTCCTTGTTGACACTAGCCACAACGACCACGTTGTCGACTATGGATACATTCGCCTCGTCATCGTTGACGATGGATTACCTTTTACCATTGAGTACGAAACAGGCATCAGCGATGATTATGAGTGGAGTTCTTGTAACATTCCCTCTGGCGATCAAAAAGCCTGGATGTTGTCTTTCGGTTCAATTGAGAATGACATCAACAATATGTTCAGCCTCTCACAAGCCGACTTTGAAGCTAAGTACACGGCTGAATTCTTCGATGCACCAGAACTGAAGCAGTATGAAGTCAAGCTTGTTGATGGCAAATATCAGCCCACTGGTAATCAAATTGCCGTAGCTGACTACATTGGTAAAATTCAGATTAGGGAGGGTGTCGATGTTGGTTCCGCCAATACAGGCCACCTCGTTTGGTCTATTACTGCCGATGAGATGACAGCCATCGGCATGGCCGGAGGTATCAAAAATCCGACCCGTGCTATCAAGTTCACCTATAAAGGCGATCCCGCCACACAAAAGGATATTTATGTAATTCTGAAGGCCGGTGAGTTCAAGTCCACTAAGGTCGCAGTTCAATATCCTACAGTCGTTGGTCAATTCGATGCCAACAAGATTAAGGAGTATTGGTATGATGAAAACACCCAAATAACAGGGAAGACACTTCACGAAGCTCATATCACTATACCGAAACCAGAAGCGGGTGTAGAATCTTGGATTGACAGTCGAACATGCCCCATAGAATATCAAATTAGCTCCCTTTTCCAGTCGAGCAACATCATGAATGAGAACAACCTCGCTAAGTACATACAAGTTGATGATCCTACACCTAACAAGCTCTACTCCCTCAACAAGGCTGAGATGACCTTCGGTTTCGTAGTTCTCTCCGCCGAGAAGGATGGCTACAAGGCAAACAACAAGGCAAAGGGTTACTCAGGCAAGACCTACACCTTGTATGTTGATGAGTATAACCAGTCACCAAACTGGGGTCTCTACGCATACGTTAACAGCAGGCGCGACGCAGAACTCATAGCTTACCTCAAATACGATGATACTTATATTCAGGACATCAACCACGTGAAGATTGTCCTCAACAAGGCTACCCATCGTAACGACTACATCAACAGCTATGCTGAGGACCTCCTCAACCACAAGGCCCAAAACGGACTTAACGACGATGTCCTCAAGGCTATCCTTGGTTTTAGCATCAGGTGGAATAATAATTGTCCATATGAAGCTATAATCCCTGCATTCCAGTTCCGTTTTATCAGACCAATAAATATGTCGTTCGAAGACCAGACATTGAAAAATGCAGCCTATACGAAAAAGACTATTCCACTCTATGACCTTGTACAACCAACAGATTGGTGTAATCAATGGAACCCGACTGAAACAGATGAAATCAACAAAGAGAAACGAGACTACCGGTTAGTGCCATCGGCCAATGGCTGGATTGTCGACTATTGGTACTACTACAACATTAAAAGCATCGTCATTGGCAATGCTAACGAAATCATTGAACCATCCTCAATGGCGCAGTTGAACAACTTTGTATACACCAACTTGAACGGCAATGACATAAATAGCACAATCCTTGCAACAGTAACCGGCACTATAGAGTTCACCTATATTCCACCAGACTACAGTTCATCTGTAGGTATCGGCGACAAAGACTTCTATGGTTATATAGAGTTCGCTAATTTATCAGGAAATGTTGCTGAATTTGATGTCAGAATTCCTATTGCTGTCTGTTATGAGTGGGGTACTATCTATCAATATGTTACCATCCACGTCAGAAAATGACGTTAAGGCTCATCGTATAATTGAAATATATTCATTGTTTATTGACTCATAACGATTTAAAGGCTTCATTATTTGTCTATTTAGTAAAGATAATGAATAAATTGACTAATATTTTCCAACTTTATTTGGCCATAACAATTATTTTATCTTTATTTGCAGACCATTTGGCGTTAAAAACTTATTATTAAGTTACTTAATTTGTAAGCACATGAACGAAAACGAGAAGTTGCAGGACGTTCCCGAAGTGGAGAACATCGCAGCAGAAACTGAAAAGGAGTCTGCGCCTCAAAGCGAAACGACGCAGAACGTAGAGACCCAAGAAAACGCAGCTCAAGCCGCAGAGGTAGCTGCAGAAACAGCACCCGAGCCCGAACAGCCCGAGGACGCTCAGCCCGAGGACGAGCCAGAGCCCGTTGTTGAAGACGAACCCGAGCCTGTTGTTGAAGATGAGCCAGAGCCTGTTGTTGAAGACAAGCCAGAGCCCGTTGTTGAAGACGAACCCGAGCCTGTTGTTGAAGACGAGCCCGAACAGCCTGAGGCAGAAGAGCCCGCTCATCCCATCTACGAGACAAAGGAACAGGTGGTAGAGCGCCTACAGCAGATTCAGGAAGAAGGCACCGGCGGCAACAAGAGCGAACTCGACCTGCTGAAGCAGGTCTTCTACAAGCTTCACCGCGCCGCCCAGACAGCTGCCCTCAGCGCTTTCGTTGATGCCGGCGGCAAGGCCGAGGACTGGCGTCCCGAACTCGATGGCGCCGAGGAGAACTTCAAGGCTGCTATGACTGCTATACGCCAGCGCCGCGCCGAGATTGCCGAAAGCGTCGAACAGCAGAAAGCTGACAACCTCATCAAGAAACAATCTATCATAGACCGCATAAAGGAACTTGCCACCTCGCCCGAAGAGGCCAACGCACACTTCGACGAGTTCAAACAGCTGCAGGCTCAGTGGCGCGAGGTTGGCGCCGTGCCCGCAGAGAAGGCTACCGAGATATGGAAGAACTATCAGCTCTACGTCGAGCAGTTCTACGACCTGCTGAAGCTCAACAGCGAGGCCCGCGAGTACGACTTCAAGAAGAACCTCTCTGCCAAGGAGCGACTCATTGAGCTGGCCGAGAAGCTGGCCGACGAGGAGGACATCATTACTGCCTTCAACAAGCTGCAGGGCCTGCATGCCGAGTACAAGGAGATTGGCCCCGTGGCCAAGGAACTGCGCGATCAGGTGTGGGAGCGCTTCAAGGCTGCCTCCACAGTGATCAACAAGCGCCATCAGGAGCACTTCGAGGGCATCAAAGCCCGCGAAGAAGAGAACCTGCAGAAGAAGACAGCCCTCTGTGAGCGCGTAGAGGAAATCCGCATCGACGAGCTGAACTCCTTCAACGCATGGGAAGAGAAGACCAAAGAAGTGCTTGAGGCTCAGGCCGAATGGAAGACCATCGGCTTCGCAAGCCATAAGCAGAACACCGTCATCTTCGACCGCTTCCGCGCCGCCTGCGACCAGTTCTTCACAGCCAAGGCTGAATACTACCGCACCATCAAGGACGAACAAAACGAGAACCTCGAGAAGAAGCGCAAACTCGTTGAAGAGGCCGAGGCCCTGCAGGACAGCACCGAATGGCGTAAGACCACCGATAAGCTCATCGACCTGCAGAAGCAGTGGAAGGCCATCGGCGCCGTGCCCCGCAAGTACAGCGAGCAGCTTTGGAAACGCTTCACCGAAGCTTGCGACAAATTCTTCGCCGCGAAGAACGAGGCCACGGCCGAGCAGCGTGCCGAGGAGAAGCAGAACCTCAACGCCAAGAAGGATATCATCGAGCAGCTCAAGCAGTTGGCTGCCGACACCACGTCGGCCACCATCGACCACGTCAAGGAGCTGCAGGCCAAGTGGAACGAGGTAGGCCACGTGCCTTTCCGCGACAAGGATAAGCTCTATAAAGAGTATCGCGAAGTGGCCGATGAGCTCTACAAGCAGTTTGGTGCCAGCCAGGCACGCCGTCGCCTCGAAGGCTTCCAGAAGAGCGTACGCCAAGCCGTAGCCAAGGGCGAGAGCACCCTCTCGCGCGAGCGTGAGCGCCTGCAGCGCATCTTCGAGGCCCGCAAGACGGAGTTCCAGACCTACGAGAACAACCTGAATTTCCTCAACGCCACGTCGAAGAGCGGCAACACGCTCGTGGCCGAGATGAACCGCAAAGTTGAGAAGCTGCGCGAGGAGCTCGATCTGCTCGCAGGCAAGATAAAAGCTGTAGAAACCGAGATGCGGGCGCCGAAAGCTGAGGGGAAACCTGCCGACGCAGCACCCGAGAAGGCGCCTGAGCAACCCTCGACCGAGGCTACTGAAGAGCCCGCCGCCGAGGCCTGACCTTAAGTATAGCCCCGGCAGCTACACGATAAAACCGAGCAGGCCGAATTGGGAAGATTGCTTTTGCAATTAACCCGATTCGGCCTGCTGCTATAATAACACGGCTTCTATGGATTAATATTAACCCAAATCGGCCATTAGACCAAAGATGGCATTTAAGCTATGCTTCTTAGGCTTTAATCCACGTCGTTGCCCTATTTCTTTTGGCATCTTTCCGCCATCTGCGAAACAACGAGTTACGGGCAATCTCTTTGCGAGGCTTATTGCATACAATTTACTGCCAATGAAACCGGAACATTAGAATCATTGACAAAAACATATTAGTTGCATAGAGCTAATCCCCTGCTTGCGTTGGAGTATGGAGCCAATAGTTTTAGGTGTCCCACCTAGGTGGGACACCTAAAACTATTGGCTGCATCCGCCATTTCGACCGGTTGAATTTGCAATTTCAACCGGTTGTATTGAGCACTTCAACCGGTTGAGTTGAATGTTTCGACCAGCTGTATTCGCCAAATAAACATTCAAAATTATTACTGTCCGAGGAATTAATGATTGCCGAAAGCACCTATGATTTAAAATCCAACCTCATTTTGGATAAAATGCCCTTTTTGAGGGTTTATCTGTCACCAAAAGGGGGTATCTGTCACCCATCTGTCACCGCTACTCACAAGATAATCAGCGCCTTGCAAGAGCGGTGACAGCGTGACAGCAAATTTCGGCAAATTTACGTGAAAAAGAATCCGCATCACCTGTTTATGAGCAATGCGGACGATGATTATTGCGCATCTGA
>CAJOLI010000008.1:0-43196 GCA_905235285.1 uncultured Bacteroidaceae bacterium
AGCTATGCCGATGCCGGCACTGGTAACCCGAAGATCAACCAGATGTACGCTTCGAAGCGTGCCGAGAACGTTGCCAAGGCTCTCACCGAGGCCGGCATCGATGCCGCACGTATCACCGTCGACAGCAAGGGTGACACCGTTCAGCCCTTCGCCGAGAACGACAAGAACCGCGTCTCCATCGCTATCGCAAAGTGATTTCAATCAGGGATTAAGGATTAAAGATTAGAGCTTTTGGGCTTTAAAAATTCGCTTTAATCCTCGAATATTGAAAAAAAAGACTCGCCATGCTACGGCGGGTCTTTTTTTTTGTTAACTTTGCGGCGCAGTATTTTGAGCAGGTCATTTTCATTGCCTGCTAACACTTCTCATATTATGGAACAGAACGAACAGATGCATCTTGCTGAGAACGCCTTCCGCGAGCTGCGCGAAGGCGAGGGCTACGAACCCCTTATGCGCGCCGACGGCACTTACCCAGAGGTCAACGCCTGGAGCGTGTCGTGGGGAATTGTCATGGCCGTCCTCTTCTCGGCCGCTGCGGCCTACCTCGGTCTTAAGGTAGGTCAGGTCTTCGAGGCCGCCATCCCCATCGCCATCATCGCCGTAGGCCTGAGCACGGCCGCCCATCGCCGTGGTGCTTTGGGCGAGAACGTCATCATCCAAAGCATCGGTGCCTCGTCAGGCGTCATCGTTGCCGGCGCCATCTTCACGCTGCCGGCGCTCTATATCCTGCAGGCCAAGTACCCCGAGATTACTGTCAACTTCATGCAGGTCTTCCTGGCATCTCTGCTTGGCGGTTGCTTAGGAATCCTCTTCCTGATACCCTTCCGCCGCTATTTCGTCAAGGATATGCACGGCAAGTACCCCTTCCCCGAGGCTACGGCAACGACGCAAGTGCTTGTGAGTGGCCAGCAGGGTGGCAGTCAGGCCCGGCCCCTCATCTGGGCTGCTGCCATAGGCGGACTCTATGACTTCATCGTCTCGACCTTCGGTTGGTGGCACGAGACCCTCTCTACGCGCATGATAGGGTGGGGCGAGGCCGTAGCGCAGAAGGCCAAGCTCACCTTCTCTATCAACACTGGAGCTGCCGTGCTCGGTCTGGGCTATATCGTAGGTCTCAAATATGCCGCCATCATCTGTGCCGGCAGTCTCTTCGTATGGTGGTTCCTCATCCCGCTGCTGGGCATGACCACCGTCGACAGCGTTATGCTCTCGCAGATGGATCCTCAGTATATCTTCACCAACTACGCCCGTTACATAGGCATCGGTGCCATCGCCATGGCCGGCGTCATAGGCATCGTCAAGAGCTGGGGCGTCATCAAGGGCGCTGTAGGCCTGGCCGGTCGTGAGCTGCGCGGCCAAGGTAAGGCCGTGGCGGCCGCCACTCTCCGCACCGACCGCGACCTGAATATGCGCTTTATAGCCATCGCCATCATCGCGGCCTTGGCCATAGTGTTCCTCTTCTTCTACATTGGACTTATCCACAACTTTGCACAGGCCCTTGTGGCCTGGCTCGTCGTGGCCGTCATATCATTCCTGTTCACCACCGTTGCCGCCAACGCCATCGCCATCGTAGGCACCAACCCGGTCTCGGGCATGACGCTGATGACCCTCATCATAGCCTCTATCGTTCTTGTGGCTGTAGGTCTGCGCGGCACCGATGGCATCGTGGCCAGCATGGTCATCGGCGGCGTCGTCTGCACGGCGCTGTCCATGGCCGGCGGTTTCGTCACCGACCTCAAGATAGGCTACTGGCTCGGCACTACGCCGGCTAAGCAGGAGACGTGGAAGTTTCTGGGCACGCTCGTCTCGGCAGCCACCGTGGGCGGCGTCATCATCATCCTTAACAAAACCTACGGCTTCACGGGTGAGCATGCCCTCGTAGCGCCTCAGGCCAACGCCATGGCCGCTGTCATTGAGCCTCTGATGATGGGTCAGGGTGCGCCGTGGACGCTCTATGGCGTAGGCGCCGCGCTGGCCCTGTTGCTCAATGTCCTGGACGTCCCCGGCTCTGGGTATGTTCATACCTCTTGAACTCAATGTCCCCCTCGTCGTCGGCGGTGCCGTGCATTGGTTCGTCAGCAATCGCTCTAAGGATGCCGCCCTCAACAAAGCTCGTAGCGAGCGTGGCACGCTGCTGGCCAGTGGATTTATCGCCGGCGGTGCGCTCATGGGCGTCGTGTCGGCTCTCCTTCGTTTCCTGGAGTTCAATTTCGTTGACGAAGGCTGGCTCCAGAACCCCCTCTCCGAGGTCGTCTCCATCATAGCCTACGTGCTAATCATAACGTATATGGCTGTGGCCAGCATGAGGGCGAAGAGTCTTTAGGGATTAAACATTCCGTGCAAAAGGCTTAAGGGGCTTGAATGGATGAGTGAGACCACCTGTCGGTTGTTGCCTTGCTGTGGCTGACGAAAGATTGTTCAAACACAATATTAATGATAACTATGAAGAGAATTTGTTTTGCCTTAACCGTCGCATTGTTGAGCATAGGCGTCGGAGCACAGGAGTGGCAGCGCCTCTCCGCACCCATCATGACGCCTTGGGGCGAGCAGATCGACCCCTCCAAAGTGTGGCAGGAATACCCTCGCCCCCAACTCGTTCGCTCCGACTGGATGAACCTCAACGGCCTCTGGGGCTACTATCGTCGCGACAACTTAGTGCGCCTTACATCCGAGGGCGTTGTCAGCCGTTTCAACAAACGCATCCTCGTGCCTTTCGGTGTGGAGTCAGCCCTCTCTGGCATCATGCACTCCGACTTCGGCACTACGGCCAACTCCACCCTTATGTATCGCCGCACGTTCACGCTGACCGACGCCTTCCGTGACAAACGTGTGCTGCTTCACTTCGGCGCTGTAGACTGGCGTTGTGCCGTCTATGTCAACCGCACGAAAGTCGGTGAGCACGAAGGCGGTAACGACCCGTTCACCTTCGACATCACCGAAGCCCTCAAGGCTGAGGGCGAGCAGGAGTTGCAGGTGGCCGTCTACGACCCCAGCAGCCGTGGCGGTCAGCCGCGAGGAAAGCAGACCATCAACCCCGGCGGTATCTGGTATGTCAGCTGCAGCGGCATCTGGCAGACTGTGTGGCTCGAGCCCGTCAGCGACAGCTATATCGAGCGCTACGAACTCGTTCCTGATGCTGCCACCGGTACGGTGAAGGTGCGTGTCTATGCCAACAACCCAAAGAGTAAGTACCGCCTCATCGCCCGCGACGGCGAGCAGGTCGTTGCTACGTCAGATAAGACACCCGTAGGCGACGAGGTCACGCTGACCATCCCCGATGCCAAGCTCTGGTCGCCCGACTCTCCTTTCCTCTACAACCTCGACATCTACCTTGCCGAGGAGAACGGTGAGGACTGCGACAAGGCGCGCGGCTACTTCGGCCTGCGCACGCTCACCAAAGCCATGATTGACGGCCACCCCGGTTTCCTACTCAACGGCAAGCCCCTCTTCATGTATGGCCCTCTGGATCAGGGTTGGTGGCCCGACGGCCTGCTGACACCTCCGTCCTACGAAGCCATGATATTCGATCTTCAGACTATAAAGTCGCTTGGTATGAACATGGTGCGTAAGCACATCAAGGTGGAGCCTGACCTCTGGTACGAATGGTGTGACCGCAACGGTCTCATCGTGTGGCAGGATATGCCCAACGGCAGCGAGGGCGGCAGCCTCGGCGTCAAGGACGAGCTTCAACATATCTTCTACACCGAGAGCGAACGCATCGTTACGGCTTTGAAGCAGCACCCGTCCATCTGTGTGTGGATTCCTTACAATGAGAGCTGGGGCCAGGATGTCGACGGCGGCTCCGGCCACACCATGCGCGGTTACCTTGTCGTGCGCAATGCCGATGCCGACACGGGTCGCCTCATGAATGCCGCCTCCGGCTGGCACGACTTCGAGATAGGCGACATCACTGATGCCCACAGCTATCCTGCGCCCGACGGTACGAACAACCCCGGTAACAATCGTGTCAACGTCTGCGGTGAATTTGGCGGAATAACATACCTCATCGACGGGCACCTCTGGGCCGGCAGTCAGCAGGTCTACACCTCTGTCGACAACAGCGACGACTACACCATACGCTTCAACCAGTACACCTCGGCCCTGCAAAGTCTGCAGCAGAGCAAAGGTCTTTGGGCTGCCGTCTACACTCAGATTACCGATGTGGAGCAAGAGGTCAACGGTATTCTCACATACGACCGCAAGGTACTGAAGGTCAATGCAGAACAGTTGGCTTCCATTCGTAAGAACATAGAGCAGACCATCAACAGCCGCCTGAACGACTCGAAGAGCGTAGTGGCTGCTGGCGACAACTCGTCGAGCATCTCCTGGCGCTATACCTTTGACGAACCCGCCGCAGGGTGGCAAAAGACTACCTTCGATGACAACTCATGGAAGCGCGGCACTGCCGGTTTCGGCGACATCTTCCAACCCGATGCCCGCGTGCGCACCAAATGGAACACGTCCGAGATATGGCTTCGCCGCACCTTCAAGTTCGACGGCCTCACCGCGTCCGCCCTCCCCAACCTCTGTCTCCGCCTGTTCTACGACGATGACACCGAGGTCTATATCAACGGCGTGCTGGCCATTCGTATCACCGGCTACAACACCACCTACCAGTTCTTCGATATCTCTGAGGCAGCCCTTAAGGCCATCAACGTCGACGGTGACAACGTCATAGCCATTCATACCCTCCAGAATGGCGGCGGACAATATATCGACGCCGGCTTCAGCCTACGCTCATATACCGACAACAGCGACCTCTCGCCCCAGCCCATGGCCAGCCTCGCCCTGCCCGCTCCCGCCGAGGACCCTGCGCAGGCCTACCTCCTCTGCTATTCCAAGACCACTGACAACAAGCTTTACTATGCCTCAAGTCTCGACGGTCAGACCTGGTCGCCACTCAACGGCGGGCAGCCTGTCTTTGGCCATGCCGAAAGCCAGCCAGCTGTAGTGCGCCCTTTTATCCGTAGGCTGGAGGATGAGTCTGGCAATGTCACCTTCCACCTCGTATTCGGTGGCACTGCCGAGGCCCCCGGCCTCTACCATTTCACGTCCCCCGACCTCGTCCGTTGGACGCCCGTGGGCGGCGAGGACGGCAAGGTGCACGATGGCGATATCGAAGGCCCCGAGGTGGAGTACGACAGTGCCAGCGGTGCCTATTACTACTACTGGACAGCGCCCTCGGGCAATGTTTATCTTCCGCAGTGGAGCCGCACCCAGGATTTCACGTCGTTCACACGCCCTATGAGCTTCTTCACGACCAGCAGCTCCGTGCGCAATCTCCATGTGTTTCGTGACGGCGATCAGTACGTAGCCCTCTATAGCGACCTCAATGGTCAGGGCCTCAGCACGGCGTGGACCACCAGCATCAACCCCTCGCGCGGCAGATTCCGCGACTATGTCAAGGTGTTTCCCAATAATCGCCAGCTTTCTATGCCAGCCACCTTCCCTTCGTTCGACGGCAAGGGCTGGTACCTCTTCGGCTATGAGAACGGTTACCTTGAGTTCTACAATGCCGCGCAGGCCGCTCCGAAGTCTATCACATGGCTATTCTCCGACACCGCCGTCCAAGGCTTCCCCGATGATGCCAATGGCGGTAAGGTAGTCGTCGTCAGCCGCGACGAGTTGCAGCGCATCACCGACACCATCGTGGGCATTAGCCGTTTGAGCGACGATGCCGCACATGCCAGCCGCGCCACCAGTGGAATATATACCCTCGCCGGCCAGCGCCTTAATGCCGTGCCACGTACGAAAGGCGTATTCATCAGCAACGGTCGCAAGGTAGTGAAGTAAGAAACAAACCTCAAACAATAAAATCATTAAATCATAAAAACCCCCTTATGTCATTGATTGAGAAAATCATCGCACGTGCGCAGGCCAACCCTCAGCGCATCGTGCTGCCCGAGGCTGAGGAAGAGCGCACGCTCATCGCTGCCGACCGGGCTTTGGCCGACCATCTGGCCGATATCATCCTCATCGGTAACCCTGCCAAGGTGCAGGCTCTGGCCGAGAAACACGGTCTCACACACATCGGCGAGGCCACACTCATCGATCCCGAGAACTACGAACGCTCAGAAGAACTCGCCCAGCTGCTCTGCGAGTTGCGCAAGAGCAAGGGTATGACCATTGAGCAGGCTCGTGAGCTTGTCAAGAACCCGCTCTACCTCGGCTGTATGATTATAAAAACCGAAGGTGCCGACGGCCAGATCTCAGGCGCCCTCTCCACTACGGGCGAGACGCTGCGTCCCGCACTCCAGATTATCAAATGCTCGCCGGGCATCACCTGCGTCAGCGGAGCCATGCTCCTTATCACTGACCGTCCGGAGTATGGCGAGGATGGCGTACTCGTCGTCGGCGATGTTGCCGTGACGCCTATGCCCGATGCCGACCAGCTCGCACAGATAGCTGTCTGCACAGCACAGACCGCACGTAGCGTTGCCGGCTTCACCGACCCGCGTGTCGCCATGCTCAGCTTCTCCACCAAGGGCTCGGCCAAGCACGAAGTGGTCGACAAGGTCGTGGAGGCCACACGTCTGGCCGCAGAGCGCTGTCCCGAGCTGAAGGTCGACGGTGAGCTACAGGCCGACGCCGCCCTCGTGCCCTCCGTAGGCGAGAAGAAAGCGCCCAGCAGTGCTATCGCTGGCCACGCCAACGTCCTCGTCTTCCCCAACCTCGAGGTAGGTAACATCAGCTACAAACTCGTACAGCGCCTCGCTGGGGCCATAGCCATAGGTCCCATCCTTCAGGGCATAGCACGCCCCGTCAACGACCTCAGCCGTGGCTGCTCCGTCGACGACATCTACTACCTCATCGCTATCACAGCCTGCCAGGCAATGAAGTAGCCCCCTGACCCCTCCCTGAGGGAGGGGAGAGGCCTCTGGGTTGCAAGTAAAATACATCTTATATTATAAAACATCAAACATTTTTTCACATAATCCCCACCAAACGCTATCCACTCCCCTCCCTTCACGGGAGGGGTTGGGAGAGGGCCTTTTCATCATGAAAATTCTTGTTCTTAATTGCGGATCATCATCAATCAAGTACGCACTCTACAACATGGATGACCGCACGGTCATCACCTCCGGCGGCATCGAGAAGATAGGGCTGCCCGACTCATTCATCAAATACAAGGCCGAAGGCCAGAAGTTCCAGTTCTCCACCCCCGTGCCCGAGCACACCGCCGGCGTGCAGCTCATCTTCCGTGTCCTCAGCGAGGGCGAGCACGCCGTGGTCAGCGACCTCCACGAGATAGATGCCGTAGGCCACCGCATGGTCCACGGCGGCGAGAAGTTCTCTCAGAGCGTGCTCCTCACGCCCGAGGTTATGGAGCAGTTCGCAGCCTGCAACGACCTCGCGCCTCTCCATAACCCCGCAAACATCAAGGGCGTAAACGCAGTCAAGGCCCTCCTGCCCGACCTGCCGCAGGTCGGAGTCTTCGACACCGCCTTCCACCAGACGATGCCCGACTATGCCTATATGTACGCCCTGCCCTACGATCTCTACCGTAAGTACGGCGTGCGCCGCTACGGTTTCCACGGCACTAGCCACCGCTACGTCTCGCAGCGCGTCCTCGAGTTCCTCGGCATGCCCGTCGAGGGTTCCAAGGTCATCACCTGTCACATCGGCGGTGGAGCCAGCATCGCTGCCGTCAAAGACGGCAAGGTTGTCGACACCTCAATGGGTCTTACGCCCCTTGAAGGCCTCATGATGGGCACCCGCTCCGGCGACATCGATGCCGGAGCTGTCACCTTCCTCATGGACAAGCTCAGCCTTGACACCCACGGCATCAGCAACCTCCTGAACAAGCAGTCCGGACTGCTCGGCGTCAGCGAGGGGCGTAGCGATTTCCGCGATATCCTCGCCGGAATAGCTGAGGGCAACGATCTCGCCCGTCTGGCCAAGGAGATGTACACCTATCGTATCAAGAAGTATATCGGCTCCTATGCCGCTGCCATGGGTGGCGTTGACGTCATCCTCTTCACCGCCGGCGCTGGCGAGAACCAGTATGAGGTGCGCGAAGGCGCCACGCGCGGACTTGAATTCCTCGGCGTAGAGCTCGACGATGCCAAGAACCGTGCCTGCCGCGCCACCGAGGCCGTCATCTCAAAGGACAGCTCTCGAGTCAAGATATGCGTCATCCCCACCGACGAGGAGCTGATGATAGCCATGGACACCCTCGCCATCGTCAGCAAGTAAAAGGCGGCCCAGGCTCCGTCTCAGTCGCCCCTGATATACGGATGCGTATGAAGTGGGCTGCGATGGAATCGCAGCGGAAGAGACGGAACGAGGCGGCTGACAAAAAACAAGCTGTGATAGTGCCCGAAAACAAAGGTCTGTAGTTATGAAGTACAGTATAATCGTTCCGGTATACAATAGGCCCGAGGAGGTAGAGGAACTGCTGGAGAGCCTGACGACGCAGACGTGCCAGGACTTTGAGGTCATCGTCGTTGAGGATGGCAGCGAGGTGCCGTGCAGCCACGTCTGCGAGCGCTACGCCAAGCGTCTGCGCCTGCACTACTATGTTAAGGCGAACGGTGGCCCTGGCGAAGCCCGCAACTACGGCGCCGAGCGTGCCGCAGGCGAATGGCTCATCGTGCTGGATTCCGATGTGGTGCTGCCCGAGGGTTATCTCGCTGCAGTCGACGATGAGCTCAGTGCCGTGCAGACTCTTGCTAGCGAGGATGCCCGCCGCTGCGACGCCTTTGGCGGTCCCGATCGCGCGCACGAGGATTTCACACCCATACAGAAAGCTATCAGCTACGCCATGACGTCGTTCTTCACTACGGGCGGCATCCGTGGGGGCAAGAAGAAGCTCGACCGCTTCTACCCACGCTCGTTCAATATGGGCGTGCGGTGCGGGCTGTGGCAGCAGCTGGGCGGTTTCCGCCATATGCGTTTCGGCGAGGACATCGATTTCAGCTATCGCATGGAGGAGGCAGGTGCGCGGATGCGTCTGTTCCCCGAAGCGTGGGTGTGGCATAAGCGGCGCACTGATTTCCGCCGCTTCTTCCGTCAGGTGAATAATTCAGGTAAGGCGCGTATCAACCTTCATCTGTTGCACCCGGGCTCGATGAAACTTGTTCACATGCTGCCGGCCCTGTTCACTGTGGGCTGTCTTGCACTCGTCATCCTCTTCGTATTCGGGTTGCTGCTTTACCTCTTTGGCCCCGACCACATGAACCAGGCCTGTGGTTTTGCAATCTGCGAACTGACCGTGGCTCTGCCCCTGATATACGTCATCTTGATTTTCGTGGACTCGTCGGTGCGCAACCGCAGCCTGCTGGTGGGCTTGCTCTCGGTACCTGCCTCGTTCATCCAGCTAATAGGCTACGGCACGGGCTTCCTCTCGGCAGCCTGGCAGCGATTGGTGCTGAGGCAGAAAGGCGAAGGTTTCGATGATAACGAACGGCTGTATAAATGAATATCAAGGAACTGCCGATAGACGAACGACCGCGTGAGCGGATGTCGAAGTTAGGCCCCGAGGCGCTGTCTCCAGCTGAGCTGCTGGCCATACTGATAGGTTCCGGCAACACCGAAGAGTCTGCCGTGCAGCTGATGCAGCGGCTGCTTGGCGACTGCGACGGCAGCCTGAAGACGTTGGGCAGAATGTCAGTGCACGATCTGACGAAGCGCTACAAAGGTCTGGGTCCGGCCAAAGCCATTACTATTCTCGCCGCCTGCGAGCTCGGACGTCGCCGCGCTATGGAAGCTGCGGCAGAGAAGCGCATCGTGACGTCGTCGGTGGACATATATAATATAATGTACCCGCGCGTACGCGACCTCGCCCACGAAGAGAGTTACGCGCTGTACCTTCGCGCCGACAATAGCGTTGAGGGTCACCCGTTTCTCGTGAGCAAGGGTGGCCTGACGGGCACGGCGGTGGATGTGCGCATAGTGGTGCGCGAGGCCCTCATGCGGCAGACACCCACGGTGGTGTTCGTGCACAACCATCCCTCGGGCAGCACACGTCCTTCGCGTGAGGACGACCAGCTTACGGACCGTCTTTCGCGAGCCTGTCAAGTGATGAACCTGCGGCTGCTGGACCACGTCATCGTGGCCGACGGCGCATATTATAGCTATCGGGAAGAGGGGAAGGTTTAGAGTGAAAAATGAAAAGTGAAAAGAGACGTGTGAAAAGAGTTATGATATAACTATGGAAAAGTTGGAAATAGAAGATAAGGTGGTAGAGTTGCTGAAGACTGTCTACGACCCTGAGATACCTGTCAACGTCTATGATTTGGGACTTATTTATCGCATTGAAGTGAGTGACGACCTCAAGCATCTCGACGTGGATATGACTATGACGGCCCCATCGTGTCCTATGGCCGATTTCATCGTCGAAGACGTACGTCAGAAACTGGAGAGCATCGATGGTTTGTCGACGGTCAGTGTCAACCTTGTCTTCGAGCCCGAGTGGGACCAGAGTATGATGAGCGAGGAGGCTAAGCTGGAGCTGGGGATGCTTTAGTGTTTTAAGAGTATATCGAGTATTGCCCGGAGGCTTTCGGGCGCAAGGTGCGTATAGCTGGCGAGCACGTTGCCCTGTCGGATGATGGGCGTAGACACGGGCTCGCCTTTAGCGTTGCAGACCTGAGCTATGGATGTCGGTGCGGGTTCCGCGAACTTTGTGTAGTGGAACTCGTGGCCTCGCAGCTCGCGGCCGCAGAGCTGGAAGCGTCGGTAGCCTAGAGCGAGCCGGCGGTCAGCGCTACGTGCGCTGATGGCGTAGGGTAGTACGCCGCACATAGGGCTTGAGCCCTCGTCGGTGATAATCTCGCGGCAGAGGTACATCATACCTCCACATTCGGCTATGATACGTCCGCCAGCCTCAGCGAAGGCGCGGATGGCGTGGCGCGTCTGTTCGGCCTTGACGAGCTCGGCGAGGTGCTTCTCGGGATAGCCGCCGGGGAGGTAGAGAAGGGTGTCTGATTCGTCATTCGTCATTCGTAGCTCATCATTCTCAAACGCTTCAGGGTCAAAGAATTCCACGTCGGCCGTCTCGCTCAGAAGGTCGAGCGTCTCTTGATAGATGAATGAGAAGGATTCCGCGTTGCGGGCGACAAGGATGCGCCGGGCGGCGTCGGTAATGTGTGCAGGTGCCGGCCAAGACGGGCTCTGCGACCTGACACATAATTCTTGCAGTCTGTTCGTGTCGATATTCTGGCTCAGGACATCCGTCAACGTGTCTGCTGCCAGCGACTCTGAGAAGTCGAGCCCGAGGTAGCGTGAGGCGTGCTCGAGGGCAGTTTGCTTAGGTATGCATCCGAGACATTCTATGCCCACCTCGTCGGCCACGTCGCGCAGCATGGCGGCGTGGCGTGTGCTGCCTACCTTATTGAAGATAACACCGGTGAAGCGCAGGTCTGGACGGAAGCTTATGAAGCCCCGTAGCATGGCGGCCATGGAGTAGGCTGCTGAGCGAGCATCGACGACGAGTACGATAGGCAGATCGAGCACGTGGGCGATGTCGGCGCAGGAGCCGCTCGCACGGTCGTAGCCGTCGAAGAGGCCCATCATGCCCTCTACCACGGCCACGTCGGCTGGCTCGCAAGCCCAGGCGGGGGCGTCGTTGCCTCCGCGTGTGTAGCGGCTGAAGAGCTCGAGGACGTGCTCCTCCGTAGCCATGAAGGTGTCGAGGTTGATGCTCGGGCGTCGGCATACCGCGTGGTGGAATTTCGTGTCGATATAGTCGGGGCCGCACTTGAAGGGTTGCACGCGCAGACCTTGTCGCACGAACAGGGCCATCAGTCCGCGCGCTATTGTGGTCTTGCCCGACCCGCTCATGGGTGCTGCAATGAGAAAAGCTGCTTTCATTGGGCACAAAGGTACGTATTTTTACGCTCAAAGGTAAGTGAATGTCAACGAAAGTTTGGCTAAAAAGGCATTTGATGCTTGAAAAAGGATAAAAAGTGAGAAAAAATGGCTTTGGAGATAAAAAACTTTTGCGTTTCATCTTTCATTTTTAAACTTTTCTTTACCTTTGCAACCGCAAAAGGCAATCGCGGACCAGAGTGTCCACGATGAAAGGGAATCCGGTGAGAGTCCGGAGCTGTTCCTGCAGCTGTAATCCCCCGCAGAAAATGCCTGCCCGTATAACGCCACTGGCCACGTTAACAGATTAACCCGTTAACAAGCTGGGAAGGTAGGGCGAGGCAGGGGAAAGCCAGAAGACCTGCCCTGCACCAGACGACCGGATGTCGTAGTCTCGTCTGTCGGCCATACGTCGCAGATTGTGGCATCGCAGAACGTAAGTCGTCAAATCGTAAATAGGAGTGCGTCCAGGATCAGGCGCTTGTAACTTCAATGAACAGAACAACCCTCGGCACGCTATGGCGTGCGATGGTGACAGCGGTGGCCTTCGTGGGCTGCTCTCTCCCATCAACAGCTCAGGACTCTTTAAGCGCAAGCCGCTTGGAAGAAGTCGTCGTCACCGGTACTGGCACCCAGCACCGGCTGAAGGATGCGCCCGTGCAGACCGAGGTCATCACGCGCCGCGAACTGGAGCAGTATGGCGGGCGCTCCATCGAAGACATCCTCGCCGGCCTGACAGCCAGTTTCGCCTTCAACGAGGACGACATGGGTTCTCAGATGCAGATGAACGGGCTGGGCAACGCCTATATACTTATATTAATAGACGGCAAGCGTCTGCACGGCGACAACGGCGGGCAGAACGACCTGGGGCTGATTGACCCGGCGCGCATCGAGCGCATCGAAATCGTAAAGGGAGCAGCCTCGGCGCTTTATGGCTCCGACGCCATTGCCGGCGTGGTCAACATCATCACACGCAAGTACGACCGCGACGGCCTGCTCCTTGAGAATACCACGCGCGGCGGCAGCTATAACGATTGGCGGCAGCACAACAGTGTGGGCATCGCCTTAGGCAAGTGGGCGTCGCTGACTAACTTTCAGTTGCAGCACAGCGACGGCTGGCAGAACACGTCGCACGAAGACCCGCGACAGACCGAATTCCCTATCTACGACTCGCGCAACAAGACCGTCAACCGCCATACCAACTGGCAGGTAGGCGAGCGCCTCGACTATACGGTGTCGCCGGATTTGGCTTTCTACGCCGAAGGCACTATCTACCGCAAGCGCATCTACCGCCCCTCGGGCAAATACGCCGCCGTAGACGTTAAGACCTACGACCTGGCCTACCGCAATGCTTCGGCTGCCGTTGGGGGCAAGTGGACACCGACGGAAAAATCCGTTGTCACCTTAGACATCGACTGGAACCGCCACGCCTATGACTACGTCTTCACCGACACTACGCTCGTCGACGGCTACGACCCCTACGGCAACTTCACACACTACTACCCCTACTTCCCCGACCAGCGCAACCTGCAGAGCGACCAGCGGCGCACGATGGGCCACTTGAAAGGCATCTTCGAGCTGCCCGCCAGCAACCGTCTCAGCGCCGGTCTCGAGGTGCGTCACGACTGGCTACGGGCTCCCATGCGCGTGGACCACGGTGGCACTGTCACCGATAACACGGAGGCCCTCTACGTCCAGGACGAATACTCGCCATGGCGCCTGCTGCAGCTCACCGGTGGCCTGCGCCTCGACCGCAACCAACAGTTTGGCTTCCACCTAACACCCAAGCTCTCGGCCATGGTAAGCCCTACGGACTGGCTGCGCCTGCGCGCTTCGTGGTCGCAGGGCTTCAAGACGCCGACACCTAAGGAACAGCACTATCGTTACGTGCGTGAGATGAACGGCACCTACCTCTATTTAGGCAATGCCGACCTGCGGCCTCAGACGAGCAACTACGGCTCGGTGGGAGCCGAGGTCAACACGGGCGGCTTCTCGTTCTCTGTCACGGGCTATATAAATAAGGTGGAGGATATGATCAACCTCGTCACCATCCCCAACTACCGCGCTCCCGAAGAATATCAGACGATGTATGAGCTGCATAAGACGCGGCAGTACCAGAACCTTGAGCATGCCCGCACCGTAGGTGTCGATGTCAATGTGCGCTACGCTGTGCGCGACTTCTCCGTCGGCGGCAGCTACAGCTATCTCGACACCGATGCCCACCTCTACGACAGCGACCACGACCGCATGACCGACGTTGTCATCGATGGCATGGCACACCACAAATCCAACTGGTTTGCCACTTGGAACCATAGCTTCAGACGTCCCTATCGCCTGGGCTTAGGCCTTTACGGCCGCGCCTCCTCAAAGCGTTACTACCAGCTCAATGGTGATGGCAAGGCCTACCAAATCTGGCGTTTCTCCTCGACGCACGACATCCAGTGCCATGCGCTCTCGTCGCGTGGCCTCTCCCTCCGCATGGAAGCCGGTGTCGACAACATCTTCAACTACGTCGACCGCACGCCACACGGACTGCATCTGGGCACCACGACACCCGGCACCACCGCCTACGCCTCCGTAACCCTTCGCTTCAGACAAGGCAAAAATAAATTCCAATCATTTAAAACTAATTCAAAACAATCGTACGATGAAGAGTATTAAGTTCTTTATGATGGCTCTCGCAGCCATCGCCCTCTCCGCCGGTTTCGTCGCCTGCGATGACGACGACTCAGCTGCCAGCAACTGGCAGAAGTATCAGGACGCTGTGACCAAGAACGTCAAGGCTAACAAAAAGCAGGACAAGGCAATCTTGCTCGTCGCTTTCGGTTCGACGTGGCAGCAGGCTTACGATGCCTTCGACGGCACTGTAGCCGCATACAAACAGAAATTCCCTGGCTACGACATCTTCCTCTCCTTCTCTTCAGCCATCTGCATCAATCGTGCAGCCGCCGGCGAGAATGTCGACCCCCGCAACTTCTATGCCCCTAACTTCTGGCTGAACGCTTTCGCACAGGAAGGCGTGCGCTACAATGAGATTGTCGTGCAGAGCCTGCAGGTCATCCCCGGTGAAGAGTATACACGCGTAATCAACTACATCAAGGACTTCGCCAACAACAGCAACGGCGACCTCGATGACGCCTACCTCTCAGAAGTAGTGCTGAAACTCGGTGTGCCCCTCCTTCAGGATGCAGAGGCCGACGTGCCTGAGGTGGCTAAGCAACTCAATTCCTTATACAAGACTCAGGCTGCTGAGGGGGTGGTCGCTTTCATGGGTCACGGCAACCCCGACAGCTATGACACCTACAAGGCTAACGTGCGCTACACTCAGCTCGAAGAGGCCTTGCAGGTTTACAACAAGAACTACTACGTCGGCACTGTCGATATGATGGACAACTTCAAGACGAATGTCCTCGCCCGCATGCAGGCTGCCGGCATCACCGGTGGTAAGGTCTTCTGCCATCCGCTCATGTCTATCGACGGTGACCACGGCCACAACGACATGGCCGGCGATGATGATGCCTGGGACAACGGCTTCGAGGCCAACGAGGAAGGCGAGGTTGAGGACACCTCGTGGAAGATGTTCTTCCACCACATGGGCTACATCTGTGACAACACCACGATGATCGAGAAGGGTCTGCTCGAGCTCCCCACCGTGCGCAACGTGTGGATGCAGCATACCCAGGACGCCATCGCCGGCGAACCTCTCGACTTCTATCACTCCAAGAATCCCGAATAATATAATAGGTACATGCAGACAGGCACGAGTCACAAGCGTCTCGCGCTTGACATCAGACAGGAGTAATCCATGAAACACTCCATATATACTATCTGCCTCACGGCGGTGCTCTCCTTAGCAGGGAGCACCGCTTTTGCACAAACAAAAGGTTCAGGTCACGCAGACACCGTAAAGGCTTTGTCTATCCACGATTTGAACCCCGTAGTCGTCACCGGAACAGGAACCTACCGCCGTGCCGACAACTCGCCCGTGGCCGTAAAGGTCATTGGGATCAAAGAGCTGCGCGATACGCATGCTACGACACTCGAGGAAGCCCTGACTCGCCTGACCTCAAACGTCACCACGCACACCAACGGTATGGGAATGTTCGTCAACTTCAACGGTGTGAGCGACGACTACATCATCATCCTCGAGAACGGCCGTCGCGTCAGCGGCGATGACCGCTGGAACCGCATCAGTCTGTCCAATGTGCGCCGAATAGAGATTTATAGCGGTGCGGCTTCAGCGCTCTATGGCTCAGAAGCCATTGCCGGCGTCATCAACATCATTACCGATGAGAGCCGCGAGCCCGTGACCGCGACGTCAAACACGCGCTACCGCAACAACGGACGCCTCGACCAGGACATAAACGTCGATGTTAACGCAGGAGCCGTCAGCAGCCACACCTCCTACACCCACCATCAGGCCGACAATTGGCAGGTCAACCACTATCAGGCCTTCGACGAGGGGGACACGGAGGTGCTCAAACTCACCGGCCGCCCAATGTCTGTGGCTTTCCGCAGCGACAATATCGCTGAGAAACTGGACTTCCGCATCAACGACAAATGGTCAGTCTACGTTCGCGGCTCCTACTACGACTATGACACCGCCCGTCCGCAGGCCGCTACCTATTTCACCCAGAAAAAGAATACAGTTGCCAAAAATGATGCAGAGGGAGGTTCATCTCCCGCCTACACCTACACCTCAAAGCAGGCTTACACCTACGACCTCAACCACGCCTCCTACCTTTACGGCGGCGGAGCACGTTGGGTCCCAAATGCCCGGACCCACGTCTACCTTGACGTCTACAGCGACAATTTCGTGTCAAAGTACGACTACTGGCAGACGGCTGACAAGGAAGCCTACAGCGAGACACGCAAGCGCACTCACTACGTCAACGAGACCCTCCGCGGCATCTTCCGTCTTGCCGGCTGGAACAAACTCTCGGCAGGCGCTGAGTTCGTGCAGGAGAGTCTCAACAGCCAGAGCGACAATATCGATTTCGAGACGACCAACACCTATAACCTCTTCGCGCAGGATGAGCTGCAGATTGCACGTCAGCTCGAGGCCGTAGTAGGAGCGCGCTATACGCAGAACGACAACTTCGGAGCGGCCTTCACGCCCAACGCCAACCTCTTCTTCCACACAGGTGGCTTACGCCTGCGTGTCAGCTATGCCGGAGGCTACCGCACCCCTACACTTTCGCAGCTCTATGCTACCGATCAGGCTAAGACGACGTCGCGCTACACACTATACAACCAGTCGCTGAAGCCCGAGAAGAACAACTTCGTCAACATCAATGCCGAGTATGGCAACAAGTGGATGAACGTCAGCGTCAGCGCTTTCTACAACAAAATACGCGACATGATCAATTACCGCACATTGCAGCAGAGCGAAATCGACGCCGATGCCGCACTCACGGCTCTTAAGGATGAGGGCTGGACTACCATCCGCCAGCGCGACAACATCGACCGCGCACGCCTCTGCGGCATCAGTGCATCGCTGAAATTCATACTGCCATACGGCTTCACGCTCGGTGGAGGCTACACCTTCACCGATTCGGAAGCAGAGACGAAGACGCTCGACACGAAGACGCAGCAGTATGTTGTAGAGACGTCGCCCGTAGACAAGAGCGTGCGCCACGTCGGCAACGTGCTCGCTTCGTGGGACAAGGTGTGGAACAGCTATAGGCTGAACGTTACCGTGAACGGCCACATTCAAGGCGAGCGTTACAGCAGCACCTACGGCTATGCCGACGGCTTCAGCCAGTGGGACTTGATGACGCGCCACACTGTAGAGTTGCGCCACTTAGTGCTGGAGCCAGGTCTTGGCGTCGAAAATATCTTCGACAAGCGCGACACTGCGCCCTGGAATTCCAACTTTTCGACCATAAATCCGGGCCGTTCGCTCACTTTAAGCCTCAGAATGAGTTATTGAATCCCCTTTTTCCTTATCTTTGTGCCGAAATAACGTCAGCCAATGAAGAAAATCATTGTAGCCGGCCTCGGGCCGGGCAGCTCAGACGATATGACTCCTGCGGTGCTCGACGCTTTGCGCGAGGCTGATGTCGTCGTGGGCTACAAGTACTATTTCCGCTTCGTAGAGCCATACGTCAAAGACGGTTGTGAGTGCGTTGATACCGGCATGAAACGCGAGCGTGAGCGTGCCGAGCAGGCTTTCAGTATGGCCGAACAAGGCAAGACAGTCGTTGTTATATCGTCGGGCGATGCCGGTATCTATGGTATGGCACCGCTCATCTATGAGATGTCCCGCCAGCGGGGCAGTGAGGTTGAAATAGCTGTGCTGCCCGGTATCAGCGCCTTTCAGAAGGCCGCGTCGCTGCTTGGTGCCCCTATAGGCCACGACCTCTGCATCGTCTCGCTCTCCGACCTGATGACCCCTTGGGCGCTCATCGAGCGGCGCGTCCGTGCAGCAGCCTCGGGCGATTTTGTCACGGCCGTCTACAACCCACGTTCCCACGAACGCTACTGGCAGCTCTCCCGTCTGCGCGAACTCTTCCTCCAAGAAGGCCGCAGCGTCATGACGCCAGTAGGTATCGTCCGTCAGGCAGGGCGCCCCGAGCAGGACGTGCGGCTCACCACCCTTGGCGACCTCGACCCGGAACAGGTGGATATGTTCTGCGTGCTCATTATAGGCAACTCGCAGAGCTACCAGTGGCAAGGCAAGTTCATCACGCCGAGAGGCTACTATAAGAAAGCTACCCAAGGGCAGTCTGTCGGTCAGACCATCATGAACGAGTCCTTCCGCACCATCCTCTCTGAGATGAAAAATCCCGATGTGCCGAAGTGGCGCTTGTGGCCTCTGCTGCACGCCATCCATACCACCGTGGATTTCGGTATGGAAGAGAACTTGCTGATGGATGAGTGCGCCACTGAGATTCTTTACAAGAAGATTCAAGACGGCAGCTTGCGTCACATCGTCACGGATGTCACTATGGCCGCCGCCGGTATACGCAAGGGCGCTCTCGCACGCCTTGACATCGAAGTCCACTGCTATATCAACGACCCGCGTGTGGCAGAAATCGTCAAGTCTTACTCGTCGGCTGGCAATCAGGGCGCTTCTCCTTCGCGTGAGGCTGCAGGCCTGATTACGCGTAGCCAGGCCGCTATGCAGGTGGCGGCAGAGGAATACCCCGATGCCCTCTACGTCGTGGGTAATGCGCCGACGGCCCTCTTCGAGATCTGCGACCTCGTACGCAAGGGTAAGCTACAACCCGCAGGCATCATTGCCGCGCCAGTCGGCTTCGTCCACGTGTGCGAGTCGAAGCATGCAGTAAAGACCTTGAAGCACATTCCCAAGATTATCGTCGAGGGGCGCAAAGGCGGCAGCAACCTCGCTGCCACGCTTTGCAACGCCATACTCACCTACGACGATGCCGCCCAGCTCCGACCCGGGCGCGACGTCTGAGACACCCTAAGCTTAGGGGCAGAACATAAAGAAACATGAAGTTTATCGTCATAGGCATTACTGATAATTCGCAACCTTGGTTCCCGCCTGAGGTGATGGAGGTTATTTGCTCTGCCAGGGTATGCTCCGGCGGCAAGCGTCATCATGAGCTTGTGGCGCCCTTGCTGCCTGACGGTGTTCGGTGGATTGACATCACTGTGCCCTTGGAGAAAGTGTTTGAGCAGTACAAGACTGCAAATAGTGAATCGTCAGATTGTCCTTCTATCGTGGTCTTTGCCAGCGGCGATCCCCTCTTCTTCGGTTTTGCCGTGACGCTGCAGCGCGAGTTCCCGGATGCTGAGATTCGTGTCTTCTCCGCTTTCAACTCTCTCCAGCTTCTGGCCCATCGCCTCGTGATGCCTTACCACGACATGCGCATCGTCTCGCTCACTGGCCGCCCCTGGCAGGAGTTCGATCGTGCCATCATCGAGCAGGCTCCCAAGATTGGCATCCTCACCGACCGCGAGCACACGCCCGCCGCCATAGCCCGTCGCTTGCTTGAATACGGCCACGTTGCTTACCGTATGTACGTAGGTGAACGGCTGGGCAATTCCCGTGAGGAGCGCGTCACAACGCTCACCCTCGATGAGGCTGCCGAGCGCGAGTTTTGCGTACCAAACTGCGTAATCCTTGAAGCTAATCACTCACTCACTGATAGGAAAGGGTGGGGGAGAGCCAGCGCCTTCGGCCTCCCCGACAGCTCTTTTGCCATCCTCGACGGCCGCGAGAAGATGATTACGAAGATGCCTATACGCCTGCTCACGCTGCAAGCTCTCGACCTCCCGCGCCGTCACGTGCTTTGGGACATCGGAGCCTGCACTGGCAGCGTAAGCATAGAAGCACGCCTCCTTTTCCCGCACCTTCATATTGTGGCTTTCGAAATACGGCCCGAGTGTGAAACCATCATCCGCGAGAACTGTCGACGTCACGGCGCCCCGGGCATAGAACTCCACATAGGCGATTTCTTGGAATACGGGGATGGCTCTTCTTCACCCGACGCCGTCTTTATCGGAGGCCACGGAGGCCGGCTCAAGGACATTATGGCCAAGGCCTTGACTGTGTTGGCCCCTGACGGCGTCATTGTCATGAACAGCGTCGTAGCCCCTAAGGTCCTTAGAGACAGCCATAAGCTCTGGGATCAGGCGTGCCGGGAATTAGGCCTCCGGCAGGAACCGCCCCTTCATGTTCAGCTCGATGACCATCATCCTATAACAATCCTAAAATGCAGAAGATAGCAATCATAGCAGTCAGCCGCGAGGGCGCTTCCGTCGCTACCACTATCATGCGACTATGTAGTGGTGAAATTCTCGAGCGCAGCGATGTCGCAGCTCGCTGGCACGACTTCGACGCCTTCGTCTTCATCGGCGCCATGGGCATCTGTGTCCGCACCATAGCCCCGCTCGTCGAGGACAAGCACACAGACCCCGCCGTAGTGTGTGTCGACTCTCTCGGCCAGCACGTCATCCCCGTGCTCTCAGGCCACGTAGGAGGCGCCAACACCCTCGCGGAGGCTTTGTCCGTGGAACTTGGAGCCCGGGCCGTTATCACTACGCAGAGCGACCTCACTGGCCTTTGGGCCATCGACACTCTCGACCGGCGCTTCGGGTGGCATAAGCAGACATCTACGGATGAGAACCGGGTCATCTTCGCCTTCGTCGGCCGTAGGCCTGTGGCGCTCGTTATCGGCGTGCGCGACGAAGGCACCGACTACCTCCGCTCTACCTGCCCCCCGCATGTCACTATTTTCAGCGAGGAGGAGTGGAGCGATGACGTTGCCGGGCAGTTTGAGGCCGTCGTGATAGTCTCATGTCGTAAGCTCGACAGCAACCTTCAGGTGCCCTGTCTCTGCTACGTCCCGCGTCTGCTCACCGTAGGCCTCGGGCTGGCTCATGCGGCCGCTCCTGCCGACGCCGTTTGGGGTGAGATATATGCCGACCTATGCTGTCGTCAGCACCTGCATCCCGCTGCTATCCGCGAGTTTGCCACCATCGACGTGAAGGCCGACGAACCCGTCGTCAGGTTTCTGCAAGCTGAGGGCTTCCGTGTACGCTTCTTCACGGCTAACCAACTGGCCGCCGTCAGCGTGCCTACGCCCAGCGCCACCGTAGCTCGTCATGTAGGAACTCCCAGCGTCGCCGAGGCTGCTGCCATCCTTGACAGCAACAACGGGCACCTCATCGTGACAAAGCAAAAGGGGGAGAAGTGGACCTATGCAGTGGCTGAAGTCTCACCCAATGGTGGCCACATAGAAATCGTCGGTGCCGGTCCTGGCGACCCAGACCTCATCAGTGTTCGTGGCCGTCGTATGCTCGAGCAGGCCGACCTCATCCTATATGCAGGCTCGCTCGTGCCGAAGACGTTGACCGATTGCCACAAGGTGGGCGCCGTAGTGCGCTCGTCGGCCGACATGACTCTCGAGGAGCAGTGCGCCTTGATGAAAGAGCACTACGACCGCGGACACCTCATCGTGCGACTCCACACCGGAGATCCCTGCATCTTCGGCGCTATACAGGAGCAGATGGCCTTTTTCGATACCCACGGCATGCACTACCATATCACGCCCGGTATCTCATCGTTCCTTGCTGCCGCTGCCGAGCTGCGCTCCCAGTTCACTATACCCGAGCGTACGCAGACCATCATACTCACACGCGGAGAGGGGCGTACGCCTATGCCCGAGCGCGAGAAGCTACACCTATTGGCCCGTTCCCAGTCGACGATGTGTATCTTCCTCAGCGCCGCCATCGTTGACGACGTGCAGCGAGAGCTCTTACAGGAGTATCCCGAGATGACACCCGTAGCTGCCTGCTATCACCTCACATGGCCCGACCAGCGTATATATCGTGGTCAGCTTCGTGACCTCTCGCGCATCGTGCACGACAACCACCTCACGCTGACCACAATGCTCGTAGTAGGGGAGGCCATCGACAACCGCTCGGGCCTCTCTGAACTCTACAGCAAGACCTTCACTCACCTCTTCAGAAAAGCTTCCGAATGAAACGTCCACTCGCTTTCCTGCTACTCGTGGCGCTGATAGCTGCACTGTTTGTGCTTAACCTGTTGCTCGGGACAGTGCATATTCCCTTTAAAGAAGTCGTAGCCATTCTGTTCTCACCATCTGCACACGCCGGTGCATCCTCTTCGGTGGCTTCCAACATCATCTGGAGCTCCCGCGTGCCGCAGGCTCTGACGGCTCTAATGGCTGGCGCGGGGCTGGCGGTGAGCGGCCTACAGATGCAGACGGTGTTCCGTAATCCGTTGGCAGGACCTTCGGTGCTGGGAATCTCCAACGGCGCATCGCTCGGTGTGGCGTTGGTGGTGCTTATGTCCGGCTCGTTTGGCGGCGTTGCTCTGAGCCGGATGGGCTACCTTGGCGATGTTGCCATTTCGCTGGCTGCCATCGCTGGCTCGCTGGCCGTCATGGCCCTTATCGTATGGGTGGCGCAGCACGTCCAGTCCGGAGTGACGTTGCTGATAATAGGTGTGATGATAGGGTATCTGGCCAACGCCATCATCGGAGTGCTTAAATTCTTCTCCAACGAGGAGGATATCAAGGCTTACGTCGTATGGGGACTCGGCTCATTCGCACGTGTCTCGGGAGATCAGATGCTTTTGTTCGTCGGCGTGATGGCCGTCCTCTTGCCCTTAAGTATGCTTCTTGTGAAGACCATGAACCTGCTGCTCCTGGGCGATGCCTACGCCAGCAACCTCGGTCTTAACGTACAGCGGGCACGCTCCCTCGTCATCCTCTCGTCCGGCGTGCTCGTGGCCATCGTCACGGCCTACTGCGGACCTATCATGTTTATCGGGCTCGCCGTACCACACTTGGCGCGCGCTCTCTTCCGAACCAGCGACCAACGCATACTCATGCCGGCCACCATGCTTTCAGGAGCTGCTTTGGCCCTCCTCTGCAATCTCATCGCACGGATGCCGGGATTCGAGGGCGCATTGCCCGTCAACTCCGTAACAGCCCTCGTCGGTGCGCCCGTGATTGCGGCAGTCCTGTTTAGAAGAAAATGAATCAAAAATCCTTAAGTTTCCTCTTTTCTCTTTCCATAAGACTATGGTAAAACGTTTTTCTTTTATCCCTTTTCAGCCTCTCCTAAATCCTCCCCTAAAGGGAAGGACTTCTGCAGCGGTACCCCCCTTCCCTTTAGGGGAGCGGCTGGGAGAGCGGCTTCATTTTTCATTTTTCATTTTTCTCTTTCCTCTTTTCTGCCTCTCCTGCGCCCATAATGCCAAGCAGCAGGAACGACTTGACACGACAGCGCTCGTCACAGACAGCCTCTGCAATATCAGGTATGCTAAGGGATTCAAGGTGCGTACCCTGACAGGCGGCATCAGGCTCGTCGATGTGGCAGACCCTCAGACCGAGGAAGATAAAATGCCCGTGAACTACCATTTCGCTCTCATTCCAAAGGACGCTGGCGAATCTCAGTCCACCTCCATTCCCGAAGGACTCGACCAATACACTCCTGTCGCGGTCCCCATAGACCGCACCATCGTAATGACGATGCTCCAGCTCTCTGACTTCACTGCCCTTGACGCCTTAGACGTCGTGCGTGGCATCACAGGGACAAAGAACCTCTTTAATAAAGACGTGCGTGCGCGCGTCGAGAACGGACGCATCAAGAAGATTGGTATGGAGGGCAATTTCGACACCGAGCTTATACTCGCCGCACAACCTGAGGTCATCTTCATATCTCCCTTTAAACGCGGTGGCTACGATGCCATCAAAGAGACTGGCATCACACTTATCCCGCACCTCGGATACAAAGAACTCCACCCCCTCGGCCAGGCCGAATGGCTGAAATTTGTCGGCTTGTTTATCGGCAAGGAGGCTGAAGCCGACAGCATCTTCGCAGGTATCGAGGAAAGATATAACAGCTTAAAAAGACTGACGCAGCCGCTTCTTGAGAGTGACGACTCCTCTATCCCCACCGTTTTCTCAGGTGAGATGCATGGTGGCAATTGGTATGCCGTCGGCGGCAAGAACGCCTTGGCTAAGCTCTTCCGAGATGCCGGTGCAGACTATGTCATCAAGGATGACAACACGGGCGGTGTCAACATAGAGTTTGAGCAGCTCTACGCTATGGCGGCCGATGTCGACTACTGGCGAATCCTCAACAGCTACCCTGGCGACTTCTCATATGAAGCTTTGAAGGCCAGCGAGCCGCGCAATGAGCTCTTCCGCGCCTTCCGCGAGCGCAAGGTCATCTACTGCAATATGAAGAAAACGCCTTACTACGAACTTGCACCCGTAGCACCGGACCTCATCCTCGCAGACCTCATCGCCATCTTCCATCCCGAACTCATGCCCGACGATTACCAACCGACGTTCTATCGTCTGCTGCAATAGGGCTTTCATTTCTCACTCTTCTGCCTCTCCCCTAACCCATCCCCTGAAGGAAAGGGGATTTGGAGCAGAAGTCCTTCCCTTTAGGGGAGGATTTAGGAGAGGCTTCTCTTTTCTCTTTTCTATGATACTCATTCTCGGAGGCACTACAGAAGGGCGCAACGCAGCGCAGACGCTGGAGCAGGCAGGCACACCATACTTCTACTCCACCAAGACGGGCGAGCAGGAACTTGACCTCCGGCACGGCGCCTGCATCTCCGGAGCCTTGGACCAGGCCGCGATGCAGCAGTTCTGCCTTGAACATAAGATCTGCCTGCTCGTAGATGCCGCACATCCCTTTGCCGCACATCTTCACGCTACCGTGGCTGCAGTGGCTGCTGCCCTGCAGCTCCCCGCCATACGCTACGAGCGCCTCTTCCCGCACCGCGACCAGGACGTAGACTGGGTCGACGATATCGCGGACATCGCTCTCAAGGATGGTGAGCGGCTAGTGTTGTCGACACTGGGCGTCAAGAGCATCAGCCGCCTCATGCCCCTTCAAGGCCCTGCCCGCCGGCTCCTCTTCCGCATCCTGCCCCGCGAGAGCTCCATCCGTCTGGCTCAAGCGCAGGGCGCATCCTTAGACGACCTGTGTTTCTATAGCTCTGGTCAGGACGAGCTCCAGGAACTGCAGCGACTCCGACCCGACGTACTGCTGCTCAAGGAAAGCGGTATCAGCGGAGGCTTCGTCGAAAAGGTGGCCGCCGCAAAGGCCTTGGGCATACGCGTCATAGCCCTCCGCCGACCTCCTATGCCCGACGCTTTCCACGTCGTCAACGGACCGCGGGGTCTACGACGCATGGTTGAGCGTTTCCTCCCCGACTTCTTCCCCCTCCGCAGCGGACTGACTACTGGCACATGCGCCACAGCAGCCGCCGTCGCTGCGCTCTGCCGACAGCAGACTGGAGCGATGCCCGCCCAGGTGCCCGTACGGCTCCCCGATGGCGAGACAATAAGTGTCGCCGTAGGCTATGGCCACGACTTCGCCTTCTGCATCAAAGATGCAGGCGACGACCCCGACATCACCAATGGTGCTGAAATTCGAGCCGTAGTCAGAGAAAGCAATCGGTTCGAGATACACGGAGGCGAGGGCGTAGGCCGCTTCACCCTGCCCGGCTTCGACTACCCCCCTGGCTGCCCCGCCATAAACAGGGGACCACGACAGATGCTCCGTGATAACATCCCGGGTGACTATTCTATCACCATCAGCGTCCCCAACGGCGACATGCTCGCACGACGCACCTTCAATCCGCGACTCGGCATCGAGGGAGGCATTAGCATAATAGGCGTCTCGGGCATCGTCATGCCATACAGTGACGAGGCCTTCATCCAGAGCATACGCAAATGCGTCGAAGTTGCACGGGCCAGCGGGGCTGAGAGGCTGGTGCTCGGCAGCGGGGCCAAAAGCGAGAACGCCTTGCGCTCACGCTACCCCGAATTGCCTTCTCAGGCGTTCGTCCAATACGGGAACTTTGTTGGTCAAACGTTGCAGATGGCAGCTGAACAGAAAATCAAGGAGGTCACCCTCGGCGTGATGCTTGGCAAGGCCGTAAAGCTGGCAGACGGACAGCTTGACACACATAGCCGTCGTGCTACTTTCGACCGCAATTTTTTGCGGCTGTTGCTCACGGAGGCCGAATGCGATACCACTCATGCTGACGATATTACGCTCGTGCGCGAACTGTGGCAACGACTGCCGCCAGCGCAGATAGAACCCTTCGCCCGAACCGTCGTGGACCACTGCTACAGCCATTGTCAGCCACTCATTCCAGAAGCCAACCTCACCATCCTGCTCATTGACGATGATGGCCGAATTGTTGGTAGTTAAATAAGCCTTTCCTCCAAAACCCTTAAGCCTTTTTTCCGGGCGCTTGACGTCTGCGTTGCATTTCTGAGCAAAGCGAGCCTTAAGAGCCCAGCCTTGGGCCTTTTTTATACAGGCCAGAAATTAGCCTTTGATTGACCGCTACGAATAGTCTCGTAGCGGTTTTTTTGTTTTTTGCCATTAGCTTTGCAGAAGGCTTGCTGACGTGTGAGGCTTCTAAGAATAACGAATAAACGAAATGAAAATGAATCTAAAACATAGGATTCTCATTGCTTTCGGATTGAGCAAAGCGGTAAAGAACGTTAAAAAGTATGTAGATTCTTTGGAAGCAATACACTTTCGTATTATTTTTGCACATCAAAGCTTCATTATGAAACCAGTATATTTTCTCTCAGACGCCCACCTTGGCAGCCGCGCCATCAAGCACGGGCGCACTCAGGAACGCCGACTCGTGCGCTTCCTCGACAGCATCAAGGACAAGGCCGGAGCTGTCTACCTGTTGGGCGATATCTTCGACTTCTGGTATGAGTACAAGCTCGTAGTGCCCAAGGGTTACACGCGCCTGCTGGGCAAGCTGAGCGAACTGACCGACCTCGGCGTGGAGGTTCATTTCTTCACGGGTAACCACGATGTCTGGGCCTACGACTATCTCGAGCGTGAGTGCGGCGTCGTGCTGCACCGCGAGGCGCTGACGTTGGAACTGGGCGACAAGTTGTTCTTCATGGCTCACGGCGACGGACTCGGCGACCCTGACCCTAAGTTCAAGTTCCTACGCTACATCTTCCGCAACCGCTTCTGTCAGGTGCTCTTCTCTGCCTTGCACCCTCGATGGGGCGTGGAGATGGGACTCTCTTGGGCGCAGCACAGCATGCAGACGCATCAGGCCGACGAGCCGCCTCACTACATGGGGGAGGATAAGGAGCTGCTGGTGCTCTTCGCCAAGGACTATCTCAAGACACATCCAGACGTGAACTACTTCATCTTCGGACACCGGCACATCGAGCTCGACCTGATGCTCTCGCCCGCAACGAGGGTGATGATTCTGGGCGACTGGATTTCACATTTTACCTATGCTGTGTTTGATGGCGACCGGCTCTGGATGGAGAACTATATCGAGGGCGAGACGGAACCGTAGAACGTGAAAGTGTTGTCACAGTCTGCGGCAGTAGTTGAATGTAACCTTTGTCACATCAGCCTACAACGCCATCAACGCCTATGCTCAGAGCTTCGTCAATGCCGTTAGCGCCACTGGTGGCAACAACGCACAATGCAATCTGGTCGTAGGGAAAGTCCTGATTAAATAACCCTGAGACTTAATGAACCCCCATATGCACAAACCTAACACGAAATAACAATGAACCGGAAACTTATAGCCATGGCTTTATCAACGAGTATCTTGCTGCCCGCTTGCGGCAACCTGAGCGGCGCGGCTGCCCCCGCTATCGAGGCCGATTCTGAAGTAGAAGCTCAGGTGGAGAAGGCCCTGTCGAGGCTCTCGCTCGATGAGAAGATAGGGCAGATGTGCGAACTGACCATCGACGTCATCACCGACACCGAGAGTCCGGACTTCCGCCTCAACGAGGACGCCCTGCGCAAGGTCTTCAACCAATATCACGTAGGCAGTATCCTGAACGTTCCCAAGAACGTGGCACAGCGCCCCGAGGTGTGGAGTACACTCATCCGGCGACTCAATCAGATATCCATGGAGACCTGTTCGGATGTGCCCCAGATTTATGGCGTAGACCAGATCCACGGCGCATCGTACACTTGGGGCGCAACACTCTTCCCTCAGGAGATAGGGCAGGCTGCCTCCTTCAACCGCAACATACCTAAGCGCGTGAGCCAGATAGCAGCCTACGAGAGCCGGGCCTGCCTCATCCCTTGGGTCTACTCGCCCGTCATGGACCTCGGGCGACAGCCGCTATGGAGCCGTATGTGGGAGAGCTATGGAGAGGATGTCTTCCTCAGCTGCGAGATGGCGCGCCAGGCAGTGCTTGGCTATCAGGGCGACGACCCCAATCATATCCCTGCTGACCGCGTGGCAGCCTGCATAAAGCACTATATGGCATACGGAGTGCCCGTCAGCGGCAAGGATCGTACGCCCAGCAGCGTCACCGAACGCGAAATGCGCGAGAAGTTCTTCCAACCCTTCCGAGCCGCCATTCAAGCCGGAGCACTCTCGGTGATGGTCAATTCAAGCGTTAACAATGGCATCCCTTTCCACGCCAATGCAAAATACCTCAATCAGTGGCTGAAAGAAGAGCTGCAGTGGGACGGCATGATTGTCACCGACTGGGCTGACATAAATAATATCTGTACGCGCGACCACGTAGCCGCCACGAAAAAGGATGCCATCTGCATGGCCATCAACGCCGGAATAGATATGTCTATGGTGCCCTATGAAGTGGAGTTCTGCGACTTGCTGCGTGAACTGGTCGATGAGGGGCGCGTAGCCAAGTCGCGCATCGACGATGCCGTGAGGCGAATCCTCCGCCTGAAAGTGCGCTTGGGACTCCTCGATAAGCAGACGTGGGACAAGACTCCCGAACAGCTGGCTGCTGAATTTCCCGACTTCGCCGGCGAAGGCTTCGCACGCGAGGCCGAGCAGATGGCTGAGGAGTGCATGGTGTTGCTGAAAAACGATTCCACGCTCGACGGCAAAGCTCTGCTGCCACTGGCCGAGGGCACGCGTCTGCTGGTCTGCGGACCTAATGCCGACAACCTGCGGGGTATGAACGGCGGATGGACCTACACCTGGCAGGGGCATCTGACCAATGAGCTGGCTCCGCAGATGGGGAAATACCTGACGTTCCAGCAGGCACTGAAAGAGCGCTTCGGCGAGGCTAACGTACGCTTCGTCGAGGGCGTGCGATGGGATGCCAACGACTTCAACCTCGACGAGCGTGCTGCCGACTGGACTCTGCTGGGCTCTGCCGCCCGGGCGGCTGATGTCGTCGTTGCTTGCGTCGGCGAGAACTCCTACTGCGAGACGCCCGGAAACATCAACGACCTCAACCTGAGCGACAACCAGAAAGAGATGTTGCGTACACTCTCTGCCGCCGGAAAGCCTATTGTACTCGTGCTGGCAGAGGGACGTCCACGCATCATACGTGACATAGAGCCTCTCTGTCTGGCCGTCATCCACACCTTCCTGCCCAGCAACTACGGAGGCACAGCGTTGGCACGCCTGCTGGCCGGCGACAACGACTTCTCAGGACGCATGCCCTATACCTACCCGAAGTATACCGGAGCCCTGGTGACATACGACTATAAGCCGTGTGAGAACATGGGGCAGATGGACGGCAACTACAACTACGATGCCGTCATGGACGTGCAGTGGCCCTTCGGATTCGGCCTCCACTACACTACGGTTGAATATAGCAACATGAAAGTAGACAAGGAAACTTTTACGGCCGATGACACACTTAGCGTAAGCGTCGACGTAAAGAACACGGGAGACCGCACAACGAAGGAAATCATTCTGCTCTACAGCAGCGATCTTGTGGCCTCTATCACCCCCGACAACAGGCGCCTTCGTGCCTTCGAGAAGGTAGAGCTGGAACCGGGCCAGACGCAGACGGTGACGCTTAAGCTGGCCGCCCGCGACCTCTCGTTTGTCGACCTCAATGACACCTGGGTCCTTGAGCCTGGCGAATTCCGCCTCTACATAGAACGGCAGAGTCTTATTGTCGAGGCTCGCTAACCGAAACTGGATCTGTTTCTATGGAAGTTCTGAGAAAGGCCCTTTGCCTATCCGCTCTATTGGGCTGTTGTGCTGCGGTGTTGTTCCTCTCTTGTGCCGACAAGGCTGGGGTGGAACGTACAGCCGACGGTCTCATCGTACACCTCATGCCGGCATCATCGACCGCAGTGCGGCAAGTGCGGCTGCAAGTGTTGGGCGAGCGCATAATTCACGTCTCGGCAACGCCTGCGAAGCGCTTCAGCTACAAGGAGAGCCTGACAGTGCTGCCTCAGGAGACGCAGACATCGTTCGAGGTAGAAGAGAACGATGACACCGTATTTGTCCGCACGAAAGCTCTTAAGGTGGCCGTCTCGCGCCAGACAGGTGTCGTACGCTTCTTCGATGCCTCCGGACACTTGTTGCTCGCTGAGGCTGAAGATGGGCGCACGTTTAAGCCCATAGAGGTCGAGGGTACCCAGGCCTTTAACGTGCGACAAGTCTTTGCTTCCACGTATGACGATGAAGGCCTCTACGGCCTTGGACAACATCAGTCCGACGAGTTCAACTATAAGGGTCGCAGCGAGGAACTCTTCCAGTACAACACCAAGGTATCCGTGCCCTTCATCGTTTCTACTGAAGGCTACGGCCTGCTCTGGGACAGCTACTCGCTCTGCCGCTTCGGCAACCCGAAGCCTTACGCTCAGCTGGGCGAAGTCTTCAGCCTCTGTGATGCCGAGGGCCACGAGGGATGCCTCACTGGCACCTACAGCCCGGCCGAGGGCCTGCCGCTGGTACGCCGCGAGGATTCGCTCTACTTCGAGTGCAACGATTGTGAAGCACATCTGCAGCGCGTAGTCAATCTCCCGCATGATTTCCGCTTCGGCGGCAGCGCCGTGACCTATGAAGGCGACTTGGAGCCAAAGAGCGACGGCCTCCATCGCTTCCTGCTCTACTACGCCGGCTACGTGAAGGTGTATCTCGACGAGGAACTGGTCGTGCCCGAACGGTGGCGTGCGTCCTGGAATCCCAATAGTTGGAAGTTTGAGAAAGAATTGAAGGCCGGCCGTCCCGTCCACTTGCGCGTGGAATGGTTGCCCGACGGCGATAAGTCGTTCTTCGGGCTGCGGGCGATGGCTCCTGTGGCCGAGAGCGAGAGGCTGCAGATGTCATGGTGGAGCGAGATGCAAGATCAGCTCGACTATTACTTCGTAGCCGGGAACTCTATGGACGATGTCATCAGCGGCTATCGTACGCTCACGGGTAAAGCCCCAGTGATGCCGCGATGGGCTATGGGCTACTGGCAGAGTCGTGAACGCTACAAGACGCAGGACGAGTTGCTCTCTACCCTGGCCGAATTCCGTCGCCGGCAGATTCCCATCGACAACATCGTCCTCGACTGGTTCTACTGGCTCGAGGATCAGTGGGGTAGCCATGAATTCGACAAGAGCCGCTTCCCTGACCCCAAAGCTATGGTTGACAGTGTACATGCCCAGAACGCTCACATGATGATATCTGTATGGCCAAAGTTCTATGCCAACACGGAACATTTCCGCGAGTTCGACGAGCATGGATGGATGTATCGCCAGGCTGTAGCCGACAGCATCCGCGACTGGGTCGGGGAAGGTCATGTCGGCTCGTTCTACGACGCCTATAGCGACGGCGCCCGCCGCCTGTTCTGGGGGCAGATGCGCGACCACCTCTATCCGCTCGGAATCGACGCATGGTGGATGGATGCCAGCGAGCCTAATGTCACCGACTGTACAGACATGGATTATCGCAAAGCCCTCTGCGGTCCTACAGCCCTCGGACCCTCAACACAGTATTTCAACACCTACGCCCTCATGAACGCACGTGCCATCTACGAAGGGCAGCGCCAGACGGAACCCGACCGCCGCGTCTTCCTGTTGACACGTTCCGGATTCGCTGGGCTGCAGCGCTATTCCACAGCCACCTGGAGTGGCGACATAGCCTCGCGCTGGGAGGATATGAAGGCGCAGATTTCGGCAGGCCTTAATTTCTCAGTCAGCGGTATACCCTTCTGGACTATGGACGTTGGCGGCTTCACTATCGAGAACCGATATTATGGTGCCCAGGCGGCCTTTGAGCATGAGGGACGTGTGAACGATGACTGGCGCGAGTGGCAGGAACTGCAGACGCGCTGGTACCAGTTCGGAGCCTTTTGTCCACTCTTCCGTGCTCATGGGCAGTTCCCCTGCCGCGAAGTCTGGAATATAGCTCACGAGGGCGACCCCGCCTACAACTCCATCGTTTACTACTTGCAGCTGCGATACCGCCTGATGCCGTACCTCTATTCGCTTGCAGGCATGGCGTGGTACGACGACTATACGCTGATGCGCCCGCTGGTCATGGACTTCACCTCCGACCCAGAGACCCGCAACGTAGGCGATCAGTTCTTGCTCGGACCGGCGCTGATGGTGGCGCCCGTCTATGAATACGGAGCCCGCAGCCGCAGCATTTACTTCCCAGAGGGCAGGGCATGGTATGACTTCTACTCCGGCCGCAGGACCGAAGGCGGCAGGCATGCTGAGGTGTCAGCGCCCTACGAACGCATCCCGCTGTTCGTGCCCGAGGGCAGTATTATTCCAGTCGGGCCACAGCTACAGTATTCAGCAGAGCAACCCCGTGAGCCGCTGACCATCTACGTCTACACCGGCTGTAACGCCTGTTTCATGCTCTATGACGATGATGGTATCACCTACGCCTATGAGCGAGGTGAGTTCTCTACGATTCCGCTCGCTTGGGACGAGGCCACGTCAACGCTTACTATAGGCCAGCGTTGCGGCAGCTACTCTGGGATGCCTGAGCGCCGCCGTTTCAAGGTCATCGTCGTTTCGCCAGAGAACCCGCAACCTTTTGATAGGCAAGCTGCAGCGCAGGCCGAGCTGGAATACGACGGCCGCGAGCAACGGATACATCTGGAGACCGGTTCTGGAAAATAAAGGGAAGACCATATGACAAACAAAAGAAGCGCCCCGGACATCAACATTGTCCGGGGCGCTTCTTTTGTTTGCACTATGTGTGAGACTTGTTTACGCCTTTACACGACCTTGATAGCTGCCGTCGCGAGTGTCAACCTCGATGATTTCGCCTTCGTTGATGAAGAGAGGTACGCGCACTTCGGCTCCTGTCTCTACCTTGGCAGGCTTCAGTGTGTTGGTGGCCGTGTCGCCTTTGAGGCCCGGCTCGGTCCAAGTGACAGCGAGGCGCACCTTGACAGGCACGTCGGCATAGAGGACGGTCTCAGTGGAGGCGTCGGTGACGACCTCTACGTTCTCGCCTTCCTTCATGAAATCCACGCCGTTGATTTGGTCCTTGGCAATGGGAATCTGCTCGAATGTCTCGTTGTTCATGAAGATGTAATCCTCTCCTTCCATGTAAAGGAACTGATAGGAGCGGCGCTCTACGCGCACGTCCTCGAGCTTCTCACCGATGTTGAAACGGCGCTCGAGCACGTTGCCGCTGACAACGTCCTTCAGGGTTGTGCGCATGATGGTGTTGCCCTTGCCAGGCTTCACGTGCAGGAAGTCGATGCAGAAATAGAGCTTGCCATCCATACGGATGCAGGTGCCCTTCTTGATGTCTTGTGAGTTAATCATACGAATTTACGATTAGACGATTTACGATTATTTTAATATTAATGGAATCTCTGTTGTGAGCGTCGCGAGGCGCCATAGAGGCTGTTACTTCTTCAAATCGGGCGCAAAGGTAATGAAAATTAGTGAAAAAGAGCAAAAGTTTAAAGAAAATCTTGCGTGAATGAAAAAAAGTATCTACTTTTGCAGCCCGATAAGCTCATAAGAAAACAAAAACATAAATAATATAGCAATGAAAAGAACATTCCAACCCTCCAACCGTAGAAGAAAGAACAAGCACGGTTTCCGTGAACGTATGCTGACAGCTAATGGACGCCGCGTGCTCGCCGCACGTCGTGCCAAGGGTCGCAAGAAGCTCACCGTCTCGGATGAGCGCCACGGAAAGTAATCTGCACGTTAACACGTTCTTCGTAAGCGAAGCGAGCATCGCTCGGACGAACACGTTAACAGACTAACAAAGAATAGAGCCTCGAGCCTGTAAACTTGTTAGACTGTTAACGTGTTTGCGTTTTAATATTAACGTCATAACCTGTAAACCTGTAGCGATGGGATTCTTAAAGAAAATATTCAGCGGGTACGTCTGGGGCAATCTCCTGGCTATGGCTGCCGTGGCGGCCTTGGCTGTGTTTCTGCTCTGGAAGGGCCTGGCCATATATACTAATCACGGCGAGACCGTCGCGGTGCCGTCGCTCACTGGCTTGCAAGAGAGCGATGCCCTCTATACACTTGAGCGTGCCGGCCTTGTAGGCATTGTAGTTGATTCATCCTACAACAAGCGCAAGCCCACGGGCAGTATCCTTGCCCAGCATCCTGAGGCCGGAGCTAAGGTGAAAGCAGGCCGCGAGATACAGCTTACTATCAATTCCGCGCAGACGCCGACGCTTCCGTTGCCAGACGTGGCTGACAACAGTTCGCTGCGCGAGGCACAGGCGCGCCTGACGGCCATGGGCTTCAAGCTTGGACCCGTGGAATATATCCCCGGTGACCGCGACTGGGTCTATGGCGTCAAGAGCCGTGGTCGCAACGTCTATCCGGGCGAGCATGTCCCTGTTGACGTGCCACTAATACTACAAGTCGGCAACAACGCTGCAGAAGAAGACCTTGACGGATTGGGCGACGACGACCTCGACCTTGACCCCGATGTCAATGACATCGAACAGTTCGATGACAACTACGATCTCGACCTCATAGATATGTGATGCTATGGAGGTGGCAGACGGACACATGATGGCAGATGGGCAAACAGCACTCGACGGCATTCAGACGCTCGTAGATGGCGTGCCGGCACTTGATGACGAGCTGGAGCTCGACGACGAAGGCCTGGAGCTGGGCTCCGACGGTGCCCTCTATGAGCATAGGCGCGTCGTTGCCGACAAGGGTCAGACGCTGCTGCGCGTAGATAAGTTCTTGATGGAACACCTGCGCGACACAAGCCGCGCACGCATCCAGCGCGCCGCAGAAGCCGGCTGCATCCATGTTAATGACCGTCCCGTCAAGAGCAACTACCGCGTGAAACCCTTCGACGTGGTGACGCTGATGCTCGACCATCCGCGCTTCGAGACCGAGATTACTGCAGAGGACATCCCTCTCGACATCGTCTACGAGGACGACGACGTGCTCGTCGTTAACAAGACCGCAGGCATGGTGGTGCACCCCGGTGTAGGCAATTACTCGGGCACGCTCGTCAATGCCTTGGCGTGGCACCTGCGTGAGGATCCCAAATACAACCCCAACGACCCCAACGTAGGACTCGTCCACCGAATAGACAAGGACACGAGCGGATTGCTCGTAGTGGCTAAGACACCCGAGGCCAAGACACACCTCTGCCAGCAGTTCTTTGTACATTCTACTCGTCGCCAGTACAACGCCCTGGTGTGGGGCAGCTTTGAGGTGCAGGAGGGTAGGATAGAGGGAAATATCACCCGCGACCCGCGCGACCGGCAGCGCATGACGGTCGTGCCGCCAGAGAGCGGGCAAGGCAAACCGGCCGTGACGCATTGGAGCGTCCTCGAAGCTTTTGGCCCCGTGACATGGGTCGAATGTGTTCTCGAGACTGGGCGCACGCACCAGATACGCGCCCACATGAAGTCCGTAGGTCATCCTCTCTTCGCTGACGAACGCTACGGGGGCATGGAAATCCTGCGCGGCCAACCTACAGCGTCCTACAAGGCCTTCGTACGTCACGCCTTCGAGATATGCCCCCGTCAGGCCCTGCACGCCCGAACGCTTGGTTTCGTGCATCCCCGTACGAAGGAGGATATGTTTTTCGAAAGCCCACTGCCGGAGGACTTATCAGAATTAACCAACAAATGGCGCGCATACGCGCGTACAATAAAATAATATATATGAATAAGAAAAATATTGTAGCCATCGTCTGCGGTGGCGACAGTTCCGAGTACGACGTCTCGCTGCGCAGTGCTCAGGGCATCTACAGCTCCATCGACAAAGAACGTTTTGAAGTCTACATCGTAGAACTCAATGGGCTGACGTGGGAGGCTCATCTTGAAGGTGACAAACGTGCGCCCGTCAGCCGCGAGGATTTCTCGTTCAAGGTGGGGCGTCGCACCGTGCGCCCTGATTTCGCCTATATCACTATTCATGGCACTCCGGGCGAGAACGGCATACTCCAGGGCTACTTTGACCTCATTCGCATGCCATATTCTACAAGCGGTGTGCTCGTGGAATCCATGACGTTTAACAAATTCACCCTGAACCAATACCTGAAGGGCTTCGGTGTCAGCGTCTCCGAGAGCCTCGTTGTGCGCAGGGGCAGCGAGGACCTTGTCACTGACGATGAGATTATCAACCATATCGGACTGCCGTGTTTCGTGAAACCTAACGCCGGAGGCTCCAGCTTCGGTGTCTCAAAGGTGAAAACGCTCGAGCAGCTGCGCCCTGCCATTGCAAAGGCCATGGACGAGAGCGACGAGGTTATGGTAGAGGCCTTTATGCCTGGCACCGAGCTCACCTGCGGCTGCTACAAGACGGCAGCCGGCGACCACGTCTTCCCCATCACTGAGGTCGTCACCCACAACGAGTTTTTCGACTACGACGCCAAGTACAACGGCTCCGTCGACGAGATTACACCCGCCCGCATCCCTGATGAGCTGCGCGACCGCGTGCAGGCGCTCACCAGCGCCATCTACGACATACTCGGCTGCGCGGGCATCATACGTGTCGACTATATAGTCACCCACGTCAAGGACGAGCAGGGACACGAGCGCGACCGCATCAATATGCTCGAGATCAACACTACGCCGGGCATGACGGCCACCAGCTTCATCCCGCAGCAGGTGCGAGCCGCCGGACTCGACCTCAAGGACGTGCTGACCGAAATCATCGAGGATAAGCTTTAGATGTAAAATGGTCAATGGCAAATATAAAATGGCTGATGGTAAATGGTTAAATGGTAAATGCTATGTTGCTGAGCAAAGAAATCCCTGAAGAGTTTAAGGATATCCGTCCTTACGCCGACGACGAAGTGCGGGAGGCTATCGACAGCCTTCTCAGCGACCGCCAGTTTGCCCGCATGCTGAAAGGCTTCGCGCCGTTCCTGCCGCTGAGCTGCAGCCGCGGCCTCTTGCGATTGGCTGCCGTAGGCGTGCGCTCAACGCTCGATTTCCAGATGCGCTTCATGAAACCCGTCGTGCGCTACATCCTGCGCCATTACTCTACCGGCCACTCCTTCACCTTCGAAGGCATAGCACCCGGCAACGAGCGCTACACCTTCATCAGTAACCATCGTGACATAGTGCTTGACAGTGCCATCCTCGACCTTATGCTCCATGATGCCCGCTTCCCCACGACCGTAGAGATAGCCATCGGCGACAATTTGCTCATCTATCCGTGGATACGTACGCTGGTGCGACTGAATAAATCCTTCATCGTGCAGCGCTCGCTCTCGATGCGCGAGATGCTGAACGCCTCGCAGACCATGAGCCGATACATGCATTTTGCTGTCAACGAGAAACACGAGAACATTTGGATTGCGCAGCGCGAAGGAAGAGCCAAGGACAGCGACGACCGCACGCAGGATTCCGTGCTCAAGATGATGGCCATGGGCGGTGAGGGCTCGACGCTGCAGCGCCTGCGCCACATGCACCTCGTGCCGTTGGCGCTCTCCTATGAGTACGACCCCTGCGATTACCTCAAAGCGGCTGAGTTTCAGCTCAAGCGCGATGTCAAAGGCTTCAAGAAGAGCAAGCAGGACGATCTCGAGAACATGCGCACCGGCATCCTCGGTCCAAAGGGCTATGTCCATTTCCAGGCTACGCCGTGCCTCGACACCTGGCTTGCTACGCTTGACGAGACAATGCCGAAAGCGGAACTGTTTCCACTCCTGGCAAAACACATCGACAGGGAAATCCATCGCAGCTATCGCCTGTACGCCTCGAACCTCGTGGCGGCAGACCTGCTTGAGGGCGGTAGCTCACGTGCCTACAGCGACGACGAGCGCCGTGCGTTTGAGAAATATGTCGATGAGCGTGTGGCCAAAGCCGCCGAACATGTGGCCAAGGCTACTGAGCATCTGGCGGAAGGCGGCATAGCCCCCGACCTTGCCTTCCTGCGCGAGCGTATTATGATAATGTATGCTAATCCGACCTTCAATTATGAAAAAGCTACTGCTGCTGCCGATACTCGCGCTTAGCCTCGCCGCCTGCGACGAAGATAAAACAGACGATTACCCGCCCATGGTCACTGAGATGGCGGTCATGGAGTCTGATGCCTCAGGTTCTATTAGCCGTTTCACTACAGATGGCGGCCGCACCTTAAGCCTGGTTACGCCATACACAGATGTGACGCCAGGGGCGCTCTGGCGGTTCCTCATAGGCTACGTCTTGGAGCGCGACGGCCGCGCCACAATATATTCGCTCGAACGAGTTGTCGTCGTGCGCGACAGCACTGCCCTCGCCGACGTGCGCCATGACCCCGTGGGGTTCGTCAGCGCCTGGACAGGCGGCCGTTTCGTGAACCTGCACCTGACGCCAAAGACCAAAGGCGGCACTCAGACGTGGGGCTACGTGCGAGAGGGCGATTACACAAACCTGCAAGGCGGCACCACCTACCGCGTCGCTCTGCACCATCGCCAGGGCAGCGATCAGCCGGCGTACTCCGCCGAGACCTACGTCAGCCTGCCCGTCGACAGCATCAACGCAAGGGCCTCAGCAGCAGATTCCATTCAGTTGACTCTCGCTACCTTCGCTGGTCAGCGCACGGTCACTCTGCCCTGTGTAGCCCAATAAGTGCGGCAGCTCTCTCCCGAGCCTCCGCTCGTGCAAGCCGATGCATCTGGCTGTGTAGCGCAATTCAGCCTGTTGAGTAAGCCAATTCAGCCGGCTGAGTAAGCCGATTCAGCCTGCTGTATTTTTCAATATGCCTATTTGAGTACAAAGCCAGCCGACGATTCCTTCGAATCGCTGGCTTTTCTTGTTTCTGTCGCTCCTTTCTGCGGCTAGCTATTTCTTTAACGTTGAGCATGACTGGCGCGTTGGCCTAAAGGACCAAGAGCTCAGCGCCAACCCTTAAGGGTTTCGGGCAAAAGTCTCAAGGGTTTTGGGTAAAAGTCTTAAGGGTTTCGGGCAAAAGTCTTAAGGTCTCGGGTAGAAAGCTCAAGGGTTCAGGGAAATAAATGACATGTGACATAGAAATCAAAAAAATTTTTTGTTTTTCTATGTCACATGTCACAAGAGAAATATGCGTACTGAGGAGTAGGGCGTTAAAGGCCGATTATATATGATTGCCAAATATTGTTTGTTTTATTGTGTAAATTCGGCACTTTTTGCTCAGAAAACTAAGAAAGTTGCCAGAACATAGGTTAAAAGTTGAAAGATACTGCTTTACTTCGATTAAAAGTGTTATTTTTGCACCCAATAGGAAATCTGCTTTACCATAATTAGTAAACTAACTAAAGAAACGATAATGAAATTAAAGATTCTACTTATTGCAGTGCTCGTCATGACCTCCGTGGCGGGTTTCGCTCAGCGCACTACCGACCTGCTCGACCGCGGGCTGGTGGCCGTACCGGCCAACGTCAATGGTGGCAGCGGCAGCGGTAACTTCGTCAGTTGGAAAATCTTCGGCGAGGAATACTACGACGTCACCTATAATCTCTACGCCAACGGCACCCTCGTCAAGGGCGGCCTCAAGGTGGGCTGCTACAGCCATACCACCGGCAACGCCACAACGAAGTATCAGGTGGCAGCAGTGGTGAATGGCGTGGAACAGGAGAAATGCGCAGAGGTCACCCGTTGGAACGCTGGCTACAAGGACATCCCTGTAGCAAAGGTGGTAGACCGCAACGGCGCTGATGCCACATCGCAGTACTTCCTCAACGACATTTCGCTGGGCGACGTCACTGGCAACGGCATACCCGAGTTCATCGTCAAGCGCAACTACTCGGGCGACATACGCAATGCCTCCAACAAGACACACTTCCACCACTACGAGTGCTACACCCTCGACGGGCAGCGACTCTGGTGGATAGACCTCGGGCCCAACCTCATGGCGGGTCCCGATGAGCAGTGGGACCTCATAGCCTACGACTGGGACGAGGACGGCAAGGCAGAGTGTGTTATGCGCGGTGCCGACAACATGATTATCCACACCGCCACGGGACATGACATCCAGATAGGCAACATGAGCTACGTAGCACCGCGTGACGAATACACCCGCAACGGTGCTGAGTACCTCCTCTATCTCAACGGCGCCACGGGCGAGCCTTACGGCTGGGACGGCTCCTCGGATAAGTTCACGCCGATGGCCTACCCCCTGCCGCGCTTCGAGAGCGGCGAGAGCGACTACGCAGCCGTCTGGGGAGAAAATGACACGGGCCACCGCGCCACCAAGCACTATTTCGGAGCACCCTTCCTCGACGGGCGCCACGCCAGCATTTTCCTCGGACGTGGCTGCTACACGCGTCATAAGTTCTGCGCCCTCGACGTCGACCCCGCCACTCACAAACTCACCCAGCGCTGGCGCTGGAACGAGTACAACGGTGGCTCACCATGGTTTGGTAATGGTTTCCACAACTTCGCCATCGCTGATGTCGACTGGGACGGTCGCGACGAAATAGTCTTCGGCTCTATGATTATCGACGACAACGGTAAGGGACTGTGCACGACAGGCCTCGGACATGGCGACGCGCAACACTGTGCCGACCTCGACCCCTATCGTCATGGCAACGAGCAGTTCACGTGCAACGAGTCCTCGCCAGCCTGCACCTATTGGAATGCCACGACAGGCAAGATATATTACCGCTTACAGTCGGCCACCGATGATGGACGTGCCCTTTGTGCTAACTTCTCGAATGCCTTCCCTGGCTCCATGGGGCGAAGCACACAGTCTGGGCTCGTCTCCACCGTGGCCGACAAGGTCGTCGAGGGCGGTCCGGCCACGGGCGATTCTAACGATGCCCTCTTCTGGAGCCACCTCAACGCCCGCATCTATTGGGATGGCGACCTCTGCGACGAGGTGCTCGACAGCCCAGGCACCATGCGCGAAGCGGCAGTCTACAAGCCTGCCGGTGGCCGCCTGTTCACCTCCAGCGGCTGTCAGATGAACAACGACTCGAAGAACAACCCCTGCGCCCTGGCCGACATCTTCGGCGACTGGCGTGAGGAAATAGTAGTACGTGCCAACAACAGCGCGGCTATACGCATCTACACCACAGCTATACCAACCACCTATCGCATCTACACCCTCTGGCACGACCATCAGTACCGCAACGCCATAGTGTGGCAGTGCGTGGGCTACAACCAGCCACCTCACAAGAGCTATTTCCTCGGACAGATGGAAGGCATCACTGTGCCGCCACCACCACTTACCACCACCGGGCGCATTGTCCTCGGCGACGGCGCAACCATTAATTCTGAGGTCAATGGTCAGCACGTACTCGTATGCGAGACAGCCAACACGACGCTCTCAATCGCCAATGGTGCTCAACCAGCCGTGGTAACCTTCAATGTACCTACTTGGGTGCAGGGCACCAACAGCAATATCCTCAACGGCACGGCTAAGGTGAACACTGAGGTCTACGCCTGCACCGTAGCAGGCTCCGGCCTCAAGGGCAATGCCCGCCTCGTCAAGCAAGGCGACGGCATCCTGAATCTGCCAGCTGCCGAGTTCACCCACACGGGTAACACCGACATCTGGGCAGGCACGCTCAACTTCGACGGCAAACTGCTCAGCAGCAGCTTATGGCTCAACCGTTTTGCTGAGCTCAACTCCAGTGGTGGACAGTTCCGCCGCATAAAGATGGACTACGCTTCTATACTGCGCCCGGGCGGCGCCGACGCGAAGGGCACGCTCACTACTGACTCGCTCCTGCTCGGCTTCGGTTCGCGCCTGCAGATGGACGTCTACAGCGATGGCGCAGCCTCCGATGTCATCAACGCCCGCGTGCTCAATATCGAAACAAAGCTCACAGGCAACTGGCTCACCTACGGACCTAAGTACCTGGCACCAATTCTGGAACTCGTGCCACATACCGACGGCAGCGACCTCGCTGTTGGTAGCTACCTCCTCATCCAGGGCATCGAAGAGGTGAAAGGCGGCAAGCTCGACGACGTCATCATCGAGGGTCTCGGCACAAGTATCAGGGCCTCGCTCGAGCAGCAGGACGACAAGATTTATCTAGTCGTCAGCGGCGTGCGCGATGCCGGTGACATCGTGTGGACAGGGGCCGAGAGCACGACATGGCAGTTCGGCGGCGACGATAACTTTGCACTCTTGTCAGCCCCTGAAGATCCGACGAGTTTCGTCACCGGAGACGTAGTGCGCTTTACCGACGAAGGCACGAAATTCTCGGTAAGCCTTAAGGGGGACATCGAGGCAAAGACGATCATCGTGGATGCCAGCAAGAACTATACCTTCGGCGGCACAGGTGCTATCGTAGGCGCATCGGCACTCGAGAAGCGCGGCACAGGCATGCTCACCATAGGCAACGACAACACCTACACCGGCGGCACACGCCTCTCAGGCGGTGTGCTCTCCATTAAGTCGCTCTCCAACGAAAATCAGGCTTATGGCAACCTTGGCGGTGTTACTACAGCGGCCAACAAATTCATCATCGAGAACGGAGCCGAGCTGCGATCCACATCTGCCGTCACACAGGGCTCGCCTATGCAGGTGCTTACCGACGCAGGCGGTGTAATCAACAACTCTGCCGACTTCATCGTGAACAAGCCCATAACGGGCACCGTGCTCACGAAAAAAGGCAATGGTTGGATGAAGATGAACACTGCCAGCACACTGCAGCGACTCATCCTGCAGGCCGGCACCATTCAGTGCTACAACGCCAATAAGGTGGCCAACACCGTGGAATTCGAAGGTGGAACCTACACGGAGAACACGGGCAGCAACTTCACGCTCCACGTGGCCAAAGGTAAGACGGGAACATGGAACACGGCCAA
>CAJOLI010000008.1:43204-71169 GCA_905235285.1 uncultured Bacteroidaceae bacterium
TCCAACAAGGTTACCGGCGAAGGCACGCTCACTATCTACTGCGAAGAGGAAAAAGGCAGCACATGGTTTGCCACACGCACTCAGCTCGCACTCGACTTCCGCGAGTTCACTGGAACAATCAAGGCTACCGGGCGTGGCGACGACAGCGGAGCACGCTGGACTCTGAACACGGCCAACGGCCTGCCTAACGGCACGCTAAACATTGCCGACAACCTCACGGTGCAGAACACCGGAAAGGTCTTTGCCATCGGTAAGGTTACGGGCGACAATGGCAAGCTCGGAGGCTTTGCCTCATTTGCCAACGATGGCAAGACGGGCACCAACACCTGGCAGCTCGGCAACGACGCCAACTGGACATGGGGAGGTATCGTCACTGCCAACTCCAACCTCGTCAAGGTGGGGCAGGGCAAGGTCATCTTCGGCGGCAAGAACGACCATACCGGCACGACAAAAGTCAATGCCGGTGAACTTTCCGTCAAGAGCGGTGCACAGCTCGGTACCGGTGCCCTCACTGTAGCCAGCGGAGCCAAACTGTCTGGTGTCACTACGGCCGCCGTGCCGCTCGTCAATAGCTCCGTGAGCGTCAGCAACGGCGGCACGCTGGCCATAGGCTCCACGGCTACGGCCACGATAGGTCAGCTGGACTTCGGCGGAAATAACGTCACACTGGCAAAGGGGGCCGTCTTGGAAATAGGTATCAACCGTCCCTCTACGGAGACCGCTACCGGCTGCACCAGCTTGCAGAACATAGGCAAACTCTCGATCAACGCCACCGTTAAGCTTCACTACTCTTCGTCATTCATCGACAATATCAAGGAGGGCGACATCGTGCGTCTCTGGACAGGAGTGACTACCGTCACCGGCACACCCGTACTTGACGAGGACTCCTACATCATCAGCCTCGAGAAGGGCCTCTTCTGGGATACCTCTGAATTGCCGCAAGGCATCCTGCGGGTTACCACTGAACAGCCTGTGGGCATCAGCAGCATCGCTGCCGCAGGGAGCACCGATGCCTATTACACCATCGATGGCCGTAGAGTCAGCACCCCGCAGCGCGGACAAGTATACGTCGTCGGCGGTCGCAAAGTCTTGGTTAAATAAGCATTATATATATCGCGAGAAAGAGGGCAGCTCATTTTGACCTGTCCTCTTTCTTTTATATTACTGTCCGCTAAACCTCAGCGTACATTAAACCATATCAGTATTTCATCCTCTCCATTCTTAGCGGACACCAATATTCCTGTTATGCAAAAACGTCTGCAAGCACCGCCAGACTCTTCAGCTCAGGCAACTCGGGGATGTGGAGGCGATAGAAGAGTACCACTAATTCAAGGGCGCGGCGGCGCATGGCACCGTTGAGGCCTACTGCCTGCATGGAACGGATGTTCATGCGCAGGAACTTAGGCACGAGGGCCGACTCCGCCGCCCCGAGGTAATAGGGATGCGACGGCGGTGCGTCGACAAACGTTGCCGACTGCAAGTCGAAGAGAGCTCCTTCATGCCAGCCGTCGACGTTTGGCATGAAACCCAGGAAACGGCTCATCTTCATGAGGAAAACGATGTGGAAATTAGCGTAGTGCTCGTCGCTTTCGTCAAACCACTCCAGACTGTTTGTGACAAATGCGAAGAGTTCGGCGTTGGTTTGCTCCGAGCGCAGGGCGTGGCCCAGCAGGTCGCCGAGGAAGATGGCTATGGCAGCCTTGTAAGGGTGGAAAAGTATGGATTGCCAGGGGCGCCAGAGCGTCAGTTCCCTGGCCTTATGGAGACCCGTGCTTCGGCGCGGCTCCCACGCCACTTCTACAAGCGACAAGGGTGCCCACGTGCTGGCCTTTACCGCTGCCCGGGCACCAGAGGTGCGGCGCACGATGAAGTCCACCGTCCCGGCCGTCTCGGTGAAGATGCTCGTAATGATGTGGCTGTCGTCGTAGCGGAGCGAGCGAAGAACGATGCCATGAGTCCTGATCATACACGCAAAAGTAGCAAAAAAGCTTATTAAAGAAATGCTGTTGGCCCAAAATACCTATTATTTAAATATTTTTTATCGAAATATTTGGCGCGTATCAGAATTTGCACTACCTTTGCACCCGCAAATCACACCCGGAAACCTTGAGGCAGTGATTCAAGCATCGGTTTGGTCCATTCGTCTATCGGTTAGGACGAGAGATTTTCATTCTCTAAAGAGCAGTTCGACTCTGCTATGGACTACTTAAGTTAAACGAAAATAATAAAAAAGAAATGGCAAATCATAAGTCATCACTCAAAAGAATCCGCCAGGAGCAAAAGCGCCGCCTTCACAACCGCTACTATGCTAAGGCTATGCGCGCTGCTGTGCGTAAACTGCGTGCTACAACCGACAAGGCAGAGGCCCAGACGATGTATCCTTCCGTACAGAAGATGCTCGACAAGCTTGCCAAGGTCAACATTATTCACAAGAATAAGGCTTCGAACCTCAAGTCGAAACTCGCACTCTACATCCAGAAGCTTGGCTGAGCCAAGCCTCTGGCATATCTGAATATCGTCCATAGCAATTAGAAATAGTTCTCATTCAAGAGCAACAGACCGTGAGGTTCGTTGCTCTTTTTTTTGTGTCAAAAAAAAGTTGCACTAAGGCGAAAACTTTTCGCCTTTTGTCTTCGTCAGTTGCTGAAAAATTTGTAACTTTGCACGCAAAATCAAAGGTATTCTATCAATGGCAGAAGAACTCAAGAACGGCGCTGACTATAGCGCGAGTAATATCCAAGTCCTCGAGGGGCTTGAGGCTGTGCGCAAGCGCCCTGCAATGTATATAGGCGACATCTCGGAGAAGGGACTGCACCACCTCGTCTACGAGACCGTAGACAACTCTATCGACGAGGCTCTCGCAGGATACTGCACTCATATTGAGGTGACCATCAACGAGGACAACTCCATCACTGTGCAGGACAACGGACGCGGCATACCCGTCGACATGCACGAGAAAGAGCACAAGAGCGCCCTCGAAGTCGTCATGACAGTGCTCCACGCAGGCGGTAAGTTCGACAAAGGCTCATACAAAGTCTCCGGCGGTCTCCACGGCGTCGGTGTCTCGTGTGTCAATGCACTCTCAACTCGCATGATTTCGCAGGTCTTCCGCGACGGCAAGATATACCAGCAGGAGTATGAACAGGGCAAGCCGCTCTACGACGTTAAGGTCGTAGGCCAGACAGAGCTACGCGGCACACGCCAGCAGTTCTGGCCCGACAAGTCCATATTCATCGTGCATGAGTATAAGTACGACATCCTGGCAAACCGCATGCGCGAGCTCGCTTTCCTGAATGCAGGCATCACTATAACCCTTACCGACAAACGGCCCGACGACGAGGGCAACACCCGTCAGGACGTCTTCTACAGCAAGGACGGCCTGCAGGAGTTCGTGAGATACATCGACTCGACGCGCACGCACCTCTTCAACGACGTCATCTACCTCAACACCGAGAAGCAGGGCATTCCCATCGAGGTCGCCATCATGTACAACACCGCCTACAGCGAGAACCTGCACTCCTACGTCAACAACATCAACACCATCGAGGGCGGCACACACCTTCAGGGTTTCCGTATGGCGCTCACACGCACGCTGAAGAAATACGCCGAAGATCAGTGTGCCAAGGAACTTGAAAAACTCGAGAAGAATAAAGTAGAGATATCGGGCGAGGACTTCCGCGAGGGCCTCACCGCCGTAATCAGCATCAAGGTTGCCGAGCCGCAGTTCGAGGGTCAGACCAAGACCAAGCTCGGCAACAGCGAAGTGGCTGGCGCTGTGCAGCAAGCCGTGGGCGAAGCCCTCAGTAATTACCTCGAGGAACATCCGAAGGAAGCCAAACTCATCGTCGACAAGGTAATCCTGGCCGCTACTGCCCGCGTGGCAGCGCGTAAGGCCCGCGAGAGCGTACAGCGCAAGTCGCCCATGAGCGGAGGAGGTCTGCCCGGCAAGCTCGCCGACTGCTCCGACCGCGACCCCGCACGCTGCGAGATGTTCATCGTCGAGGGCGACTCCGCAGGCGGCAGCGCCAAGCAAGGCCGCGACCGTCATACCCAGGCCATCCTGCCCATACGCGGTAAAATCTTCAACGTCGAGCGCGTCATGTGGCACAAAGCATTCGAGCACGAAGAAGTTAACAACATCATACAGGCCCTTGGCGTACGCTACGGCTTAGGTGAGGACTCAAAAGAGGCTAACTACGACAAGCTCCGCTACCACAAGGTCGTCATCATGACCGATGCCGACGTCGATGGATACCACATCGACACTCTCCTCATGACGCTCTTCTACCGCTACATGCCCGAACTCATCCAGCGCGGACATCTCTTCATAGCCACGCCTCCGCTCTACCGCTGCAAGAAAGGCAAGATCGAGGAGTACTGCTACAACGACCAGCAGCGCCTTCAGTTCCTCCTAAAGTACAACGACGGTCAGGAACAGGGCGTTTACACTCAGCGCTACAAAGGTCTCGGCGAGATGAACCCCGAGCAGCTTTGGGAGACAACTATGAATCCCGAGACACGTCTGCTCAAGCAGGTCACCATCGAGGACGCCGCCGGAGCCGACTATGTCTTTTCCATGCTCATGGGCGAAGACGTGGCACCCCGCCGCGAGTTCATTGAGAAGAATGCCAACTACGCCAACATCGACGCTTGATGCTGCGCAGCAACCACTAGCATAGCCGTCAGTTTGCATTTCTCAAAAAAACAACCTAATACGAATGATGGGGTGGACCTCCACCCCATCTTTCGTATTCCGTCTGTCCGAGCAACAGGGCGGATTCACACGCACATCCGCCTCAATCTGTCGCTCCATATTTTCAGGTAAAGACATTAGGTCTGGCGTTTTACCTATATACCACAAACTTATAATTCCCATCCTTCACCTCAGCCTCAACATGGTTGTCCGTTTCCGTCATGGAGAGGACATTTCGTTTCCCCTTTGCAATCTTAACGCAGTGCCTGCTATGGGATGGCAGGATGACTCTTGCCGTTGTGCCTTTGGGGACGGTGGCTTGTATGGTCAACTGTGTCTCAGTCTTGTCCCACCGGCATGCAATGATTCCTTGAGGCGACTGCCAAGAGGCATCAGCCCAGCTGACAGACCCTACTGGCTGAGGGTCGATGATAATCTGCTTGAAACCGGCGGAGCCAGGCTGCTGACGAATGCCACCTAACCAAGCGTATAACCATTCCATGAGGTGACCCAGCATGAGATGGTTGTTCGACACATTGGCGTAGGCCTGCCAAGATTCTGTCAGTGCTGTAGCGCCATGATCCAGCTGCCAGGCGTAGCCGGGCACGTCGTGGCGACTATTCATCTTATAGATGATGTCAGAACGTCCTCCTTGCGACAGAGCATCGAGCACATAGCGGTAGCCTACGTCACCTGCCGTCAGGGCAAAGTTGCGCCGTGTAATATCATCCACCAGATGTTGAAGTACTTTCTGATGTTCTGTGGTGTCGGCAAGTCCGAGGCTCAGCGCCATTGCTAATCCCGTCTGGCTGTCGTTCTCCACATGAGCATCGTCGTGGAAGAACCGCTGGCGGAAAGCACTCTTGATGTCTGTTGCCAGTCGCTGATAACGGGCACGGTCGGCCTCTTCGCCTACCATCCCTGACATTTGAGAGAGAAGGTACACATCATGGTAGTAGGTGGCTGTGGCTGTAAGGCTGTTGGTAGTGAGCTGAGCCTTGCCCGGGGCGTTGGGGCCGATGTCGTACCAGTCGCCCAGTCCGTATGACAGAATATGCCCATTGGCCCTGGATTGCAGGTAGGCCACATATCGTTTCATGGCCGGATAGTAGCGGCGTATCAGGCTGTCGTCTCCATAGACTTTCCATATGTTCCAAGGTATCTGGATGAATGCGCTGCCCCATTCCGGTGTATCTTCGAATCCGTCGGCGAAACGTACGTACTCAGGGGCGATTGTGGCGATGCAGCCGTTGTCCCATTGCGACGAGGCCATGTCCTGCATCAGTTTGGCATATAGGCCGGAGAGGTCGTAGCAGTAGAGCAACGATGCCTGCATCAGATAGTCTTGCTCCAACCATCCAAGTTTCTCACGGTGCGGGCAGTCGGTGATAACGCTGGCCACATTGCTGCGGATAGCCCAGTCGATCAGGTCGTAGATGCGGTTGAACAAAGTGTCAGAACAAGTGAAATGCCCTGCGGGGATGGTTGCTGCTGTGGTGTGCAAGCCTGCCAGTTCTTTGATGATGGGCAGGCCGTCGGGGTTCGGCTTGCCTTCAGGCACGGCACCCTCTATCTGCACGTAGCGGAAACCGTAGTAAGTGAACTGCGGATGCCAGTAGGCATCATGTGCTGTCTCAGGAGTGGAGTAGGTCAGGAAGTAAGGAGTACCAGAAGCCTGTTGATTAACGGTGCTGTCGGCGTTCAGCAGTTCGGCAGGGCGAAACCTCACCACCTGTCGCCTGTCTGACGACAACCTCACATCAATGATGCCCGAGAAGTTCTGTCCGAGGTCATAGACCCATTGTCCCTTCTGGTTCTTGAAAATGCGCTTCGCAGGCAGGCGCTTCGCCACACGCAGAGGTTTAGCTTGCTGCGGTAGCAGTCGGCCCTCATACGTCGTCGGCAACGCCTGTTTCCAACCACTGTCGTCGAAATGCGGCCTGGCCCAGTCCGTCTGCTCCAACGATGCATCGAAGTCCTCGCCGCCATAGATGCTGCTGAAGGTGATGGGGCTTGGCGATACTTTCCATGACGTGTCAGAGCATACTTCTTCGTGGCTGCCGTCCTTATAGGAAATCTCTATTCGCAACAGCAGTTTCGGTGCTCCGAACGATGTCAGTAACTTGAAGTAGCGATCATGAGGTACGTTGTAGAAACCATTGCCAAGCATCACCCCGATGGCATTGTCGCCTCGCTGCAGTAGGCTTGTCACGTCGAAAGATGTATAGAGGGCCTCCTTGCTGTAGAGGGTCCACCCACAATCGAGGAAATGGTCACCCACTCTCTGACCGTTGACGAATAGGTCGAAGTGTCCCAGGCCGCAGACGTATACCATAGCACGCTTAACTCCTTTCCGCGTCGTGAAATCCTTACGTAGCAGGGGTAATCGATACGTCGGCAGTTTCCGGTCGCCATACACTCGCTGCACTTCCGACTGGAGGTGCAACCCTGGCACAAGGTATAGGTCGGCACGGTCAGACTCCATCGCAATCCATTGTGCCGCCGCGAACATGCAATGCCCGTCCTGCACACAAACGTTCTGTGCCTTGATGGTCATTACCATCATTATCACAGCTACACACAGCATGAATTTTTGTTTCATTTGTCGTTCGATTATGAATTTGACGCTGCAAAGGAACAAAAATGAGCTTTTACTCTTTCAGAGTATTACAATTGTTTCTGACTGCAAAGGTGCGAAATTTCTTTTAAACAACAATACTTTAAGTACTGAAAATCAAGCTTCATTGGCAAATAATAGTTTTTTTGTTGTATTGATGACATTCTTCATTAGTGTTCCTGTGCGATGAGCAATAGTGGTATAAAAAAGCCGGGTCAGTAAGAGCTGACTCGGCTTTTCTGTTGATTACCCAAGGCAGAGGTCAGAGACGACGGATGTAGATGTCGCGGTAGTAGACCTTGCTTCCGTGGGCTTGCAGTTCGATTTGTTCGGTAGGGAAGATGGGGCGTGAGCGGTCCCAGTAATTCTCGAGGGGCACATTGTCGACGACAAGGATGCCGTTGAGGTGTACGGTGACGCGGTCGCCCTGCATGCGGATGCGGAATGAGTTCCACTGGCCGAGCTTGTTGTCAGCCACGACGAGGGGCGTGCTGCGGTTCTTCTGGTTGTTGTAAAGCCCGCCGGAGCCTACTTGTGCGCCTACGTCTGTGCGTGCGATGTCCCATATCTGCACTTGCGGCGTGCCGCGCAGGTAGATGCCAGCGTCGGGTTCTTTGCCGGCGGGGTCGAGGCGCCAGTCCACAAGCATCTCGAAATCGGCGTACTGTTCCTCGGTGCAGATGTTGTCGTAGCCATGGCCTACGTAGCAGAGCAGTCCGTCCTCTACGCGCCAGTCGTCGCGCATGCGCTGGTCGGCAGCTTGCTGCTTGTCAGCTAGCTGCAGGGGTGTCATCTTCTCGCGTGCGATGGGGTTGTCGACGAGACCCTTCCAGCCGGTGAGATCGCGCCCGTTGAAATGGCTCACGAAACCCTCTATGGGCTCTTTGGCGAGGTAATCGAGGATGGCTTTGCGCTGTTTGCCGCCGACGTGAGGCAGGGCTCGTGCGAGCAGGTGGCGCGTCAGGTAGCCGTCGTAGTCGGGGTGGGCGAGAGCTATGGCAGCGATGCCGCGAGCTGCTGTGCGTTGCAGGGCTTTGTTGTCGAGCCACTGGCCAAGTGTCGTCATGGCTACGAACGTGCCCGTCTGTGCTATCTCGTCGAGGAGTTGCCGCTGCTGCTGCGTGCCGGCAGCCTGTTCCATCTGCTGGCGTGCCGCGATGAGGCGGTTCTCGGGAGTGGCTGTGTGCGGCTCTTGTGCCGGGAGTGGTGCCGTGAAGAGCATGCAGAGTATGGCAGCTGCGCTGATGTAGTGACTTATTGTTCGCATCTTTATCTTTGTTGTTCTTTGCTTTACAGGTCGTATTCAAGCATTACGAAGCTGTAGGGTTTCAGGTCGAGCGTGAAACGTTTCTGGGCTTTTATGCTCTCGCGCACAGGTGCTATGGGCTGAGCTTCGAAGTTGTTCTCGTCATCGGGCTGTCCGGTGAGCACGGTCTTCGTGGCTTGTTTCTTCAGGCCGAAGCGGCGGAGGTCGATGTCGGCTCGCTTGGTCTGGTCGGTAGCATTGCAGAGCTTGACGAAGAGGCGGCGCGTCTTCACGTTGAGGACTACCGACTGTCCGTAGTGTACGCCCTCTTGGGGCTGGATTACTCCTGGCTCATCGCCTTCGAAGCGTACGCAGTCGCCGTAGAAGTATTGTCCGGCCGACTGCCCGAACATCTGCTGCACGTAGTAGCTGCAGGTGAGGAAGGGCCGTTCGTTGTCGAAGTAGATGAGGTCGGGGTTCCAGTTGGTGGCGTTCTTGCGGGCAAAGAGTGGTGCGTAGCTGGTCATGCATACGACATCGCCGTTGCGCTCGACGTGCAGGAGGTAGAGCCCTTCGGCCAGTGCGTCGATGAGTTTCTTGTCCTTGGCTGCGTATTCGCCGAGGTAAACCTTCGTCTTGCGGTCGCGGGGGTAGCTGTCGTACTGGCGGCTGTTGAGGAAATAGTCGCGTGGCTCGTAGTAGTGTTCGTCCATGATGGGCATACCCGTGGCCTCGGCTATGCGCCAGCCGTTGCCGAAATCGGGGTTGCCGGCGTGCGAGCCAGGGCCTGCAGTGCCGACGATGACAATCTCGGGGTGAGCGGCCGTAACCTTCTCGTAGAGATACTTGAAGCGTTCCTCGAACTCGGGCGAGATGCGTTCTTCATTGCCCAAGCCCAGGTATTTGAGGTTGAATGGCTTGGGGTGGCCTGCCTCAGCACGCATCCGCGCCCACTTGGAGGTGGCGGGGTCTCCGTTGGCCCATTCGATTAGGTCGAGGGCATCCTGCAGCCACTCGTCCATCTCCTCCATGGGCACTACGTCCTGCGCCTGGCCGCGCATGCCCCAACCGCCGTTGGTGCCTTGACACGAGACGCCGCATGGGAGGATGGGCAGGGGTTGCATGCCGAGGTCCTCGCATAGCTGGAAGTACTCGTAGTAGCCCAGACCCATCGACTGATGGTAGCCCCACGTATTCTTGAGGCTGCGACGCTGTTCGCGCGGCCCAATGGTGGTCTTCCAGCGGTAGGTGTTCCAGAAACCGTCGCCGCCGCCGTGTACAACGCATCCGCCAGGGAAACGCATGAACTTGGGGTGCAGGCCTGCGAGCGCTTCAGCCAAGTCCTTGCGGAGGCCGTGGCCCTTGTATGTGTCCTGCGGCATGAGCGAGATCATGTCGACGTCGAGTGCTCCCGTTTGCAGTGCCAGCAGCTGAAGCACGGCGTAGGGCGCATCGGCAGAGGCTGTGAGCGTGGCCGTGTGCTTTGTCCACTCGGATGTGGCTACATTGAGTGTTGTCTCAGCCAACACCTGTGCTTCCCGTCCGCGACCTCCGGGGACGACGAGCACTACGCGCACGTCTTTGGCGTCGCCTTCGGCGTTGCGCATGAAGGCTGAGAAGTCGTAGCTGGCACCTGCCTTGACGCTTATGCCGTCGAAACCGTCGTTCTGCAGGCCTACGCCTGTCCATCCGTTGAAGTCGTAGTAGTGGCCTACGCGCTCGATATGAACGCGCATGTAGGTGGGATTGTTAGGGTTGAGAGGAGAGTCCATGCGCGGTTCGAGGTATCCGAGCGAGTGCCCCGGGCGCTGGAATCGCCATGCTGTGCCGGGCCCCCATCCGTCGCGCTCGGCGGGCGAGAACTCGAAGGAGCCGTTCTGCACGAGCTCGGCATAGAGGCCGCCGTCAGCAGCCGAGCTGATGTCCTCGAAGAAGATGCCGAGGAGTTCGTCGCTGATAGCCTTGCCGCCATTGGGGGCGTTCATGGGGCTTTGGGCATGCAGCCCGATGGAGAGTAGGAGTGCTGCTAAGATTGTCTGTTTTTTCATCTTTGTCTGTGGTTATGAGGTTTAAGTATTATTGGCTTTCGCTTTGCTTCAGTGCCTCGGCCACTTGCTCGAGTTCGGCATACCAGTCGGCACCGAAGCGGCGTATGAGAGGTTCGCGCAGGAACTGGTAGACGTGCGTCCCGAGCTCGCGCCCTCGTTTGTATGCAGGTTCGCAGATAGCCCAGTGGTGCAGGTTGAGTCCGATGAGTCCGCCTGCGAACTGTTTTTCGCGAATAGGGTAGAGGGCACATGAGATAGGCTTGGGAAAGCGCGAATGTCCGTCGCGGCATACTTTTTCGAGGGCGCAGAGGCAACAGCCCTCGGGCAGCTCCTGTACGTGCGTGGGCGCGTAATTATAATATGTGAAGATGCAGTCCTTGTTGTTGACGATGCTGGTAACGAGCTCGCCCTCGGGGTCGGTATAGGCGACACCTTGGCGGTCGACGATGCTCTGTGCGGAGGCTGACATCAGGGGCCAAGCATCATCGAGAGCTTCTTCAATCTGACCTATTTCATCAAGCGTTACGGGTGCTCCGGCGTCGCCTTCGATGCAACATGCGCCCCTGCACTGCTCAAGGTCGCAGGCGAAATACTCGGTGAGAATCGCCGTAGAGATAAGCACATCACCTACTTCAAGGATTGGTATTTGCTTCACGCTGCAAGGAGAAGTTTAGGTGGAACATACGGTGGAATATAGCGATTGCGGCAGCTTCGATGATGTAGGCAATGAGGTAGCTGTACCACAATAGCGAAGGCGCCTGGCGTGCAATAATCCACAGGACGGGAATGACGGTGAGCGAGAGGGCGAACGAGATGAACAGGGCCATACGATGATAGGAATAGAGCTTATACACAACCATTATCGCATAGATGTAGCAGAAGGGGATGAAGCTGAGAGCGAAGATGCGCAGGGCATGATTGCTCTCTGTGAGCACTTCTGTCGTCGTAGCTCCGAACAGTTCGGCCACGTGCTGCGGGAATATCCATACAAGAATGCACGTGATGGCCATCGCTATAGAGATGAAACCGAAGGACTTGCGCAGCACGAAGTGGAAGGCCTCCTCGTCGGCCTTGCCCACCTGGATGGCACCTAATGACTGCAGCGTACGGCACGTTCCGGCTAGGAACAGGTTGTAAATCTGCAGCAGATTCATGCAGACGGCAAAGATGAAGATACCGTTGCGACCCGCTGTAGACAGCACGATATTGTTGGCCGAGAAGAGCAGCAGCGTGAGGCATACCGAGGCGATGGCCAGTGGCGCTCCTTGCGAAATGATGTTCGCCCATTCAGGTGCCTCGTGCTTGAGCGAGAAGTAGAGGTGGTTGTCCTTGTACCAATAATGCCTGAGCATCAAGAGTATGCCGACCAGGTGGCCGACGATGGTAGCGGCCGATGAGCCCGCGATGCCCCAATCGAAGACACTGATGAACACGATGTCGAGCATCAGGTTGACCGCATTGTCGACAAATATGGCAAACGACACGAGGCGCGGGCTGCCGTCGACACCTACCATGGTGCTGATGGCCCACATCATCAGATAGGCCGGACCGCCCAGCAGCAGCGGGCGCAGGTACTCGAGAGTGGGCTGCAGCAGGTGCTCGTTGTCGCAGAGCAGCGCGGCAGTCTCGTTGGGCGCGAAGATGCCGACCAGCGAGAATGCCAGACCGATGAGGAAACAACCTATCATCGACTGGGTGTAAAGATAGCGAAGGCGCGTCTGGTCGTTCTTGCCAAGCGCCATGCCTACGAGCATACCGGCACCCGTCTCAACCAATATACTCAGCGTGAACATCAGCTGGATGATGGGCTTGGACAGGTTGATGGCACTGACGCCGTCCTCGCCGATGAGGTTGCCCACGATGATGCCGTCGACGACATTGCCGAGGCATCCCGACAGCGTGATGAGGATGGACGACCATAGATAGCGCCAGAACTCGGTGCTGAGGGCGGCTCTCTCTTGATTATTCATGGTTGGATGAAGTGTTTAGAGTTTGACAAGCAAGGGCACTTTGCCGCCCTTTTTGTTGGGGATGAAGGGCTCGGTGGACCATGTCACGGTGACATCGCGGCAGCCTTGCTCGGCGAAGACCTGCTCCATGCGGCGGCAGAAGCCGTCGAGCACTTCGGCAGCGTCGCGACCAGCCTCGATGGTGGCACGCACTTGCATCGCATTGTCCGATGTCTGGACGAACTGGTAGCGGCAGATGCCCGGCCATACTTCGGCCTCGCTGTCGGGGCCTATCATGCTGAAGGTCTGTCCGCCAAGCGTGCAGGCATCGTAGCTGCGACCCTTGATTTCCATGATGGGCAGCTGGCAACGGTCGCAGTCGGAAGGACGGATGCGCACGACATCGCCCACATAGTAGCGAATGACGGGCTGAACGAAGTTGGCCAGGTCGGTGACGAGAATGCCTTCAGACCACTCATTGGGGTCGGTGATGATGCGGCCGTCCTTGTCCACAGGCTCTACAATGATCCAGTCGTCGTTGATGTGTAGGTGTGGGCAGTCGTGTGTCATGGCGATCTCGCCGCCCTCGGTCATGCAGTAGTTGTTGGCAACGGGGCAGCCGAACGCCTCGCGAAGCAGGTAGTAATTCTTCTCACTGAGCATCTCCGACGACGTGGCCAGGTGCTTGAGGTTGATGTGCAGGTTGCCTTTCTTCTGCTCTACGGCCAACGGCACCATCACTGATGGGTAGCCGGCCATGGTCTCGGGCTGGTATTCGTTGAGGATGTCTACGATGTGGCCGATGCTGTCGAGCACGGAGACACCCAGCAGATGGTGCTCATAGCCTGGGTTGGCCGCTCGCATACGCAGGAGTGCGCCATAGCTGGAAGCCCCGTTGGAGAGGTAGATGCACGATGCGCGCTTGTGTTCGCGGAAGTTGAAAATCTCGGGGTCTACGTTGCCGAAGAGGCGCTGTCCGATGAGTTGGGCGTGTATCTTATTGCGGTGGTCATCGCGCACCATCAGCAGGGGATTGCCTGTGGAGCCCGACGTATGGAGGGCTGTATAGTCGCCAAGTAGCTTGCTCTGGTCCTCGCTGGCATCACGGTCGACATACTGTTCCACGATTTCGCGCGTGATGCGGCGGTCGGTGACCCAGTCGTTGAAGTGCTCCATCAACGTCACCTTATTCGTTGTGGGCAGGTCGGTGAGTTTGAAGTCATCGTCGATGCCGGCATAGAGTTCGGCGAAATAAGGCGAGTTGGCCTTTGCGTAGTTCACCAACTCGCGCAGACGTTGCTGTTGCAACTTCATGCGTTCGGCGTGAGATAGCTTGGCGCCTTCTGCCACGAGGCGTTTGGCCTCGGCAAGTTCTATCGTTTTCATTGTCTTATATGTTTGTGAATTTGTATTTGACTTTGTGTTGGGAATCGGGTTGAGGAGGCCGGGGATGTCGGCTCGGGCGAGGACTTTCTCGGCGAGAGAATCGCCGAGCACTCGCGGCTCACTCGAAGAATCCGAAGCCGCCGATGGCGGTGAGCATACGTTCGACGTAGTCCCACGAGGTGGGCGACCAGGCAAAGCCGAGGCGGTAGAGCACCTGCGTCGTATAGTCATTGTCGCGACTGACGTCGGTGGTCTTCTGTCCGTGAGCCATGTCCTGATAGGCCAGCAGCGAGGACATCTGACGGGCCTTCTGCGGGTCGTCCTTGGCCTCGTCCATCACAGCCTCGAACTCCTCTTGCTCGACGAAGCGGACGCCGTCGCCAACGGTGGTCAGGCCCTGCAGGACGTCGCCGAGGAACTGCGTGTGGATGTTGTAGGGATGGAAGACGCAGCAGGCATCGGGCGTTGTGGCCAGCAGGAGGATGGCTTGCGAGACCTCGTTGATGGGCGAGAACTCGACGCGCTTGTTGCGCATGGCGTAAGGACAGCAGCCGAGCATGTTGTAGACCTTGATGCGCCCCATGAACGAGTTGGTGGAGAAGTTGGCCTGGAACTCGCCGTCGGTGCTGCGTGCGGCGAGGTTGCCGACGCGCATGATCTTAGCGCATAATCCGTGCAAGGCCACGGCATCGAGGATGAGTCGCTCGGCCATGAACTTGGAATAGATGTACTTATTGCCAAGGTACTGACCCATGAAGAGGCGCTGCTCGGTGAACGTCTCATCCTTAGGCTCGCCTGCCCACAGGCCGCGTGTGCTGGCCGTTGAGATATGTACGAGGCGCGCGCCCGTGCGCAGGCAATAGTCGACGCACCGCTTGGCACCGCCGATGTTGACGTCCTCGATCTCGGTGCCTTCGCTGAAGTGCTTGACGACGGCGGCGCAGTTGATGACGGTGTTCACGTCGAGGCCTTCGCCGAAGTCGCCGGTGACATCGCCAAGGACGATGTGCAGGCGAGTGCCGAAGAGCTCCTTGAAGGCATCGGCGAAATAGTAGTAGAGCAGCGTGCGCAGGCGGCGCTCGGCGGCCTCTTCGCTCTTGCCGCGAACGAGACAATAGATGTTGGGCGCGTCGGAGTCGATGAGTTGGCGCAGGATGTGAATGCCCAAGTAGCCCGTGGCACCCGTCAGCAGGACGTTGCCCAAGGCGTGGCGCTCGCCGTTGCGGAAAGCGGTGAGGGTGTTGGCAGCCAGGGCATTGTTGATGGCTGTGTAGTCGAAAGACGAGACCTCGTCGGCACCTGCCGCGTCGCTCTCGCCCGTGATGAGGCGTGCCAGGGCGCGAGGAGTGGGATTGGCGAAGACGTCGCCGTAGGCCACATGCAGGCCCGCCTTATCGGCCTCGATGATGACGCGCGTGACGACGAGCGACGTGCCGCCCAACTCGAAGAAGTTGTCGGTGGCGCCGACCTTATCCATTTGCAGGATGGTGGCGAAGATGTCGCAGAAAGTACGCTCTGTCGCATTGGCCGGTGCCTCATAGGCGGAGGTGATGGCCAACTGAGGTTCGGGCAACGCCTTGATGTCTGTCTTGCCGTTGGGCGTGATAGGCATGGCGGCAAGCTGTAGGTAAGCCGTCGGCACCATGTATTGCGTGAGGCTCGTCGATATCTCGGCCTTCAGCGCATCGGGCGCTATCTCGCGATCGGCGGTATAGTAGGCGCAGAGGTGCTCCTTGCCACTTATCTTGCGAATGAGGATGACAACTTTCTCGATGCCCTCCACCTTCAGCATCACGTTCTCGATCTCTCCGAGTTCGATGCGCAGGCCGCGCAACTTGATCTGATGGTCGGTGCGACCGAGGATGACGATGTCGCCATCGGGCTGCCATCGGGCATAGTCGCCGGAACGATAGACTCGCGTGTCGTGGTACTGGATGAAGCGCTCGCGGGTCATCTCGTCGAGGTTGTTGTAACCTCGGGCCACGCCACGACCGCCGATATAGAGTTCGCCGACGACGCCAACGGGCAATTCGTTGCCATCGGTGTCCACGACAAACTCCTTCACGTTGAGTTGCGGACGACCGACGGTGACCGTCGCTGCCTGCGTCAGTTCCTTGTTGTTGCTGGCCACGGTAATCTCTGTGGGACCATAGCAGTTGAAGATGCGAGCTTGCGTGATGCGGTGCAGCTGTGAGAGCAATTGGTCGGAGAACTTCTCTCCGCCGGCACGGCAAATCTTGACGTCGGCGATGGCACGACAAAAGTCGTCGCTCGTGAGCCATGTCTGCCAGCGCGAGGGCGTGCCGGAGACCATGTTGATGCCCTTCTCCTCGATCAGGTGAGCCAGGTCGAGAGGGTTGTTGGCTTGCTCCTCGGTGGCCACGACGAGGGTCTTGCCGTTGAAGTAAGCCATACCGATGTCTTGGAGGGCTGCATCAAAGGAAATAGTAGTGACGCTGAGGATGCGGTCGGCATCGGTCAGGACGGCATTGGCGAAGACGTTGGCGGGATGGCCGTAGAGGTAGTTGCAGATGCCTTCATGCCTAAGCATGACTCCTTTCGGTCGACCAGTGGAGCCTGATGTGTAGATGAGGTAGGCGAGGTCGTCGGGGGTGATGGAGGTTGCGGTGGTATCGCAGCTTACGGAACTGCCCAATAGTTCCTCGACGTCGATGGACTTGTCGGCGGGAACCATCGAGAGGCGGTCGGCAGTCGTGATGATGAAGCGGGCTTCGCTGTCCTCAAGAATGAGGCGAACGCGGTCGGCCGGGTATTCGGGATCGCAAGGGATATAGGCGGATCCGGCTTTCAGCACGCCGAAGAGCGAGAGGATGAGACGGCTGGTGCGAGGCAGCAACAAGGCCACGCGGTCGCGCTCCCTCACGCCACGACTGCGCAGAGCAGCGGCGATGCGGTCGGTGAGCTCGTCCATCTGACGATAACTATAGGATGCATCGATGGCCACGAGAGCGTCCTGCTCAGGATGCACCTCGGCAAAATGATGAATGCACTCGTGGAAGAAACGGAAGGGAGCCTCGCCCGTAGCCACCTGGCGCAGGTGACTGAGTTCCTCCTCCTGGCGCTCGCTGACGATGGAAAGCTTGCGTACTGGCGACTGAGGCTGCGTTGCCATGCGTTCGGCCACGCTGACGATGCTCTCGGCCAGTGCCTCGCCCAGGCGGGCGCTGTAGAGCGAATCGTCGTACTGAACGACGACGCCGCGCGATTCTATCTTGATGTTGATCTTGAACTTGGGGACGTTCAGTTCCAAGAGTTCTTGCTGTATGGCCTGCCCGGCGACGGTGTACTCCGAGAGGACGCCTACCTGATAGGCGTAGGCGATGGCCGGACGGAAGCCGTACTCGCTGGCGATGCGTGCGAAGGGATAGTCCTCGTGGCGGAGGGTGCTGTCGAAGGTGTCGCTGACGTGATGCAGGAATTGCCTGACGGTGACGTCAGCGATATTGAGTCCGAGGGCCAACGTATTGACGAACATACCGACAGTGTCGGCGATGCGCAGGTTGGAACGCCCGCTGCTGACGGTGCAGAGGTAGACTTCGTGATTGTTGGTGTAGCGTGACACGACATAGGCCGTAGCAGCCAGGAAGAGATGGGCAGGCGTGATCTCCTGCTCACGGCAGAAAGCTGTGACGCGCTCGAAGTCGGGACAACAGACAGCTTCGCCGATGAAGCCCTGCTGATCGGTCTTCGGAAGGTCGGCAGGAATCTCGCTAGCTCCTTCGCAGGTCTGCAGGCGTTCGGCAAAGAACTGCTGTGCAGCGCGGAAGGAATCGGTATCTTCAGTGGCCTGCTGGTCGTGGGCAAAAGAGAGGTAATCGTAGCTCTCTGCCTCAGCAGACGTGCCTTCGAGCTGTGCGCTGATCTCACGAATGAGTAGGTCGGCCGATCCACCGTCGAAGACGAGGTGATGCACATCCAAGAGCAGATGGGCGTTTGAATTCGTCCTGACGACGACGGCGCGATAGAGCGGCGCTTTCTGCAGGTTGAACGGTTGCACGAAATCGTGCTTGAACGCAATGAGTTCGTCGTCGCTCATCGACATGACAGGCACCTCAACGGGCACACGCCCTTCGAGCGTCTGGACAATCTGGTCGCCTTCGGTCGTGAAGTGTACGCTCAATTCGGGGTGACGCTCCACGACGGTCTTCACGGCAGCGGCCAATTGATCGGCCTCAACAGCAGAGGGATAAGTCAGCAGATAAGGAATATTGTAGACGGTCGAAGCCGGGTCTTTCAGACATTCAAAGTAGACGCCCGTCTGTGCATAGGTCAGCGGTGCCGACTTCGTCCCGACGTTAACGGGCGCGCTCACCGACTGTGCGGAGTCAGCGCTTCCGCTCATCATGGCTTTCAGAATCTCGTTCTCGATGGATTGCAACGAGCCCGTCTTGACGAGCGACTTGGAGTCGAGCGCCACGCCATAGCGCTTGTTGACCTGAACGGCCAACTTAATCGACGAGATAGACGTCAGGCCGGCATAGCCCAGAGGCGTAGTGATGCCGAAGTCGCCATTGCCGACGACGCCGGCAATCAGCTCGTGGAGCTCCTGCTCCAGTATATTCATGGGAGCGTTGCACTCTTCGACAGCCGCCTGTTTCCGCTCGGGCTTAGGCAGGGCGCGCTTGTTCACCTTCTGGTTCTGGTTGAGCGGAATAGCATCTATCTGCATCGTCACCGCTGGCACCATGTAAGGGGGCTTCTCGTCGAGGATGAACTGGTTCAGGGCTTCGATGTCAATTGTCTGATCGCTGACGATATAGGCCGCAATGAACTTGCCGGCTCCCTCTTCGTCAAAGGCCTGCACGGTAGCGTCCTTGATGCCGGGGAACTCGCGGATGATGCCTTCGACCTCCTTCAGTTCGATGCGGAAGCCGCGAATCTTGACTTGTCCGTCGCGACGTCCTACGAACTGGATGTCGCCCGATGGTAGGTAGCGGACGACGTCGCCTGTGCGGTAGACGCGGGCATATTTGTGCTGGATGAGTTCAGGCTCATCGGCAACGAAGGGATTGGGCTTGTAGACCTCGGCTGTCTTCTCGGGGCGGTTGAGGTAGCCACGGCTGACTTGCGGACCGCTGATCCACAGCTCACCTGACGCACCTACAGGGAGGCGATGGCCCTGAGCGTCGACGATATAGAGGCGCATATTGTCCACCGGACGCCCGATGGGAATCTCCTTACGTCGGCTCTCGACGAGATAAGTGGTCGAGAAAATGGTACACTCCGTTGGTCCGTACCCATTATAGAAATGATAACCCTTGGGCGGTGTCAGCGTTGCCAGCTTCTCGCCACCCGAGGACAGGTGGAGCAGTGAGTTGTTGTCGATGCTGGTGGCAAACTGATAGGCCACCTGCGTCGTCATGAAACTGTTGGTGATGCCGTTGCGCTCGAAGTATTCATTGAGCGCCACGAGGTCGAGGCGCAGTTCCTCGGGGACGATATGCACGCAGGCACCAGTAGTGAGCGCCGGATAGAGGTCCATCATGCAGGCGTCAAAGCCGTAGCTGGCGTAGGCTGCCACGCGATGCTCGGGACGTAAGTCGTAGTAACGGCGATACCAATAGCAGAAGGCGACCAAGTTGGCATGAGTTAGCTGGCAACCTTTGGGCACGCCCGTGGAACCCGAGGTATAGAGGAGGATGAAAAGCGATGAAGGCTGAGGATTGAGGGTTGACAACGACTGTGGCGCAGGTGCAGGCAGATGGTTGAGTTCGCGTGTCAGCAGGACATCGCCTGTGTACTCATCAACGAGCGGGCGCAACTCACTATCGGCAATAAGCAGCTTGGCCGAAGCATCCTTCATCATGAAGTTCAGGCGTTCCGTGGGATAGCTCGGGTCGAGCGGCTGATAGGCACAGCCGGCCTTGAGGACGCCGAGTGAGGCGATGGCCATCCATTCGCATCGTGGAATGAGTACAGACACGACATCCTCTGCGCCCAAGCCGCGAGCAGCGACGGCTGCCGCTATGTTGTCGCTGAGGCGGTCAACCTCGGCGTAGGTATATTGACGGTCGGCAAAGACGACGGCAAGACGGTCAGGCGTAGCCTGCGCCTGCCGACGGAACAGCGAGACGATGGTCTGCGAGTCGTCGTAAGCGACATCCTCGGGGTTGAAGGTATCTAGCAGTTCAAGTTGCTGCTCGGTCGTGATGTCAATGTCGCTGAGCTGCGTCTGCGTGAGCATCCCCTCGCAGACGGCCTCGTAGCTCTCCAGGAGCTGGGCGATGAGCGCAGGCGAATACTCGTTTCCATTGTATTCAGCCTTGATATGATAGGCTCCGTCGTAGATGAAGGCCTTCAGATAGAGCGGGGCATCAAGGGTGCTGTTGCCCAGACGGATGGTCTGCATGGCGCAGTCACCCATCTGCTCGTTGGAGAAGAGCATGCCGTGCCAGGCAAACATCGAGTTGCTCTGCAGCCCAAGGTCGCGGACGGCATCGGCATAGCTGTAGACATCGTGCTCGCGACAACCTGTCATCTGCTGCTGGTTCTCCCTGAGAAAATCAATTACACTTGTGTCAGCCGTGAACTTGGAATACACAGGAACCGTGCGCACAAACATGCCAACAGTGCGACTGAGTGCCTTGTCCTTGCGGCCATTGAAGACCGTGGTGAACAGCGACTCATGCTCATTGTTGTACTTAGCCAGGAGGAAGGCGTAGGCTGCGGTGAAGAGCGTGCTGCGGTAGATGCCCGTGCGATGACAGAAGTCGTTGACGCGAGCCATCGGTATACTCAGCACGCGGACCAGGCTGTCCTCGCTGTGCGCGCCGCCCTCGAGGTCGGGCAATACGGGAGTTGACGTGTCGCCGCAATCGAAGTTCTGCGCATACCAGCGCTTGCCCTCGTCGTAGGCTTCGGTCTCTCGTGCGGCCTGTTCCACCTCCACCTGCTGAGCCAGCGAACGCATTTCGGGCTCAAGGTGACGACCATGATAGGCGCTGTCGATGTCGTTGAGCATCAGCGTCATCGAAGTGCCGTCGACGATGAGGTGGTGGTAGTCGATGAAAAGATAGAAGTGAGCACCGTCGTCGAACAGGCGGATGCGAAAGAGGCGGTCGCTGAGGATGTCGAAAGGAACGACCAGTTGCGACTTGACCGACTCGAAATCGGCAATCCGTTCAACGGCGATGGAGAATGTGGCATTGGATGCTACCGACTGACGCGGCTCGCCATCATCGTCGATACTAATGCGCGTGAAGAGTGTAGGATGAGCCATGACAGCCGTCTCGACGGCACGACACAGGCGGTCGGCATCAAGGCTACGGTCCAAGACATAGATATAAGGTAGGTTGTAGCAAACCTCACCAGCGTGGCTCATACACTCGACGTAGAGTCCTTTTTGTGATTGTGAGAGGGGAGCAGAACTATTCATGTCCTAAGAATTGTATTAATGTCTACAGATAAGGGAGGGAATGGTAAGGCAGTTCTTGTTTACCATTTAACTGAGAAAAGTCTGGGAGTAATGTTCAGCGAGAGCCAAACCCAATTGAGTTGACCTGTATCTGATGTTCGTTTCAGCTTTTTCATCGTGTCGGTGCCAGCCATGAACGAGTAACCGACAGAGAGCTTGCCCCATGGCTGGAACTTATAGCCGGCCGTGAGTTCGACTTCATGACCGAGCGAACGGCCGTATTCCTTCAGCTTCACGGTAGTAGCCAGGTAGTGGTAGGAAGCATTGAGCGTGAGTTTCTTAACAGGTGTGACATCGACGCTCGCATAGAGGTTCTGCAAGCCAGGCGAGAAACCGTCGGCATAGGCGCTGATATAGAAGAAATCCATAGCGCCGTAGAACTGGTGGTGAGAGCCGTAGAGGGTGGTGAAGCCTCTCATATCCTTGTGTCTTACCAGGCCTATTTGCCCCTGACCGCGCACGTAGTAGAATTCATCACCGCTAAGGTAGTCGTAGCCTGTAGTGAAGCTCCATTGTGGATTCAAAGTGAACTGCAGCTTGATGCTTCCCATCCATGCTTTGATAGGCAAATCGTCCTCATTATGTCCAAACTGCCGGTAGTAAGAGCCTTCGACCAGCCACGACTTAGGAGTCCACAACAGATAGGCACCTGCCAGATGTTGGAAGCGTGTCGTGTGTGCTTCTTCGTCCTGTACGCCAAGGTTCATAGACAGCAACGACGCTCCAAAGTTGGTGTGAGGCACATCATAATGATACCACAGCGTCTGCATCGACTTGTAGGGCTGTGCGCCATCTTTATAGAAGGTTCCGCCGTTTGTGTTCTCGGCATTCTGGTTGTAGCCCAAGATGACATGTACCTTGTGTCCGTGGCCCTCGTATCCGAACTTGCCGACATCGTGCGACGAAGCGGCCATCGCCCAGTCGTCACTACCGATGATGCGCTCGTTATCGTAGGCCAATTCCTGTCTGCCAATCTTGGCGAAGAGGCCCACGGGTGCATTCAGCTGAATGTAGGTCTCATAGAGGTTCATGGAACCTTTGCCCGATTGTCCCCATACGCCGGAATGCTGTATGCTGACTTTTGCATCGAGGTAAGTGCGTTGGTAGCCTATGATGAGGCGTGTACGCTCCATCATAAAGGCTGCAAAGTCATCGTTCTCGCTGTCTTCCTCCAAAGGTAGTCCGCCCGAACGATACTCTCCACGAGTCAAGAACTGCGCATCGATGTCAAGTTTATTGATGGCGGCGGTATCGCTGTTTGCTTTTTTCGCTTCATCTACTTGGGGCAGTTCGTCGGCCATGGCTCTTCCAGCAGCCGTGCAAAACATGGCTGTAAGGCAAAGAGCTAAGCAGAAATAGATGTGACTCCTCATGGTATTCTGGTGTTATTCGAACTCGAAAAGGTTAATAAAGCCCGTGAGTTTGAACACATTTTTGATGTCGTCGTTAACATCTCTCATGATGACTTTTCGCCCTTGAGAACGGGCGCTTTTCAGAATACTGATGAGTATGCGCAAGCCGCTCGAAGCTATGTATTCGAGTCCCGAGCAGTCGAAGAGGATGTCGCGGCGGTCGGCAGTGAACAAGGGCTGCAGGGCTTTCTCTACGTCCTGTGCTGCCGCCGTGTCGAGTTCCCCCTCGAGGACGGCTACTATGAGGTTGTCTTGTTTGTTAATTGTTGTTTTCATTGTCGTCTGTCTTTATAGGGTTGTTTGTAAGTTCTTTTTTCAGGGTGAGTATGTTGAGACCGTCTTCACGTTCATAATTGATGGAGTCCATGAGCTGGCGCATCAGCAGGATGCCAAGGCCGCCGATGGGACGGTCCTCAGCACTGAGGCTCGTGTCGGCAGAGTCTGCACAGGTGGGGTCGAAGGCTACGCCGTGGTCGCTAATCTTGATGCAGAGGTGTTGGCTGTCGAAGCCCGAATTGCCGCTGGGAGCGAAAACGTTGGCGTCTATAGTCACCGTGCCGACAGCTTCTTTTGGGTAGGCATAGCTCATTACGTTGACGACAGCTTCCTCTAAGGCCAGGCGCAGGTTGGAGGCTAACGAACGCTCCAAGCATAGGCGGATGCTAAGGGATTTGATGAAAGAACCGAGGCGGTCGATGTCCCTGACGTCATTAGTCAGCGTAAGGCGTTCGTGGAGCAACGAGCGCTCGGACGTCGGTGTGTAGCGGATGGCCAGCATCGTAAGGTCGTCGCTTTGCTCGGCATCGCCGACGAAGTCGCGTACCCGCGAACTCATCTGCTGCAGCAACTCCTCGGCTGTGAGGTCGCAGACGGGAATCTCGAGCAGCGACGACCTAACACTTGCTACGCCGAATAAGTCCTTATGAGGACTGCGGGCTTCTGTGAGGCCGTCGGTGTAGAGAAACAGAATCTCGCCTGCAGACAGGCGCGTCTCCTGTTGCTGGTAGTCGAAATCGCAGAAGAGACCGATGGGCAGATTTGCAGAGGCCGGCAGCTCCACAACGGAACTGCCGTTGATGACGTATGGGTGGTCGTGCCCCCCGTTGCAATAGCGTAGGCGCCCGGTAGGCAGGTCGAGAACTCCGATAAACAGCGTTACGAACATATTCGACTCGTTGTTGGCACTCGACGATTCGTTGAGCGATTTCATGATGCGCGACGGGTTGGACTCATGCGCAGCTACTGAGCGGAACAGGGCATGAGTCATGGCCATCAGCAAGGCCGAGGGAACGCCCTTGCCAGAGACGTCGCCGATGCAGAAGAACAGCTTCTCATCACGGATGAAGAAGTCAAACAGGTCGCCGCCCACCTCGCGGGCAGGGTGCAGAGTGCCGAAAATGTCAATGTCGTTGCGTTCGGGAAAAGGCGGGTAGAGCTCAGGCAACATCTGCTGCTGGATTTTGCTGGCTACCATCAGCTCGCTGCTGAAGAGTGCCTTCTCTACAGACACCTGTTGCAAGCGGTTGAGGGCGCGGACGGAGCGGTAGATGATGTAGCCCAAAAGCAACATACCAAGCAGGGTCAGAAGCATGATGTGCCACCGGATAGTGTTCAGCATTGCGAAGACCTCGTCGTCGAAGCAAACCACACCTATCTGCCAGTGAGGACGCCCGCGCATGTAGGCGTAGAACACACGGGCACGATGGCGGTCGGAGGTGCGGTAGTGGATAATAGTGCTCACGGAACTCTCGCTCGGAGCACGCGCTACGCTGTTGTCGTTGATCATCGAAACAACAGACTCCACGTCGGCGCGACGCACCTCATCGGCTGAGGGAGCCGCTATCAGTCGACCGTCCTCGGTCATGAGAATGTCGAACGATGAGTCGTACAAATGGCGGTAGTTGATAGTGTCGCCAAGCCAGTCCAGGCTGACGTCAACGCCGAGGACTGCAATAGCATGGCCGCTTTCGTCATAAATAGGAAGGGAGGTGGTAGTAATCAGACCCAGACCGCCCTTGACATCAACATAAGGAGCACTCCAGTGGACGCCGCCTTCAGACAAGGCTCCCCGGTAGAACTCCATCCGTGTGTAGTCATGGTCGGCACCAGCTAATTGCAAAGTGTCGGCAACGCCATCGCGATAGTAGACCCAAGGTTCATACAGGCTGTCGAGCTCCGAATAGTAGCCGGGCGCAAAAGCTATGCCGGCACCTACCACATTAGGTTGCGCACGCAACAGGCGCTGCACCACACCATACATCGCTGAGGGGTCGTTAGCAAATTGGATGACCTCCCGGCTATGATCGCGAAGGGCATTCTCAATAGCACTCAGGGTGCCCTTGATCAGTATGGCCTTCATCGTCAGCTCACGCTCGGCATTCTTCTCAAGCTCGAGGACTATCATGCGGTAGGTGTAGTAGTATTGAACGGCGGAAATAAGCACTATGAGCAACGCCGAGGTTAGGATAATGACTAACCCCGAACGCCTCTTCCATGGCGATGAGCCTGCCGGCTTTGCTGAGGATAGGGATGCCTGAGAGTTTAATGCCCGAATTGTCATATTTGGCTCAAAGATACACTTTTTTAGTTAAAGCATACAATACGACACTTTTTTTTAACGCTTGAGGGCAATAATTTAGTGTAGTGCTATACAATAATATCAAAAAAACAACTTTTATGAACACAAAACACGATTCTTATGAACCCAAAGGTCTGTAACCATTGAACCTTAATACACGCAAGCCTACCACCTGTCACAACCAGGGCAAGGGCAAAAATAACCTCAACAAGGAGGCTCGTCTAATCCCTAAGGCCTTCCGTCCTTAACCCTTAAGCCTTTTGCCCGAAACCTTTAAGCCTTTTGGTTGAGAGTTCTAATCCCTAACCCATTCCGTCAGAAACTCCCTCAAGCGATGCAGCCTACCAGCTCACCGGCGAAATGCCGTGCCTCGACAAATAGTCATTGCACAACTGGAAATGATGATTCCCGAAGAAACCGCGGTAAGCCGAGAGCGGCGACGGATGGGCTGAACGTAATATCAAGTGACGATTAGAATCTATAAACTGAGACTTCTGGCCGGCATAGCTGCCCCACAACATAAATACTATATGTTCGCGCTCGCGCGAAAGGCAGCGGATGACAGCATCGGTGAACGTCTCCCAGCCATGGCGCTGGTGAGAGCCGGCCTGGCCGCGGCGCACGGTCAGAGTAGCGTTCAACAAAAGCACACCCTGACGAGCCCAACGCGTAAGATCCCCGCTGGAACAGACCGGAGTGCCGAATTCGCTGTGGATCTCCTCGTAAATATTCTTAAGAGAGGGAGGCAGTGCCACACCTTCAGGAACTGAAAACGACAAGCCCATCGCCTGACCGGGTTCGTGATAAGGGTCCTGACCGAGGATGACGACCTTGACAGCATCGAAAGCGGTCGAGTCGAAGGCATTGAAAATCTTTCCACCGGGAGGGTAGCAAGGTCCGCTGGCATATTCGCGGCGTACAAAAGATACTAACTCCTGAAAATAAGGCTGAGAAAATTCAACTCCTAAACGCCTGAGCCAACTCTCTTCGATGCGAACATTCATAATCAATCGAACTTTTAATAACATTTTCACGACAAAAGTAGTTATAAAATATGAAATTCAGCACTTTTTCAGAAAATAATCTATAATAAGTTTTGCCGCAAAGAAAAAACAATATACCTTAGCACAGAAAATAATAACAATAACCCCTTTATATACACTAATCTAATCATCCTGCATGAATCAATACCCAAACTACTATTGCCTAATACTCGCCGGTGGATTAGGCAGCAGGCTTTGGCCCGCAAGCCGAGAACACATGCCGAAACAATTCCTCGATTTCGAAGGCTCAGGACTTACACTGATTCAACAAACATATAAGCGCTTCGCACAGTTTATACCATCGCAGAATATCTTTGTAAGTACACAAAAAAGCTATCTCGAAATCGTACAACAACAGCTTCCGCAACTGACACGACAACAGATACTTACTGAACCCGTAAGACGAGGAACACTTGCACCCGTTACATGGGCTACAAGCGCAATATACCACATAAACCCACACGCTTGCATCGCAGTCACGCCATCAGACCAGGTCATCTATTCCGATGAAATATTCATGGAAAACCTTCTGCAGGCACTCGACCACGTCAGCAACCACCAAGGAGTAGTGACTCTCGGAGTGCAACCGACACGGCCCGAGACAGGATACGGATACGTACAGATGGGAGAAGTCAAAGACCAAGAAAGTCAAATCTTCCACGTTAAAACCTTCACCGAAAAACCCAACCTGGAATTCGCTAAGATGTTTATGGACAGCAGAGAATTCCTGTGGAACACCGGACTCTTCGTCTTCGGAGCACACTATATGCTACACAATATCATCAAACACGTACCCGAGTATGCCGATATGTTCCCCGAACTCACTAAAAACGAGAACCAACTTACGACTCTCAAACCTCCACAAATCTACAACGCTCTGCCTAACCTCTCAATGGAATTTGCCGTACTGGAGCACACCGGACATAATTACGTACAAAAATGTCACTTCGGATGGGCTGACCTCGGAACATGGCAAGGCATCGCTGCTGACGCGCTACACGCACCATCTGACAATACACCACAACCTCCTACAGACGTGCACGTCGACGGACGCAACAACATAACAGTTCACTCCGAAGCGCTATTTGACAACGCTGCCGACAACCTCGTACGCCTACCGGCTGGCCACGTAGCAGCCATCAGCGGACTCAAAGGATTCGTCATCGTTGAGGCCGATGGAGTCCTCATGATCTGCCCTAAAGACGATGCACCTGCTATGCGGCGCCTACAGACCCTGACTCATCTTGATGATTTATAACCCCATCCCCGCCGACTCCTATCTTAATATCCAGAACTAATACCCAATCTCATGTGTGACTACCGATAAAAAGCTTATATTATGACCTGAAACAAACAAAAATCGCTTCAAAACAATTTTTTTTTCATTTTCGCTTTTTCCTTTTACCATTTATTCATACCTTTGCATCCGCAAAAGGTAAGCCACTCTCTACCTTTCATGTCGGACTTGTAGCTCAGTTGGTTAGAGCAACAGACTCATAATCTGGAGGTCGTAGGTTCAAGCCCTACCTGGTCCACACTGAAAATCAAGGAGTTACAT
>CAJOLI010000009.1 GCA_905235285.1 uncultured Bacteroidaceae bacterium
AAAATCCATCTTTCCTTGCACCCATTCCCATATTTTTCCCTATCTTTGCATCGTCCCAGGTCAAAAAACAGCCTTTTGAGGGCTGAAAAAGTCTGGGATGTACATATAAAAAGGCGTTTTCTGAACGCTTTGGCTTTGACGGTTCAAGAATCTCGCAAATTCAGAACATCCTGTCAAAAACAAAGCAACGAAGACGCTCCTGTAGGTGTATATATTCTCTCTCTATGCCACTATGGCTTAGTGAGTTCGATATATTCATCTGTGTGGGGCTTGTCACGTTGCTCGTTTCGATAGGATGGGCAATGCGAGAGCCTTTGAACCGTGAAGCGAGCATCAGAGCTGGCTCCACGCTTTTTTGTGTGTAGACTACACCTCATCATTTACCAAAGTTGTTGGAGCCGCAGCTATAACATAAAACAATATCCTTATAGTTAGTGACCTCTATTTTTAATTTATCAGCCAAAGTTCCCATATTTTCAATGAGATTATATTAATCCATAAGCTTTTAATTTATGAATATCAGAAAGAAACTATCATGTATGCTGTTGATGTACAGCGTGTTTTGTGGCCTAGTTTGCGCCGAGAACCAGAAACTTGTCTTGCACCATGGTGACGGTTCAGAGACTGAAGTGGAACTACTGTCACGTCCGAAAATTCAAGTTCAGGGAGACTGGTTTATCGTCAGCTCGGAGATTGTCAATCTTACGTTTGAAGCAGGAGATATCCTGGGCTTCACGTATAGTGGAATCGACAAGACAGGGATTGTGAGTCTGGACTCTGACTACAGGCCGGAGGAAGGACAATTGGTGTTCAAGGGCATCAAACAGACGGACAAGGTAAGCGTGTATACCATCGACGGCAAGCTGCTTCCCGTTGCTCCCACGTTTGTAGGCTCTGATGCCGTGCTTCCTCTGACTAGCATCAAGAAAGGCACTTATCTTTTGAAAGTGAATAACCGAACCACTAAATTCATGAAGCGATGAAACGGATTTTACTTGTTTTGATATCTGTCGTCACGTCGCTATCTGCCGTGGCTCAGGAGATTTCCGATATGGTTTTTGTGCACCGCAACGATGGTGATTTCAACATCTTTGTCCGCAGTGAGATTGACAGTATTACCTACTCCAACTTCGATGCAGACAGTGTCTTTCACGAGCAGTTGGTTTCGCAGGTGGTGTACACATTGGACAGCACGTATATCATACCGCTGGCTGTGGTCGACAGCGTGAGTTTCGTAAGGCCTGAAACAGTGTACGAGGATGATGTAAAGGAAATCAAGGATGACTTTCTGGCGTATGTGGTATCGGTAGATAGCCTCACCCTGACGTTGCGCAGCGACATCCCTGATGACCTATGCCCGAAGATCGGCGACAAATTGGCTTATCTGCAGTATTCTGAAGTACTGCCCGATGGCTTTTTAGGCAAGGTCGTAGCTATCAGTAACAGCTCTGAAGGCATAGTACTCACGTGTGAGGGCGTGCCTTTGGACGAAGCGGTGAAACGCTTCTATGGATTTTTCATTAATGCGTTTATAGCTAATCCTTATGAATTGATGTCGAGCGAAGCCGAGGCAGAGCACGTAAAGAGGTTAATCAAGAAAACGCCCATTGAGGTGAATACAGTATCGCCCCAAGGCAAGTTGGTAATGGTTAAGAATCTGCCCGTGAATATTGATTTGGCCGAGTTGGAACTCTTTCGCGATAAGTTCGCGGATGAGAGTGTAGTTGAAGGTGGCATAACGCTCTCGCCTAAGGCAGAGATGAATGCGACTATCTCGCCGGTAGAGATGATGATCAGACTAACGGCTGTCAAGGATGATTTCCTGAAATTACCGCTTTGCCTCAAATTCAAAATTGATGCGGGACTGTTTGTAAAGGGTGATTTCGATCTTGTAGGCGAATTGTCTACTGAAGTGAATCTTCCTGCTCCAATAGTTCCCGAAACCTACATCTTTCCTGGCATCAGCATCTTCCTGAAGCCTGGCATCAAGTTTGAGGGCAGTGGTGAGTTCGGAGCGGGCTGGGATTTCTCTGGCATTGGCAAATTCAGCTCTGAATTCACTATTTTCCCGCAGGTGCTACCTCCGCCATTTTTCAATGTGATACCTATGTTAAAATCCGCCGAGTGGCGACAAAACCAGTTCAAATGGAAGTACCTTTTGGGACGAGCCAATATCTATGCCGGTGTATATCTGGAAGCGGGCCTTGGGCTCGTCACCCATAAGATTGCCAATGTAAGCGCCGAACTTGGTTTGGGCGTTGACTTGGATGCCGAAATCAAAATCGACGAAGACTCATGGCGCACTGCCGAACAGGACACTCGATTCTATGACATCAGCAAGGATAACATGAAGGTGGAATGCAGTCCCGTGGCATCAATAGGCGCGGGGTTCGGTTTCCTGGATGATCGTTTGAAATTCAAACCAACCATACCCTTTAGGTTGCCCTGGCCTCACTATGAATCTAATCTCCTGCCGACATTTGAGGAGGTGAATATGCAACCGACTAAAAAATCGGTCTTCTCTGCTGAGACGGTACCTTATTTCGATAAGGGCTTCCTAGATTTCAATATAGGCGTAACAATGCAAGACGAAACCGGATATTACAATCAGACTGAGATGTACGAAAGCGAAGAAGATTATTGGAATGCGGAAAAGCTGACCTTTGATAATCTAACTCCTGGTATCTCCTATAACGTGAATCCCACCTTCGAATTCTTCGGCAAGAAAGTGCTGGCATCGCCTACTTCGGAATATCAAGTGCCTGAACCAGTTATGATCAGCAATTTCAGAGTGACCAATTCCAGATATTATTCTTATGGATTCGAATACGAAGGCAGTACGTATGAATACCGTTACGAGACTCAAATGGTTGTCACGTTGCAAGATAGTGAAAACGTTGAGGACTGGGGATATGTTTACGAGGATCCACATGGAAAGAAGACGCATATCTCTCTGAAAGAGTTTGCCTCACCTTACTTGGAATCACGGTATGCGTATTTCCGGAACTCTGCACGGTCGTCAGTACGCCTCTATGGCTACGTGAAATATGTTGATTCCGACGTAATATTCTATTGCATGTCGCAAGACCATCTGCTGGAATATGAAGAGTGGGATTTGTGTCCAGATGATAACCATCCGCACATGATAGACCTCGGACTACCCAGTGGCACGAAATGGTCGTGCTGCAATGTAGGTGCTTCTGCTCCATGTGCCTCAGGTCTATACTTCGCGTGGGGTGAAACCAGCATGAGGAACTGTTATACAATAGATAATTATATCTATAGTGGATTTCCCGATGATGTATATTTGGGTGAGGATATTGCGGGAACGGTGTACGATGCCGCTCGAGTGAATATGGGGGCTCCCTGGCAAATGCCGTCGATTGACCAATACCATGAATTAAGTCAAAACTGTACAGTCGTTTGGGTGACACACCATGGCGTGAGGGGAATTGAGGTAAGAAGCGAAAATGGCCAGGCTATCTTCCTGCCTGCTGTTTGTCAAGTGGCAGCAATGACACCATGGACCGGTATCGGTGATATCGCATATTGGTCTTCCAGTAAAGGGAGACCTTCGGAATATGAAATTGATGGAGAAACTATTTATACTGATAACCGTGCCCAAGGCATATTGATGAATAATCAGAACTGGTTCAATTTTCTGACGGCCCCGCGCAATAATGCACTCTCTGTGCGAGCAGTCTGTAAATAAGCAGAGGGTATATTTTAAGAGTTTTTGCCCACAAAGAATGTAGATGCAGTCAGAAATGGCTGCATTTACTTTTGGTTAAAACTTAAAAAGAAAATATATCTATTCTGTCTCCCCTCCAATGACATGTGCGGTACTTTTGAAAGAAAAAAAGTGTTTGTTGTAGTGTCGGAGGCTTAAGATCCTAATTCTTTTAGGATTTCTTCAAATGAGGGGAAGGAATATACTCGTGAGAGGCCGGAGACGGTTGCCTCGTTGACGATGATGGCTGGCTTGCCGCTTCGGGCGAAGGAGGCTGTGAAATGCAGGTCGCCTTTCCCGCCACGTATCTTGTAGAGCGTCGTTGCCCAGTCCATGGGTATGCAATCCACTAACTGACCTGTTGACAAGTGCCACACGTAAACAGCCCATTTGCCCGTCAATATCTGTCGCTCTACACCGAGAGCATACTGTCCGTCGGGGCTGATGTCCATACTGCTGAAGCTCTGGCTAATGAGCTTGGTGACGGGTGCTGCCAATGTCTTCTCCTCGATGTCCCACAATTCGAGGCTGCCGTCAGTGAAGGAGACCAGGAGACGTTTGCCGTCCGGCGTAAACTTGGTGACCACAGCGTTACGTTCCTGAGGATCGGGAATCATAAGGATGGGGGCTTGCCACGAGGCCGTATCACAAATGATGATGTTTGATTCGTAGTTCATAGCTACGAGGCGCCCGTCGGGCCCCAACGTTTCGTTGCGCCCATAATACAGCCGTGGCAGTCTGGTCAGGCGCAGGCTGTCGGTACTGAAAAAGAAGACGCTATCGGTTGTGCAGAGCATGACCGTCTTCTCGTCCTCGCTGACTTGCCGGCTACTTCCCCATCCTTGCATCTTAGGATGCTCGCTGCGAAATGCCACTTTTTGATTCCTGAAGTCTAACAGGTTGATACTCTGGTTCGCGGCTAAGGTGAAATAAGAACTTTGTGGAGTAAAGCCATCAATGTCGAAGCTGTAGGGAGAGTCGAATGTTACTTTTAAGTAGTTATCGGTGATTGTGTCGTTGCCAAGGTAACTGACATCATCAGAATAGAAATCAAAGAATGAATAGCCGTCGTTGGCGTACAAGCCATGTAGCTTGAAGGGTTTAGCCATGAGAAAATGCGAGATTTGTCCCTCGGAGAGTAGCAGCAGATCTCGACTCGAGGCAAATTGTAGCCATCCGAGTTGGGGTATTGACACCGTTCCAACACACTGGCCATTGGTGAAGACAAATATGGAGTCGGAGTTGGACACTCTGGCAACAACGGTTGAGCCGTCGTCGTTGATTGCTGCCGTGGAAAAATCACGCGTGGAGTCCAGAACCAGCACACTGTCGCATTCGGCAGACTGCAGAAGGAATCCCTTGTCATAATGTTGGTATGCAAACATCTTGGTGCGTGGGCAGATGTTTGAGCAGCATATGGTGATGATGTAATTATCTCCTTTGTCGTAGTCAATTGTGTACAGATCCTGGTGTTTGGAGATGCTCCATGCCCACACTTTGCATCCATCAGTAACGACAAGCGTATCGCCCCAGATGGCAGTGGTGGTAGTATAATATGGGAGGCATGGCTTGTCGACTTTATGGATTCCATCTTTTTGTATGCGATATAGGTACGAGCCGCCCTGCTCATACGGTTCTGTGATGATGTAATCTTCAGAAATGAACTGTGCTGTAGCGCCACACTCTAAAAAACGATACTCTTTCTTTGTATGGCTATCATATAGGTACCGCGTTTTGCCGTTGGCTTGTGTGCTGTCGGTTATTGTGTAAAGGATTCTGCCTTTCTTGACATCCTCTATGTATGCGCCTTCATGCTTCGGGCGTGCAGGGAATATCGTATCTGCGAGTTCGCCGGAATTCATGTCGTAGCGCAGGACTTGGCGTTCCGAAGCGTCTCTAACGTAGAAGTAGTCACTATCGGCATCCAGAACATTTTGTTTGAGTGATAATGGAGTAGTGTAGGTCTGCATGGCCACATCCGGAGTTGTCGTGTGGTAGACGGCTCTCAGAGCTTGTTCGAAGATTGGAGCCTCCTCGCGGTACTTGTCTTTCCAAAGCGCAATCAGGGGGACTAAGCGATATATGGCCTGGATGTATTCGCCACGTTCTACCATTGCAATCACTTCACTGCTGCCTGACTTGATGCTCTCAATAGTGAGGGTTCTGTTCTGGCGTTCGAGAGTTGTGTTCATACGCCACATCCATAGAGCTACGCCAACGCTCAGCGCAATCATCAGGGCGGCGGCCAGCGTCCAGAGGAGTCTGCGCCGCCGCCTCTCGCGCTCGTAGCGGTGCCAGAGGTCGTTGACATCGATGTCAACGACTCCGGCAATCAGCTTCACTGCGGCAAAATCCCGTCCTCCTTCGGTGATATTTGCGCCTACTCGCTCTTCTTGCGAGGGCAACGCTTCTAACGCGGGCGGGAAGCATTCGTTGCTGTCTTTGGTATGAGGGGCACCAGCGATGATGAACGGGAAGATGCGATGGGCGCGCCCCATGGCTATGAAATCTGAGATTTCCTTGTTGACCCACTTCGATTTAGCTGCGTTAGGTGAACATATTATAATCAGGTTCTGCGACCGTTGGAGCGCATCATATATTTGGGGTTCCAGTCCTCCGACTTTAAGTTCATCTATATCGCGGAAGACATAGCGCATGTTCCCAGGCAGCTCCTTACCATTGGCTGTCGAAGGCAAGTGATAGTATTCCAGTTTGTGTTGCAGCCATTTGGCCCATTTCTCGTCCTCGCGCTGATAGCTTATGAAAGCAAAGTATTTCTGGTTGGATTGCGTGCTCATATTAATCTTTTTCCTTTGACTTTACGCCGTCAAAGTTACATATTATATTTTTAATAACAATGACATGTGCGGTACTTTTGAAAGAAAAAAATAAAATAATCGCGGTGGCGACGGTTCTTTTCGGGCTCTCTTTGTGCAGAATAGAGGGTGGGGGAGGGGAAATGTGCAGGTAAGTGGCAAAGGGTTAAATATTATTAATATTTTATTTTTTGCTAATTCGGACTTTGCAGTTTACTCGTTCTTGATTATCTTTGCGGCGAAAAAACTAAATAAATATATATGGAAACATTCTTCAGGACACACGCTTATTTGGTGGACCATATCGACCTGCCCGTGCATCGCAAGCTGATGGACGAGATTGATTGGCGCCGCCCGATGATTGGTATCAAGGGTACGCGCGGAGTGGGCAAGACGTCGTTCTTGCTGCAGTACGCGAAGGAACATTTTGATGTGCGGAGCCGCAAATGCCTGTACATTAATATGAACAATTTCTATTTCCAAGGCAAAGGGCTGGCTGACTTCACTCGCGAGTTTCGTGCCATGGGCGGCGAGGTGCTGCTCATAGACCAGGTGTTCAAACAGCCCAACTGGAGCGAGGAGCTGCGGCGCTGCCACGATGAGAATCCGGGCTTGCGTATCGTCTTCACCGGCTCGAGCGTGATGCGTCTGAAGGATGAGAACCCGGAGCTGAACGGCCTGGTGGACAGCTACAACCTGCGCGGCTTCTCGTTCCGCGAGTTCCTGAACCTGAAGACGGGCAGCGACTTCCCGGCCTACACGCTGAAGGAGATCCTGCGCAACCACGAGCGCATCGCCAACGAGGTGCTCGACGTGGTGAACCCGCTGCCTATCTTCCAGAGCTACCTGCACCACGGCTTCTATCCCTTCTTCCTCGAGCGCCGCAACTTCTCGGAGAACCTGCTCAAGACGATGAATATGATGATAGAGGTGGATATCCTGCTCATCAAGCAGATTGAGCTGAAATACCTGCCTAAGTTGAAGAAGCTGCTTTATCTGCTGGCCGTAGACCGTCCGTCGGCGCCCAACGTCAGCCAGCTGGCAATAGACATTGAGACGAGCCGCGCCACGGTGATGAACTACATCAAATATCTCTCTGACGCGCGCCTGATAAACATCATCTACCATCCGGGCGACTCGTTCCCGAAGAAACCGGCACGCATCATGATGCACAACTCCAACCTGATGTATGCTATCTACCCCAACCGCATGGAGCAGATTGATGTCTTCGAGACGTTCTTCCAGAACGCGCTGTGGGCGTCGCATGACGTGCGCATGGGCGACCGCCTGAGCTCGTTCACCGTCGATGGCCTTCGTTATCGCGTATGCTCAGAGCCGCCTCGCCGCCAGCACCCCGACGTTACCTACGCACGCTCGGACATGGAGCGCGGATGGGGTCAGCAGATTCCCCTCTGGCTGTTCGGTTTCTTGTATTAACTCGCGAGCGAGTTAATACAGAAAAGAGAAAAATTAATCAGAGAAAAGAGAAGAATAAATAACCTTTTCTCTTCTTCTCTTTTCTCTCAATATTTGCAGCATGCAACCTCTAATCGCTGATCTGGCGCTGATACTTATCAGCGCAGGGTTAATGACTTTGATTTTCAAGCGCCTGCACCAGCCGTTGGTGCTGGGCTATATCGTGGCGGGCTTCCTGGCTTCGCCTAATATGCCGTATATGCCCAGCGTGACGGACATGGAGAACGTGCACCTGTGGTCGGACATAGGTGTTATCTTCCTGTTGTTTGCCTTGGGCCTGGAGTTCTCGTTCAAGAAGATTATGAAGATGGGCGCAGCGCCTATCATAGCAGCTACGACAATCATCGTGTGTATGATGAGTGTAGGCTTTGCTACCGGCACAGCTTTCGGCTGGGGGCGTATGGACAGCCTCTTCCTTGGCGGTATGTTGGCGATGTCGTCGACGACCATTATCTTTAAAGCCTTCGACGATATGGGCCTACGTCACCAGCGTTTCGCAAGCATGGTGCTGAGCGTGCTCATCATCGAAGATATATTGGCCATCGTGCTGATGGTGTTGTTGTCGACATTGGCAGTGAGCCAGCAGGTTGAGGGGCTCCAGATGGTGGCGAGCATCATTAAGCTGGTGTTCTTCCTGGTTCTCTGGTTTGTCGTCGGCATCTTCCTGGTGCCGCTGTTCCTGCGGCGCGTGAAGTCGCTCATGAGCAGCGAGACGTTGCTTATCGTTTCCCTTGGTTTCTGTTTCGGCATGGTCGTCCTGGCCCAGACCGTAGGCTTCTCGCCAGCTTTCGGCGCTTTCATCATGGGCAGCATCCTGGCCGAGACGATAGAGGCTGAGGCTATAGACCACCTTGTAAACCCTGTCAAGGATCTCTTCGGCGCAATCTTCTTTGTGTCGGTAGGCATGATGGTTGATGTTGCGCTCATTGGTCAGTATGCCTTACCTATATTATGTATCATAGCAGCCATCATACTTGGGCAGACGATTTTCGGCACGGGTGGCTTCCTCTTGGCAGGCCAGCCCTTGAAGACGGCAATGCAATGCTCGTTCTCGCTGACGCAGATAGGCGAGTTCGCCTTCATCCTGGCCACGCTGGGCACCTCGCTGGGCGTGACGAGCGATTTCCTGTACCCTATCGTAGTGGCTGTGTCAGTGTTCACGACCTTTACTACTCCTTATATGATACGCCTGGCCGTGCCTGCCTACAACGGCCTCTCGCGCCATCTGCCCGCGCGGGTGACGGCGCTGCTGGACCGTTACACGGGTGAGGCTCCGTCAGTGGTAGGTCAGGATAACTATTGGCGCAACTATTTGATAGATGTCGCGCGTACATTATTAATATATGGCGTGCTGTGTGTGGCGGTGCTGAGCCTGATGCTTGGTTTCGTGGGACCGCTTATAGACCGCTTTGTGCCCGAACCCTGGAACGGGTACATCACGGCCGCCGTGGCGCTGTTGGCCGTGTCGCCTTTCCTTCGGCCGTTGATGATGAAGCACGGCCAAACCGGAGCATTCAAAGCGCTCTGGAACGACAGCCGTTTCAACCGTGCGCCGCTTATTGCCGTGCAGCTGTTACGCATTCTCATGGGGGCGGCCTTCGTGGGATATATCGTAGGGCACACGATGGAGTGGAGTGGGGCATTGGGGCTGACGCTGATAGCGCTGATTGTCTTCGTCATCATCTCCAACCGCTCGCTCAAGAAGCAGGGGCAGCTGATGGCGCAGACTTTCACCGACAACTTTAACCGCCGCGAGCTGGAGCAGGCGCGGCAGCGGCCTCAGTATGCAGGCCGGCTGATGGAGCGCGATGTGCACCTCTCAGAGGTCAGTGTGCCCGTGGGTGTGCCGTGGGGCGGCAAGACGCTGGCGCAGCTTAACCTCGGACACCGTTACGGCGTGCATGTGGTGTCGGTGTTGCGAGGCAACCGGCGCTTGAATATCCCCTCGGGGCAGACTCCTATCCTGCCGGGCGACCGCCTGCAGGTGATAGGCTCCGACGAACAGCTGGCAGCTTTCATGCGAGCCATGGAGCGGCAGGCACAGCGCGTACGTGAGGGCGGCACCGACAGCGGCGGTGAGATGAAACTGCAACGACTGGTCATCGGCCGACAGTCGATATTCAGGGGCAAAAGCATTCAGGAGAGCGGACTGCGACAGCGCTACCACGTCATGGTGGTAGGCCTCGAGCAAGAGAACTCCAGCAGCCTCGTAGCACCCGACCCGCAGACGCCGCTCGCTGCGGGCGATGTCCTGTGGATAGTGGGCGAAGAGCAGAACCTTGCAGCCCTCCCTACGGAATAATCATGGAATAAAGATTACTACATAATGCGGACTCTATTAGATCTACATACTCATACCATAGCTTCCGGCCATGCCTACAGTACCATCCAGGAGATGGCGCAGGCGGCCGCGGACAAAGGCCTTGAGATTCTCGGCATCACAGAGCATGCTCCGGCCTTGCCCGGAGCTTGCGACTCCATCTATTTCCGCAACCTGCACGTAGTGCCAAGACAGATGTATGGAGTGAGGTTGCTCATGGGCGTGGAGCTTAACATCCTCGACACCACGGGGCGCCTCGACCTCGACGAGAAGCACTATCGCTGTTGCGACATACGCATCGCCGGCATACATGCCCTCTGCTGGCAAGGCGGCACGCGCACTCAGAACACTGATGCCATGATAGCTGCCATCGAGAACCCCTGGACTCATATCATCAGTCATCCTGGCGATGGCACGGCAGAGCTGGACTTCGAACCTATCGTGCGTGCCGCAGCACGTACGCAGACGCTGCTCGAGATAAACTCGTCGAGCCTGATTCCGCTGCGGGGCAAGACAGCGGCACGGCCCAACAACCTCGAACTGTTGAGGCTCTGTCGCCGCTTGGATGTTCCGGTCATCCTGGGCTCTGACGCACATATCTCATTCTCCATAGCCGACTACCAGTATGCTTTGCCCTTGCTGACCGAAAGCGACTTCCCCGACGAACTGGTTATGAACTACTATCCGCATCAGGCACTGGAATATATGGGGATAGGCTCGCGCTAAGTGCGAAGTAGAAATAGCTGTGAAACAACCTGCGGAAGCATGCCGCGAAGAAAGCTTCTTTGCAACTTTTGGCCACATTAAGAGCGTCTAATGATTATTAAAGTACAAAATCGCGGATTTTCTAAATATCTAAATATTTTAAGCAATGAAAGATTTTCTCAAGTATGTATTTGCAACGGTAGTGGGCATCGGACTGGCCTGCCTGTTGCTGTTTGTATTCACCCTGATTTCACTCGTGGGCATGACGGTCAGCGAGAGTCAGACGACGGCTGTGACAAAAGGTTCCGTGCTGCGTATCAATCTCGCGGGCACGCTCGAGGAGAGGGCTCCGGCCGCAAACCCCTTTGCGACCATCATGGGAGAGTCGTTTGGGAGCAACGGCCTCGATGAGCTGCTCGCCGCAGTCGACGAGGCGGCAAAGAATGATAAGGTCGAAGGTATCTATCTCGAGGTCAGTTCCACCTTTGTCGGTGGCACGCCAGCCATGCTGCAGGAGCTGCGTCAGGCTCTGCTCAAGTATAAGGAGAGCGGCAAATGGATATATGCCTATGGCGACATCTACAGTCAGGGCGCTTATTATCTGGCCAGCTTGGCAGATAAGGTGGTAGTGAATCCTAAAGGTATCGTAGACTGGCACGGCATGGGCGGTGCGCCTATGTTCTACACCGATGCCATGAAGAAGCTGGGCGTCAAGATGCAGGTGTTTAAGGTGGGTACGTTCAAGAGTGCCGTAGAGCCGTATATACTTACTCAGATGAGTGAGGCCAACCGCCTGCAGACGGAGGCTTACCTCAACAGCATCTGGAACCAGTTCCGCAGTGAGGTTGCCGACAGCCGTAAGCTGACGTCCGACAACCTCAATGCTTTGGCTGATACGCTCACGGCAATGCGGCCGACAGGGATGCTCGTGGAGTGCGGGCTGGTGGATACGCTGGCTTATCTCGACGGCTTCAAGGCTCTGCTGCGCACGAAGCTTGGCCTGAAAGAGAAACGTCCTATCAACTTCGTCACGCCTGCCGACCTCGTGGCTGCTGCTAAGACAAAGAACGAGAAGAATCGCGTGGCCGTTTACTACGCCTATGGCGAGATTGTGGATATGGTGGCCTCTACGAGCCCCCTCAATGCAGGTTCGGTGTCGATAGAGACAATGCCTACGATTCGTGAACTGCAGAAGCTGCGCAAGGACGATAAGGTGAAGGCCGTGGTGTTGCGCGTCAACTCTCCCGGCGGCAGTGCTTTTGCCAGCGAGCAGATATGGCACGAGCTGCAGCTGCTCAAGGCAGAGAAGCCTGTCGTGGTCTCGATGGGCGGCTTGGCTGCCAGCGGCGGTTACTACATCAGCTGTGGCGCGAATAAGATCTTTGCCGAACCGACTACGCTGACGGGTTCAATAGGCATCTTCGGAATGGTTCCTGATGCCTCCGAACTTCTCGAGAATAAGCTGGGGCTTCACTTCGACGTAGTGAAAACCAACAAACATGCCGACTTCGGTGGCGCTGCCGTCCTCTCCTTCGCGGCACGGCCCTTCGACGAAAGCGAGAGCGCACTCATGCAGGGAATGATAGAGCAGGGCTACGACCTTTTCACCTCGCGCGTTGCTGAGGGACGCAAGATCTCGCAGGACAGTGTCGACGTCATTGGCCAAGGCCGAGTATGGACTGGCGAACAGGCCCTGAAGATAGGGCTCGTGGATCAGCTCGGGAACCTTGAGGATGCTATCGCTGAAGCAGCCAAACTCGCTGAGCTTGAGAAGTATTCTGTTGACCGCTATCCCGCTCAGCCCGACTTCCTGGCGCAGCTGATGCAGCAGAAAAAGGAGAGCTACTTCGACGAGCGCATTCGTGCATCCTTCGGCGACCTTTATCCTTTTGTCTTTACGATGCAACGGATGCTGCATCCTCAGCGCATTGATCAGTGCATCTATGCTCGCCTGCCTTTTGAGTTTAAGATGTGGTAAGGCTCAATACAGAATACGGCAAGGGGGCGTGTCTGTTACTTTTGACACGCCCCCTTGTCGTATTCTGTGTGTATGTGGGTTAGCGTCGGTGGTGCTGGACGTATTCGCGAATGAGTCGCTCAAAATCCGGGCCCTCGTTGCGCAGGAAGGCCACCTCGACGGGCAGGACGTAGATGTGGCGGCGCACGATGGGCGAGAGTTCGTTGACGAGCATCAGGCGTGTGGCATCTTTCTCCGTTGTTATGATGAAGCGCTTGCTGCCTTGCAGCGCGGTGAAGGCCTCTTCGATGCGCTGTATGTCGTGGGCTTCGAATTGATGGTGGTCTGCAAAGCTGAGGGGCGTGATATGGCGAGTGATGGAGCGCAGGTCCATGAGCATCTGCTGCGGCGAGGCTATACCTGTGAGCAGCAAGACGTGTGTGTCAGGCGTCAGCTCTTCGGTCTGTCCGGGCGTCTCGCTGAAGAGGCGGTGCAGGGGTCCGTAGCGGAACGTTGAGAAGAACAGGTCTTGGTAAGGCTTCAGGTTCAGCGCTTCTTGTATGACGCGATAGTCCATTGGCTTCATCTCAGCAGGGCACTTCGTCACGACGACGATATTGGCCCGCTCTTTTGCCGCGACGGGTTCGCGCAGGCGACCGGCAGGCAACAGCTCGTCGTCGGTGAAGAGACGGTGGTAGTCGGTGAGCAGGATGTTGAGGCCTGCCTTCACGTAGCGGTGTTGGTAAGCGTCGTCGAGAAGAATGACATCGGTGTCGCGCGTCTCCTCGCGCGTCAGCAGTTGGTTGATGCCGTGCCGGCGGTCGGCATCAACGGCAACGATAGCTTCAGGGAACTTATGTTTCATCTGCCATGGCTCATCGCCGACCTCCAACATTGATGTCTTCAGATCTGCAAGTCTGAAGCCGCGGCTCTTGCGTTTGTATCCCCGGCTGAGTACGGCCACGCGCTTGTCAGTCTGCAGCAGGCGCAGCAGGAATTCGGTGTGCGGTGTCTTGCCAGTTCCGCCGACTGTGATGTTGCCAATACATATCACGGGCAGCGGGAAACTCGTCTGCTTGAGAATGCCACAATCAAAGAGTAGGTTGCGGAGTTTCACGCCGCAACCATACAGCCATGACAATGGTCGCATCCATTCATTTATATGGATAAGGTCACCTTCCACCTTTAAATTCCCTAATCTCTATTCTCTAATCCCTATTCCCTATTCTCCATTTTCAACGGATTCCACCCTTGGGCCTTCAGCTCCATCTCCGCGCCGTCGCGACATACGAGTTGGAGGCCCAGCTCAGGTTTGGTGATGTGCCCGATTACCTTCACGCCAGGGATGGCACTGACGCTGTCGTGCATCGTGAGGGGCACGGTGAACAGTAGTTCGTAATCCTCGCCGCCGTTCAGGGCGCAGGTCGTAACGTTCAGGTTCAACTCCTCAGCCATTGCCGCTGTCTGGTAGTCGAGGGGCAGGCGCTCCTCGTAAATGCGGCAGCCTGCATGGCTCTGCTGGCAGATATGATGCAGCTCGCTGCTGAGGCCATCGCTGATGTCCATCATGGCCGTAGGCACTATGCCGGCCTTATCCAGAGCCTCGATGATATCTTTGCGTGCTTCAGGCTTCAGCTGGCGCTCCAGCAGGTATTCGCGGCCGCTGAAGTCGGGTTCGAAGGGGGGTAGGGCAGAGAGGTCCTCGCCGCGCTGGCGTGCCTCGCGTATCTGAGCGTTGTAGACGCCCTTCTCGCGTTCCAGCAGTTGCAGCCCCATGTAGGCAGCTCCGAGGTCGCCCGTGACGCAGATGAGGTCGGTGTCCTTGGCTCCGTTGCGAAAGACCGCTTTATCTTTGGCGACATCGCCGATACACGTGATGCTGATGGCCAGCCCCGTGAGCGACGACGTAGTGTCGCCGCCAACGATGTCGCAGCCGTGAGCGTCGCAGGCCATGCGCAGGCCGTCGTAGAATGCCTCGAGGTCCTCAACGCAGAAGCGCTTCGAGAGGGCCAGCGACACCGTCATCTGGCGCGGACGTCCGTTCATGGCGTAGATGTCCGACAGGTTGACGATGGCGCTCTTGTAGCCCAGATGCCGCAGCGGTGTGTACTGAAGGTCGAAGTGTACACCTTCCATCAGTAAGTCCGTTGTCACCAGTACGCGCTTATCATCGCCGAAGGCCAGTACGGCGCAGTCGTCGCCCACGCCCTTCAGCGTCTCTGGATTCTTTATCTCTATGTCGTCGGTGAGGTGGCGTATCAGCCCAAACTCACCCAATTCTGCTATCTCCAATTTTAATCCTTAGTTTTTAAACCTTAAACTCTTAGAAGCATTTCGCGCATAATGTCGGCCATAATGGGCTGAACTGCGTTGGCAGCCTTCTGAACCTCTTCGTGGCTCACCTCTACAGGCACATCAAAACCTCCAAGGTCCGTTACTACCGACACGCCGAAGACGCGGATGCCGCAGTGGCGGGCTACGATAACCTCGGGCACGGTGCTCATCCCTACGGTGTCGCCGCCCAGCATGCGGTACATGTGATACTCGGCGGGAGTCTCGAACGTAGGACCTTGGGTGCCCACATACACGCCGTGCTGCAACTTGATACCCTTCTCTGCAGCAATAGTGTCGGCCAGGCGTATGAGTTCCTTGTCGTAGGGCTCGTGCATGTCGGGGAAACGTGGTCCCGTAGGGAAGTTGGGGCCGTGCAGCGGATGCTCGGGGAAGAAATTAATGTGGTCCGTGATAATCATCAGGTCACCAATCTTGAACTCAGGGTTCATGCCGCCGGCAGCGTTGCTCACAAACAAGGTCTTGATGCCGAGCTCATACATCACGCGGACGGGGAATGTCACCTCCTTCATCGAGTAACCCTCGTAGTAGTGGAAGCGACCTTGCATCGCCAGGATGTCCTTATCGCCCAGCTTGCCGAAAATCAAGCGCCCGCTGTGACCCTCGACCGTGGAGACCGGGAAGTTAGGGATATCTTTGTATTCTATACTCAAGGTCACGCTTATCTCCTCAGCCAGACGTCCCAAGCCCGTGCCCAGGACGATAGCCGTCGTGGGGTTCGAGGGCATGCGCTCACGAAGCCAGGCGGCTGTCTCTTTAATCTTTTCGTACATAGTATTTTCGCTTTAAAGATTCGTTTCGTCTGCAAATATAAATATAATTCTTTAATGTCATCCGTTTTGCCTGAATATTTTTCATTTTTACATTTTCCTTTGCCTTTTTCGACAAAAGAAGCCTGCCAACAGAATATTTTTCCTATTTCACTTTCCACATTTACCTTTGCTTTATATCTTTGCCATGCTCACACCGATTGAGCATAATAATAATCCGTAATGCCAGCCTTCGTCAACCTCCACAATTGCCTGCTTGTAGCCTTGACGGCGCATCTGATGATGACAGCCGTCATCAGTGTCTTCGCGCGTCATAAGGTTGAATATCTGTCGCTTGCGTGGATTGTGGGCATCTTCTCTGCAGTCATTCTCGGTACGCTTATCTTTGAAACGACCATTGCCAACAGCAACCCCGGCTTACTACATCCGGCGATGCTGTTAACGCTTACCGCCACCATCTTCCTGCAATCCATCTACCCGCTGAGCATCACGATGCCGGGTTTCCTGCAATGGGGACGCTCCATGCGCTACGCCCTCCCTGCCGTTATCCTCTTTGCCATCTACGGCCTGATGCTGCTCGTAGGCCACAGGCCAATACAGGTTAGGTCGCTGGCCGATATCAGCGACAACCTCTTCACCAGCGACTTGCTCCTGCGGTTCGCAATGCTTGGCTTATCAATATACTATATCGTTAATATTTTCCGACTCCCACGGGTGATGCTGCGTAACCCTGACACGCCGCATTACCTCTTCGGTTACGCTTTCGCCTTGGGATTGAGCCTCTGCATTTATATCTGGCTTACCATCGACTACAGTATAGGGCACCTCTGCTGCTGGACGCTCATCTTCACCGCCGTCAACGCATACCTGTGCTTCCGCACACTCGAGACAATAGCCATAGGACTACCTCTGCCTGAAATCATTGAGGAGGCCGAACAACAACAGATTGAAAACATCCAAGACCTGCAGCGGCAGGAAGAGGATGACTTCAACGAAGCCAACCATCACCGCTTCGAGCTTATGGAGCAATGGATGCAGCACAACAAAAGCGCCTGGACCGATTTTAAGTTCGGACGCGACCAGCTCTGCACCGCCACGGGCATCAACCGCCACCTCATGCTACAGAGCGTACGCAGCCAGGGCTACTACGACATCCACGAGTATATCAGCCGCCACCGCATTGCAGAGGTCCAGCGCATGATCCGCTGTGGCCGTGCAACCTGCGTACAAGACTGTCTCGATGCCGGATTCGCTTCGACCAAGACGCTCCGCTCATCATTCGAGAAATTCACAGGCAAGAACCTCGACAACTACCTGCGCCAGCAGCAAAAGCCATAACCCACGGCGCCCTTGGCCCGCAGCGCCCATCCGTGAGTCTATACGTCCATTCGCTCCAATCATAACGAGGCCGAGAACGTCTCGGCGTCAGCATCGTCGCTGTTGTCAACACCATGGTAGATATCGCGCCAAGGAGTCCAGTTGTGCTGCGTCTCTTCTCCGAGCATGTTGATAGAATATGGTCTCAACCGCACTTGGTAGCAGTCTCCGCCTGACACTTTTGAAGCCTTATATGTCACAAATTCGAGTATAAGCTTTTTCGTTCCTGAACGCATAGAACCGTTGAGATTCTCAGCCACTGGGACACGTTTCTTATAGATAATATCAGTGTTGTCGTTGCTTCCTACCATTTCCACGTCAACCCCCCACTCGTTGATGAAAGGTGCGTTCTCAAACTTGAACTTGAACCAGAAGCTGTAATATTTATAGTATAACGCAACGGTAGGGAAGGCAAACTTCAGGTCTTCGAAAAACTCATCAGCAGCCTCTTTACCCTCATCTTTTTCCAACTTGTCGTACTGCTCCTGAATTGAAAAGCCCTTGAGCTGTTTATATTTGTAGTAGCTTATCTTAGGTTTCTGCAGACCAAAATGTTTGGCATGAGAGCGAAATTCTGTGGTAATCTTGTCAGTAGCATCATAGAGACAAGGCACGCACGTAATTACAGACTCGCGCTTAGAGAGGTCAGCCTGATTGAAAACAAATTTGTATGTCGAGTCGGCCTCCACTACCTGCTCGCCTGAGACAAGTTTTCCGCCCTTGGTCTTTAAGTCATCGTAATCGAAATCGAAGCCGTCGCCATAGTAAACACGGAGGCGAGGCGAGGTGACCATTTTGCTCCAGTAGTTGTTGAATGTGTAGAGGCGTTCAAAGTTGAAATCAACATTATAGTGAAGCATAGGCATATCCTCATTGTACAAAGGGTCGTAGGCAGTCTTCACGCTGAACGTACCCTTAGTGAGAGTTGTGTTAATGCGCGGTGTAAAGTAAATAGTCTTCTCAAAGAGTCGTCTATTCAAGATGGGCATTGTGACACCAGCCAACGTAAGACCTAAGGGGGCGAAATAGACTCGGAAATCGGCCGTGAAGTCGGAATAGAACTTGATGTAGGTACTTTCCTCGTCAACAATAGTGTAGCCGCGGACTAATCTCTTCTGCGCGTTGAATTCGATTCCAGCAGTGAAGCCCAGGCCGACAGTTGCTCCAATCCCGAGGCCTGGCAGTTCCGTTCCGGCTCCTACGCGGAGACCGAGTGACGCACTGAGTTTACCACCGATGTAGATCTCTTCTAAAGTAACCTCGCCATCACGGATTTTCTCGTTTATCTCTTTTTCTGTGTCAGTATTGCCATCGTAGGTATAACCAACTTTCATCTGAGGATGCGAATACTTTATCTTGGCGCCTCCGAAGAATGTACCTTGAACGCTGATATCGGAGTTGAACTCAAAGACGAGAACCACTGGCAAACCGGGTATCGGCAAAGCCAGTTTGGCTATCTTGGGACTTTTCTTAAGATTGTCAGCAGAGCCTACTTCCTTAAGTTGCTCCATCAGCTTATCCCACTCCTGAGGGTCGTAGGGCGAGTCGGCCTGCTGGATTTCTTTTCCCTTTTTCCCACCAATGTTACCCTGGATTGAAAGCTCTGTCTCGGATTGGTCGATAGAATACTGTTCCTTGGTGTTTTTATCCTTACTTTCTTCGTAATGAACTTTTTGCTTCAGGGTATGTTTGATGCCGAAATCAATGGTGAAATCTATCTTCGATTGTTCAGATTTAGAGAAACTGAAGGTAAAGGTCCTGTTGAGTGTCACGCTGTCCGTCATCCGTTCTGAACGGGTGCGGACGTAGCGCGGACTACCGTCCTCTGGTGCACCATAGACGGAGTCGACGAGTGAGAAGTCGGTTATGGTGAGGTCTTCAGGGTCGATGCCCATACTGTCGATCTGCAGACTGTCATAGACTGGCAAATCGGGTGCCACATAGTCGAAGTCAAGATTTATTTCAAATTTCTTATAGACTTCCTGGCGCGTGGCAGGCTCTATGCTGACGCGAAACTCACTGCCCACCCGCTCAACGGCAATGACGCGGTGGCTCAGTCCTTCGGGCAGGGTGCGAGAGCAGCCGGCAGCAAGAAGGCTACCCTTGACAGGCAACCACTTACTCGGAATGTCGGAACTGAAATAGACGGCAGTGGAGTCGGCATGGGTAATATACTCTTCGATGCGACGTGTGACAGGTAGCACGCCGTCATTGTATTGGTACTCCATAGTACCGACAGGCAACTCCACCGTAACGGGTTCGTCGAAGCCTTGCTTCTCCTCCGGTACTGCATACTCATCTAACGACAGGGTACACGCAGCCAACAGCCAAAGAACCAATAAAGAAGGAATTAAGAGGAAAGTTTTTTTCATATTGCAAAAGACAAACACGTTAGACAATGGATCTGTAAATATCATCTGATCTCAAGGCGGACAGGCGCTGAAGGCGTGCCGTGTGTCTCGCCGTCAAAGTAGAGCCAGTAGTCGAATGTTTCAAGGAGATGCTTGCTGCGGGTGTAGCAGCGCAGAGTCACGGACTGTACGTCCATCTCATCGGGCTCGACGAAGTCGCCGTGGATGCGGATGCGCATGACGCTGTGGCCGCGCATCTCAAACATCTCGCCGATGCCTCTCACCTCGCCGCCTATGAAGGCTGCGATGATATGGTCGTCGGTGGCAGGCTCTCCGTGCACTACAACGTTGGCATAGACGATGGTCTCGTGCGGGAAGTCCTCCTCGGGCAGCGTCCACCGCTCAATGACTTCTACGGCACAAGTGTCAATCTTGTTGTAGTCAGTCACGGCAATCGCTATGGCATTGGTCTTTCCGGGACTCACCCCGAGAAGAGTGTCGCCCATGATGAACGTAGCGACCTCGGGGTTGTCTGTCATCCAGAACACGGTGTTGTTGCTCAGCGAATCAGGGATGAACACGGGATGGATGACGCATAAGTCGCCCACCATCAGCGTCACATCATGCCTTTCCAGTGTCATCGACGACGGCAGGGTTACCGGTTCGGTGAGTTCGGCGCAGGAGGCGACCACCAACGTAATTAATAATGAAAAATAATAAAAAACGTATTTTCTCATATCAATAAAAGGGCGATCTCGTTATACATCATTATACATTAAAGTTACTTCCCTTCGACCTTGACGGTGTTCGAGGGCAAGCTTTGCCGTCCGTCACGGAAGATAATCTTGACATAGTACTCGCCCACGGTGCCGGTACGTTGCAGGTAGTCGGTGTGGACAGGTTTGTCGGCCGGCGTCGAGGTGAGGAACTTGAAATCGGGCTTATCGGCTCCGCGACGATAGACAGCGTAGTAGTAGGGCGAGTCGGTGGGAATACCACCTGTCTCCCATGTGAGGCGCGTCTCGTGGTTCTTCTCGTCGTAGGCGGCATAGAGCGTGAGCGGCACGTCGAGCTGACGTGGTCCTCGGAATACTACCGACTGCTGTGGGCTCAGGCCTGAACTGACGCCCAAGCGGGAGAGGGTCTCCACGGCGTAGTAGTAGCGCCGTTCCTGTTGGTAGGGCGGGCGGTCTTCGATGAGGAAGCGATGGCTGGGACCGAGTGAGTCGGCATCGATTTGTGCTATGAGTGTCCATTTGGTTTCATCCTCAAGGCGGCGCAGCACCCGGTGGGTTTTCACGCTGGCTTCCGACGAGGCGGCATAGATGATCATCACGCGCTCGGTGTCGACATCGAAGCTGTCGAGACGGCATACGGCGGGTGTGGAGAAGTCTGGCACGGGCACGGCAATGGCTTCAGAGAGAGCCGAGCTGTTGCCGCTCCAGTCGGTGGCTCTGATGCGGTAGTATATGTAGCGCTGGTTGGCCCGCACGGAGATGGTGTCGACAAAGGTGGTGTCGCGAAGGTCTGCAGGCGAGACGCGTGCGAAGACGTGGTCAAGCGCGTTGGCCCGCCATATCTCATAGTCCATGATATCGCGCTCGGGCGAGCGATTCCATTTCAGGGTGGTTACGCCTCGTGGCGAGACGACCGCTTCGAGGCCGGTAGGAACGGCTGGCGGTTCGAGGTCAGAAATGCGCATTGTCATCGGCACAGAGGTGCCGGCGTTGCCTGAACTGTCGTAGGCTACCACTGCGATAAGCCCAGTCTGCATCCCCGTGACATCGACTATGCACATGGTGTCGGTGGCTGCGAGGGGCGTATCGATGAGCGGGAGCCACTGCCCACCGGTGTATAGCTCATGGTAGTAGATAGGTACGAAGCCGGCGAGGTCTTCCTCGAGGGTATCCTTGTGCCACACAATCCGTGCGAGCACGAGGCTGTCGGGGCGCAGGATATCGATGCGGTCGAGCACGGGAATAGAAGGCGGCTCGAGGTCGCGAACCTCCACTCGATAGGGCTCCGTCCACATGGTGCGGTCGCCGAAACTGTCATAGGCCCGCAGGCGGTAGTAATAGGTTCCGAGCGTGGGTACATCGTCAGAAAAAAAGAAGTCAGGACCAGACATGGAGACATCGGTCTGCGCACCGAGGTAGGGCTGTGCGTTGAGGCGCTGCCAAGCACCGTCGTCGCCTGTGCGTCGTTCGATGTCGAAGAGCGAGTGCTCATCGGCCGTCCACGAGAGCAGCACGGTGCGTGGCGGCACGATGGAGTCGGTGACGACAGGCGCATAGGGCGCCGGTCGGAAGTTGCCGAGAGAGAGCTCCGTGGCGATGCCAGCGTGCACATCGAGAATGCTGTCGGGCACAAGCGGTCGCACGATGTAGTCATATACCTCTCCTCGCTCTGCCGTGCGGTCGATGAAACGCAAGCCCATAGCCTCGGCCACGTCGGATCGCTGTTCAGCAATGAGCATGGCGAAGCCGTAGAGTGTCTGCTGCTCTTCGCGCAGTTCCACGATAGAGCCGGGCGTTTCTGGATTGGCATCAGTCTCGTTGGGCTTCTTGCCCTGACCGAAGATGAGTTGCACGGCAGCCGCTGCCAGCGAGTCGTTTTCGGCAAAGCGGCTTATAAACTTGCTGCGCGTGAGGGGGCGCAGGTTCGTGGCGAGGGTGTCAATGGTGAAGTCGCTGCGCCGCACGCGCTCCAGTTGGTAGCCAAAGCCGTTGAGGAACTTCCAGGCAACATATTCGTCGGGAGCCCAGCGCACGACAACGCTGTCGTCATAGGCCCGCGCCAGCACGTAGATGCTGAATGGCATGGGCTGATCGGCAGTGGCGACAAGTGTGTCAGCGGCGACATCTGTCTGCGCACGAAGGGTTGCCGGCAGGAGCAAGGCAAAGAACAATGAAAACTGACAGAATATAAATCTTTTCATATCTCGGAAGCGTTGAATTTCATTCGACCTTTTCTCGCCATGGCATAGCTCAAGCAAACTTGGCTCTGCTCATTTGGCTTAACGGAAGCGTTCATTATTAAACTTAAATACTGCGACGTAGGCAATTTTGATTATCTCTTTTCGCTGGCTATTTGTCGACGTTGTTTTGCAAGCCCATTCCATAACCATCATCTGAGGAAATGTTACCAGGTGGCAGGTAGATGAAGTCGCGCTGCACATTAATGATGTCTTGCGGCACGTACCATAGTCCTTTGGCATCTTTCTTCGTGCAGATATCGTAGCTGTTATCTGCGCCGCCATAGTTGCGTGCGGTGTGGAAGGAATTCTGACGATAGACCTGGTAGTTGAGTTTTTTGAAACCTTTACCAAAGTCGGCCGGATTCATGCCACGGCTGAGAGTGCCGTTGTTGCCCCAACTGTCGGAGGTGACGCCTTCAGTGGCTACAGCATGGCTGAGATCCACGTTTGCCACACGCCACGGCAGGTTGGGACTAGAGCCCAGTTTGTCGCCGTTGGGACTATAGAGCCACCCCAAATTAGCTTGACTAACCAAGTACTGCTGGAGGTCGGAGCCCTTGATATCAGCAAATATCATGAGGAACACCTGACGATAGGGGAATGAGAACTTGTTGCCATCGTAGTATGCGCCGTTCGCGAATTTATCGTTTATAGTATAGTTGGCATAGACGCCGTCGTAGGTCTTCCACAGTTTATTGTAGATGTCCACAGGCTTCGTGTAGTTGCCGATGTGGGCCACCGTGTAGATAGCGTCGTGCAGACTGGCAGCTGTAGCGCAGTCATAGCTGAGGATTCTCCGTATATACTCCTCACACTGGGTCAGGCCACTGATGTTGGATGAAGCTCCTCCATAGCTTGAGTTATAGCCTCCGCTGAAGCCTGCGCGGTAGACGTCATCGGTGTTGCCTAATGTCATGTCGTCGTAGAGCTTGTAGATAGAGGCGTCAGAGGCAGAGGAAGCCAGCAGGCCATTGAAGGTCGTTCGCTTGCCTCGGCGGATGCCCGAGCCTGTAAATTGCACGTCAAGTCCTCGTAACAGCTGGCTGTTGGCTTTAAGCGTTATTCCTCCCAGCATAGCCCAGTTGCCGACGTAGCCTATGTAGAGGTAAGGATTGTTGCGGTAGGCTTTCTTGTTGACGATATCGCTAGCCGATTGTGGCGGATTATCCTGCGTGATGCTTGAAAGACGTGCGTACTCGAAGTTGTTTGCACGAGACTTATACGGATTGTCGTTGTAGTAGTTCTTGAAGCTATAAAATTCCGGCTCAGGAATGAGCTGAATCGTCTCATAGATACGTTCGGAGAAGTCGGAGATTGACGTGGCGCGTTTGAGCTGCTGCACGCTGATGGAATCCTCCAAAGCACTATTCACCATTTCGTCAATATACTGGCTGATGGGGTCTTTAGTGACGTCCTGAGCATCATTGCCTGTCTCGTCCTCAAAGCTGAAGTCGCTCATGTCGGCATCACCCATTGTGGCTTCAGCAAGCTCGGCCTTGCGGGTGCGCTGCATCTCTACGAGCTTGTCGACGTTTTCGAGGAATTCGTCATAGCGTTTCTTGTGGATGCGGTTGAGGCTTATGCGCACATACTTATAGCCGTAGGTCACTACGTTAAAGATATTCGACGGCAGTTCCTTCTTCGTGCGCAGGAAGATATAGTCGTCATCGACCTTGACCTCCTCAAGTTCTACGTTGTAGCACTGCGTCTCCCACGACTTGGTAGCATAGGCATCGCGCTGCGGTTCTTCATCGAGGCTTGGACACATGGTGCCGTCGAAGGTGAACTTCGGCGCAGCAAGATACTTATCATAGTCGCCATAGACCCTATAGTAGCTTTTGGTGGAGCTGTCATAGACTACGCGGTAGTCCTGACCGCTGTGATCTACTATTGTATGACTGGGGTCGTAGGCCAGCTTCAGCTCACCTTCGTCATCGTCGTCGCTGCGCACAAATCCCACGAATCTGGGCTTATCGGGCTCGTCCTGCACAAGGACAATATCCTCTTCACCATCAGTCGTCGAGCGCTTGAACGGTTGCAGTCCGCTGAGGTCTGTGCCTTGATCGCTTGTTGCCTTCTCTACCTCCTCAGTAAAGGATTTGCTCCTCTCTCTATACACCACCTCTTCGCCCGTTGACTCGTCGGTGACGGACTTCTGACGGATATGGGTTAGTGCAGTGGAAGTATCCTCTGTTGTGGCTGAGGTGTTTGTTGTGGTTGAGGTGTCCCTTGCTGTAGCCTGTGCCGCCGAGAGCGTGGTTGAAGCCGACTCGCTCGTAGTGCTGGCATTGGTGCGGGTTGTCGTTACCTGAGTCCGTGTGGGTCGGGTAACAACGGTGTCAGAGACCCATTCGATGATATCATCGGGCGCAGGCCCGCTCACCTTGATGCCTTGCACTGCGCCTCTGGTGGCGGCTTCAGTGGCCTGAATGTTGACAGTTGTTGAGACTGTCTTATCAACGTTGGACACCGTGCTGGCTTTGACAGAGCTCATCGCTCTACCTGTAGAGGTTCCCGTTTGGAGGGTTGTTCCGGTCAAGGCATTGCTTTCGGACAGTAAGGTGTTGCCAATAGCCTTGAATTCGTTATCGAGGCCGACGCCCTCGATCTTTACATCTGTCTGTGTTAAATTATATCCGTTAACCAATGAGGTCTTGTCATCAAAGATTCCTTTGACCTCAACAGCAGCTGCCAAATCATCCCCAATTTCTTTAAATCGCTCGCCTTCTATTATAATGTCTACCTTCGGAATCTCGGGAAGACGGTATTGAGGTATGAGGTCGTGGTAATCGCAATAGTCCTCATAGGTCGTGGGCACAAGGAAGAAGCCGGAAAGGGCGTCTTTGTTCTCTTGATACCATTGGTCGTACTGGTCTTGGTAGCAAGCATCACGCATTTCCTGCCATTTCTGGTAGTCGTCATAATAGCCATGGTCGCTCTGCAAATTATCGAGCACCTGGTCTGGCGTCTCCCACGGTCCATTCTTCTTCGCAACCTCTATGCGGAGGCTTATGGGAGCATCGGGGTCGTCGAACTTATCTAAACCCCAGCGCGAACGCTTCAGGGCGAAGGTGGGCCGGAGAATATCTTGGCGATAGGTGGTATGGAAAATGGCTATGTCCTCCTTGAATGAGGGCGGGACGTCGCTGGTGCGGAAGTAATAGGTCTGAGTCTGATACCAATGGACGTTCTTATCCTTGTAATTGGTGGACTTGTCGTTGAAGACCGGATCGACCCACTTGCCATTGCGGTATTCCTGGGCCATGCCAGAGAGGGTGAGCTTATAGAGCTTGCCTATCTCGAGACTTCCGGAATTGATGTTGAAGAGCTTTTGGTCGCGAGTGTTGTAGGTGATTTTCTCGTCGTAAATGGCCTTAGGTGTCTTGGCATTGGCCTGATTGACGTCGTAGCATGCCAGGCGTATGGTGTCAGGCAGAAGCATGAAGCGATACCACCGCGATGCCTTGTCGGCATATTTGGTAATGTCTTCGTCGAAGTCTGCCATCTCGTAGGCCTTGTTCTCGTCAAGCAGTGGAATGACGGAGCCCATCTCCATATTGGTGTTGAACTGAGGATAGACGTTGCACGAGACGGCATTATCGTCACGCCAGCCTGCACTCTTGTCTTCCTCGCCGGGGGTGACATCGCCGAAGATTTGGATGTCATCGAGCGGGTTGGCAAACTCTGGTGTACAAACCTGACCGGCCTTGAACTGAACAGTGGCACTGCCCTTGATGAGTCCGCCGAGCAGACGATAGTGTGCCTTGGCCTTACCGAAGACCCAGGTGGGGTTGGGTAGACCCGCCTTGAGGAGGGCGCCGAGCCCCACACTGATAAGCGAGATCTTTCCACTGAAAATCCAAAGGTCGATGTCAAGGCCCAGCTCACCCTTGTACATGGCATAGAGCTGACCGGTGCCGTACCAGCCGTTGCGGCCAGCCTCACCGCCACCAATACAGTGTGTGCCATCCTTGAGTTTCTGAATCATCAAGTCACCGCCAAGAATCGCTGTCGAACGGAAGTAGATGAGTCCGGCATTCAGTCCTATGTCACCATAGTACTTGCCTCCGAACATGACACCTCCGTTGTTGCCCCTGCCCTGGAACTCAGAAAATACCTTTGTCCGGTTGGCCTCGGCCTTCGAGTTGAGATCGTCGCCTGCATCGACATTCTTCTGCTTAAGACCCAGAAATTCGCTAATCTCTTGAGGAATTTCAGGTAGTTCACTGACGGGTAGTTCGTTGCCAAAGCAGAGATATGCATCAGCATAGATGGTAGCCCACATGGCGAACTTGTCGGAGCGCTTGCCCAGTGAGAAGTCGATGTAGGTCATACGACAGCGCTCATCCTCCTGCGGCTTACCGACGTAGATGTGCCACTTGGGCTTATCGTATTTCACAGAATTATCCATCCATGTGATGCGGAAGTTGAAGTTCACCGTAAGGCCTGCTTTAAGGTGATTTTTGGCCTTTTCTGCATTATCCTTGCTTTCGGAGTCTTTGTTCTTGTTGCTTTCGTGGTCGTCCTCTTCCTCTGCACTAATAGAGTTGAGTCCTGTCTGCGATACCTTCTTGAGCTCTTCGAAGGATTCCGAACCTATGAATTCCTGCATCATGTCGTCCATGTCGGCATTGGCATCAAGCGTGATATCCACATCGAAGTACTTCTGTTCCTCGTTACAGAGATAGGTAATTGTAGCCTCGGTATTTATGAGGCCTTTCTTCTTATTGGAACCCAGAATGGCGTGAACGTCCGCGCGAACGCGTATGGTGGAGAGGCGCTTATTGTATAGGTCGTAGAGTACAGTGAGCTGGCCGCCTGCTGTTATGGCATTTTCGCCGCAGCAGCTCATGTCAAGCCCTATCATTCCGCCTATCATGCCGTAAGACTCCACTACGTTGTCGGCAGAGAAGTCGGTGTTGAGGTCTTTCTTTCTGCAGTTCATGTAGAAGCCGCCCCGCAAGCCTGTGATGCTCACGGGCTGGATAGAGCTGAGCGCATCGGAGTTTACGGCAATCTCAAGGAAGGCGTAGGTGTACTTCTCGTCGATCTCTATCTGGCTGGCATCGCTGATTGTGGAGCCGTCGGCACGGACAGCCATACCGTCTTCTTTTTGCATCGAAGCCCAACGCTTAGCGCGTTCCTTGTCCTGTACGTCCTTCGGCTTCTCGGCCTCAACGAAAGCGCCTGCGGCCTGGAAGGAGAAGAGCCCTCCGGGCAACTCGAATTTCAGGTCTCCCTTGTAGCCTTTATGTGTTGAACCACTTTCTACGACGAGCTTACCTTCGATGTTTATTCCGCCAAGCTTAGATTTGATGTGGGCTTCCTGGAAGTCTACGCCAGCGTATTTGATTTCTTCCTTTTCCCAGTTGACCTTGGCTTTGATTGAGATGGTAGTGCCGAAGGCTAACGCTCCATCGAGCATGGACAGGTCGCCACCGATGTCAAGACCTACCTTATTGTCGGAGAACTCATCAGTGTTGAGGTCAAAGGAGGTGATGTTGAAGTCGAGGCCGCCCATCTTCTTCTTAGGCGAGGCGAACGACCACTTGCCGATATCGAAGTAGATGTTTCCACTTTCGTTGGAGTTATTCATCTCGGTAGAACCTCTATCTGATGAATTGCCCCACTTCTTGACCCAATTATTGTACTGAGCTGCTTGGTTCTTGTCGACTTCCGACTTCCAACGTTCGCAGTTGGCGAGACGCATGCAGCTGAACTCAACGTCGGGAATGAAGAAATCAAGCGCGGAGGCTACACCATCATCGATATTATCGATGAGCTTGGTGCTGAGATCCACCTTGCCTCCGAGGCAAAGTTCCACGCGCGTGTCCTTGTCTTCAGGCTTCTCCACGAAGAAATAGGTCTGTTCCTTGTCGAAGACAGCTTCGGCGAGGAAGAAGTCGAGCGACAGGTCTACTTCCTGCGATGTCTTGAAGATATAAGTCTTGCCTGCAGCCTTGTCGGCACTGGCCATGTAGGCGTTATAGGCTATGTATGCACGCTTACCCTTGTTGTCCTTGCTGTTGTCCTTGAGCAGCGGGACGGAGAACTTGCCCCGGAAACCGGTGTTGCCCATCTGGCTCTGGAGCACGTCGACATAAATCTCGTCGAGCGAGATGCTCCATCCGCCCAATTTGTTGGTCTCTGCCTTCAGCACCTCGGAGGTGTTGAGGCTTGCCTTGCAGGTGAAGTCCTTATTCTGGTCGTAGATAAGGTGGTTCAGAGTGAACTTGATGCGGCCCTGTTCCACAGACACCTCGCTTTCTGTGCCATCCTCTTCGTTGGTAACCTTACCATTGGAAGACGACGACTCGATGAAGTCGGGGATGGCGACATAGAGGTTCTGCATGTAGAGGCCCTGGAATTCCTCGATATCCTTTATGCCTGCCTTGCCAAAGTCATAGTTCTTGGGGAGGGAGAAACCGTAGCCGTAGGCATTCTGCTTCTCTGAGTGGTCCACGATTACCGTGCCAGGCTGGAAGGTGTAGCCTGGGAGATCCTTGACTTGGAAGGCATCCATAGAGCCGGCGGCAACCCAGTCATCCCAATCGCTGATGTTGGCCTTCAACGTCAGCACAGGCAACTTGTCGGTAGCCTTACCGTCCTCCTCCTTCTGCAGGTGGGGGATTTCCATCTCGACATGGAGCTGCAGCCCCTTGAAAGCATCGCTGATCCACGATACATAGCAACCCTCAGTGGGCTGTCGCAAGTCCTTGGGAGCAATGAACTTGCAATTATAGCCGCTACTCTTGTCCTTCAGGTTGAAGTCGGCAAGCAGACAGAGGTTGCCTGTCTCCGGCAGCAGACGGTCGGGCGTGATGCACAGGAATGGCGCACCGAAGATGAGAACCTCGTTGTCGGTAATATCACAGTCGGGCATGCTAAACTCGCCTATGAGGTTCGTGACCGCGTATGAGGGTGTGAAGGTCATGTCGGCCAGCTGAATGTCGACGGGCGAGTCGTTGTAGAGGTCGTCGATGGCTATCGGGAGGCGGATATCATCTACGGGTGCATTGCGGATGGTATTGATTGAACCTTTTCCGAACTTATAATATGTGTAGTAGTTGGATATGTTGAGTTCCTTGGCCAGCGAGCGTGCTCCGTCATTGGCCTGGGACTGCAGGCCGTCGGCGTAAGGTATTCCGGTATCTGAGATGAGGTTGTCGATGCCCCACTCAGAGAAAAGCGTCTCTACGACTTCCTCGTCAGTCATGTCATCGGCAGGATAACTCTTGGCCGTGCCTGAGAAGACGATGTTGTCGGTGTTGATCTTCAGATTCTCGAACTTAACCGCTATGTTCAGGCTCCTGTCCAAGGGGCGCCACTCCACGTGGCCGGTGCCCGTGAAGCCGTCTTTGCCCGAACCTTTTATGTCGTCGCCGAGTGTGAGCTCAAATTGTCCTATCCCCACGGTCTTACCCTTCAGCTCGTCGGCAGAGAGCTCGGTAGGCGTGGTGTTGCTGATGCCGTCGCCCTCATCGCAATTCATGAGCGTGGGATAGATATGTTCCACTATGGCGAAGTCCTTGACATTGAGGTCGTCGCCCGTGTACTCAATAGATTTCTCATTGGTACAGATGGGCTTGACGCGCAGCACAAGGTAGTCGCCTTTCTCCACGTGGTCCTTCAGCTTCTCCCATTTTATCGTATCCTTATTTCCTTTCAGACGATTGGAGTAGAAAGGTGTACCGCTGAGCGCCTTCTTGAGGTCGGCCTCCTGCTTGCCGTTGAAGACCTGTACCTCGTATTCGAACTTAAGTTTGTCGGCCTTCATGCCTTCACCGCCAAGATGCCAGACGTCGCGCCACTCAACAATGAGATCATCGTTGATGAAAATCTTGCGGGTGGCACCTTCGTAGAACGTAGGCGCGGTGATGGTTGGATTACGGAACTTATAGAGAGAGTCGACGGATGCAGAGTCGAGCTGCGAAGAACGGCCAAAGAGGATACCGAAATCGTCCTCATCCGGATCAGGAAGGAGGTCGGGTGAGAGGTCAGTGAGGCGGAACAGCTTCACCTCGCTCTTGCCGCCGGCAACGAAGGTGGAGAAATTGAGTTGCCCCTCCTTGTCATTATTGCTGGCGACGACCTGTGCCACGTAGGTGGCATCGGTGCTCATCCGTTTGATATACTCATCGGGTATACGGCATTGCGATGTCGAGACGGTTCTCTGATAGACGTAGCCGGCACTCTCCATAGCCTCTATGGCAGTGCGTCCAGGCGCTACTTCCTTGATGGTGAGCGTGTACTCTATCGTCGAGAGAGCGAGACCGCAATTGTTGATGGGCGGCGTCCAGATGAACGTGGGGTCCTGCTTTGAAAGGAGCGAGAGAGAAAGAGATTGTATGTCGGAGTCCCAGTCACCGTTGATAGCCGAACCTATGCTTACAGTGGGATAGGTGAAGCGCGGCGCCGAAGCCAGATAGCAGATGCGGAAGGTGCAGCGGCCGTTAAGGGGATTGCTCACCGGCACGGGGGAGGTAAGCGTCGGGTTCCAGAGATATGCCGTGAGGTTCGCCTCGTAAGTACCTTCAGGCAGTAAACCGTTCTTCGCATCGCCCGATGATGATACGTCCGTAATAGCCAGATGGTTGAACATCGACTGCATCTCCGTCGGGCTCAACATACGGCTGTCGTGCGGGGCAATACTTATAGGCTTGTCGGGCTGACGCGCTGGCGGCGTGATGACGTGCATATCGGGCTGGGGCGAGATCTGGTCTATCTGCATGCCCATATACACGTTCTGCGTCTGATCGGTGTTGTTTTGCAGCGTGAGCGTGAAATACTTATCGGGGGTTTCGAGATATTTACCCAGATGAGGCGGCAAGACATATTGGATGGGCGCCACGGTAACGGTGACGGCCTCCTGTGCCAGCGTAACAAGGCTGCTGACGAGGGCCAGGATGAGGACTGAGGTGTATCTGCGGAGCTTCATGAGCGGAACCTTAAGAGTATTCATTAATCATTGTCATTTCCCTTTGCCTTTATTACCCCACTCCGAGCGGTAGCCTTTGCGGCCTTGCTCGGCCTGACGGCGCAGCGAGAAGAGGCTGAAGGTATAAGTGTAGTTGAAACCTATGCTGACCTCGGTGTCATCGAGGCCCGAGGTGCGTCGGCTTATATTTACATCACCGTATTTGCTAAGATCTGCCATGAGGCCGAAGACGTGAACCTGGTTGAGGGTGTAGCCCACGCTGATATCGCTGCCGAGCGAGACGCTTTTCATCTTATAGCGCATCTCATTACGGACAATCGAGAGGGTCAGCGAGGCATTAAGATTGCGGTCGGTGAGGAAAGAGCGTGACGTCGTCAGCGAGGCGATGTCGCTGGTGTAGCGGCTCTTATAACCATCGGAGCGTTGGTGGCTGAAGCTGGTGGTGAAGTCCATGTCCCACGGGAGCACGCCGATGTTGTAGGAGAGGCCCGTGGCGTAGGTCGTCACGTCGCTCTCGCCTGTGGCAAAGCGATTCAGATCCTCGTTGCGGGTATAGTTTGAGGAGAGCGAGACCGTGTGCGAGAAATTATCCGTAGAAGTGGAATAAGACGGCATCACATAGAAGCTGTGCATGATGCGGTCTACGCGCGTGGTGTCGTTAATGCGTGCGGTGCCGTCGCCTTGTGTCTGCCGATAGCCATTGTAGCCCACGTTGAGACCTATGTGTCGGCCAAAGCGCGTCGAGGCATTGGCGTTATAGACGAAACCGCGCGTAGTATAGAGCTGACGATTGGTGAGGTTGTCTTCCTGACCCGAGAAACTGGCCGAGAGGGAGAGACGACGGAAGAGTACTGTGCCGAGGTTTATGCCGAGGCTATGATAGTTGTTGGACATATAGTAGTTGCCCAACGAATTGTAGTCTGGTTGAATCATACGGTAGAAGAGCTGAGCGTTGAAGCCCTTCAGCGAGAGGTTGGCACTGACGTCGCCCGCAAAGCGAGCTACCGACGTGTTGCGTGCCGTGAAGACCTTGTCGAAGTGGTCGAGACGGCTGTCATCTACGCGGTGCGCCGTCTTGTCCAAGGTCAAGACAGAGGTGGAGGCGTTGACCTGGAACGAGAGGAAGCGCTTCAGGCTTACCACTCCTCGCAGGCCTGCCACGAGGTTATCCTGAGGCTCCACGACGCTCATCCACCCAGGGTCGAGTGACTTCTGCTGGTCGTAGGCACGCAGGAAATAGAGGTCAAGATAGTTGCGGGTGGAGCCGTAGCCCACTTTCAGGCCCCAGGCCATGCGCTTATACTGTGGCGTACGGGCCCCGGGATCTGTAGGGTCGTCGTTGACTGCTTTTTGCAGACGACCGTAGAACATACCTACGCGCATACGGTCGCTGGTATATTCCAGACCTACGCCATTGAACGGCATCGACATGACATAGGAGCTGAACGGCATCGTGCTCTGACCTATGTGGAGTTGCCAGTTCTTGTAGCGCGGACTGATATTGAACGAGTAATGGGGGTAGTTGAAGTCTAAGTTGTCGTTGGAGAAATAGAAAGAGAACGGCATCGAGAATCCATAGACCGAGAGGTTGAGGTTGGCATAGACCATATTACTCAACGGCGAGGAGTAGTTCATGCTTCCGGAGGAATGATAGTAAGTGTTGCGCGTGCCGACAGCGCCCGAGATAATCAACGGGTCGCTCTTGGCTATTTGCGAGATGTCCTGAGCTGCCAACGGCAGGGCAAGCGTCAGGGCTATCAGTGCATGTGTGATTCTGTGCCGCATATTCTTATTCCTCCAGATTAGTAAATAAATAAGGATTTGTTGAACGAAAGTGTGGACGGGAACGTGCGCGGGAGAGGCGCGGGGCCTCACCCGCGCACGCGTGTAATATTAATGTGTATCAACGCACGAGAACCTTCTTGCCATCAACTATGTTGATGCCCTTCTGGAGCGTGTCCAAGCGCTGACCGGCAAGGTTGAAGACTGTGCCGGAGGTGGAGGCGCTGCTGCGAAGGCCTGCGATGCCGTCTACCTCAGGCATGCCCAGCTGCAGCGGAGCCTTAGCCGAACCGGCCATCTCAGTGAAGATGATGCTCTCGGAACCTTCGATGTCGAGGTCGTACATCTTGCCCGTCAGACGGTCATAGACGCGCAGCGACACCTGCTCACCGCCCTGGCCGTGAGCTACGATAAACCATTTGCCTTTCTGCAGTGTGCCCTGACCGCGACATTCGTCACCCACGAAGGCGCCGATGGTGTAGCGGCTGTCGTCAGCAAGAACATCATTGACAGCGATGATACCCATATTGTTGGGGTAAGCGCCGACATCATAGTGCCAGAAGCCCTGAGCCTTGACACCGTGTGAACCAGAGGTGCCGTTGATGATAGCAGAGGTGTACTCCTCGCTGTCGAGGCAGAAAATCGGGTCCATAGTGATTTGGAGGTTGTTATCAGTAGCTTTGTAGAGGAAACCCTCGTGCTCGCCTATGACAAGGTTCTGGCTCCAGCCCTCACCGTCGGTATACTCGGCTATGCCGTCAAGGGTCTTCACGATGTCGCCGTCGAACACCTCGCCCATGAGGTCCTCAAGGGCGATGGCACGAGGCAGGGCATTGCCAATCCAGTTCCAGCCCTTCTTCGTCGTGACGGAATACTCCGTATTGGGGAAATCGTTGGTATCGTCGTTGGTGATATCTGTGATGAGGTTGGCAGCTTGACCGAACTTGACCTTGTAGCCGTTGCTGGGCTCAAATTCAAATAAGTCACCAAAGAGGCCGAACGACACATCGTTATATACGAAAGCACTCTTGCTGCGGGCCTCAGTGAGGTTGCCCTTAGTGCCGTCGTTGATGTCGGCAACGGAGAGCTTGTAGGGAATGCCTACCCAGTTCCAACCGGTGTTGAAGCTGATAAGGTCTTGAACATTGACAAAAACACTGCCGGAGAGTTCATATGTTATGGCATTGTATTTATATTCGAGCTGGTATCTGTTGTAAGGAGTGAAACCGATGATTGTGTGCCCATCAATCACCCATAAGCCAGCAAGAGCCTCGCCGATAGTCTCATTGTAAGAGATGAATTTCAAAGTCGTGATGTCGAAATAGGCATCTGCGGGCGTCACCTCGAACATATCTGCAGTGAACTCAAACTTAGTGTCGCGCAAGATGGTAAGTCTGCCGTTTTCATCGAGGTACTCATCCTTCAGACGGATGCTTGTCGGAGCTTGAAGAACAGTGATGTTGTACACTAATGTCAAACCGCCGTCCTCCGTCGTCACGGTGAGCGTCGTCGTGCCTGCCTTTATGGCTTGTACATAGCCACGTCCATTACCCATAAATAAGTTCAGGATCGTCGGATCCGCTACAGCGAGAGTCACGTTCTTGTTCGTAGCATTTTCTGGCTGAATATTGTAGTCCGGGCTATAAAAATCGCCTACCCACAACGTGATATCCGTCCCGCTCTCGCCGGCCGAGATACTTTCGACGTTGATCTCTTCAATCAGAACGGTGACGTAGAAAGTTGTACTGAAAGGAGAGTTGCTTCCTTCAGGACCTACAGTCATGAAGACATCACCTCTACCTTGGGATATACCCGTGACAGAGGGCACTTCGGGATTAAAGCTAAAAATGTTGAAGTTCGAGTTAAAGTACATTTCCATCGGCGTGAGAACGGTGGAATGATTTTCAGGCAGAAAATCCCAGATGATGTTAGCCGTTTGGCCGACCGTCACTTCTACATCTTCTGCTGTAACTCCCGTAACAGGGATAAACGTCAACTGATAGGGCTGCGACGGAGTACCAAACGTGGGGTCATTGCCGAAATTGACATCCACACTGCCTAACTCGTACTCAATATTGCCAACTTGTGCACGAAATTGCACGAGACCAGACTCGGAGGCGTCACCCCATACGCGTACCTGAATAATGCCGGTATTTAGGGAGACAGTCCCGCTGCCTCGCAACTCACCATTCAGGTATGCACCTACGAGATAACCCTCATTGGCGTAGTTGCCCGCGACACTTTGACCATCACTGCCTACAAGGCTGATGTAGAAAATGGCCGAATTGGAATACTCCGAACTCCACTCGGGATCAGGATCATAACCTCGGGCCTTTACATCAATGCTCGCCGACAACAATGCGACGATCAATGTCAGAATGTAATAGATTCTTTTCATAGGTTTATTTATTAATGATTAAAAATAATGTGTTAATGCTGTCTGTCAGCTCTCTTTTATCTTTATAGTGATTTTACGTTTAGCAATCTTCTTTCCGGCATTGCCATCATCCGAACAACTGCGACTTCAAGCGCCGCCACCACGAGGTCTGGCCATCATTACAACCTTGCGCGGCCTTCTCGTCAGCCTCTTCTGCGGCATTCGCTGCTTTAATCTCAGCTATCTGCCGATCTATCTTGTCTTGAATGGTCTTGAATTGGTTCTCGCTTCCTTCCATTGTTCTGCAGTTAAACGTTTTTTACATCTAATATTGATTGCTCGCTGCAAAGTTAGCGAGATAAAACCAAAGGTCTTTTGGAATAATTTTATATTTATTTGCAAATAATAAACAAAATTAAGTTGCCGCATTTGTAATTTTCTCACAACTTATCCATGCATAACTCTGATAATCAGAGCTTCAGAAACTCAAATGTAGCATATTAAAGGCCTCTCTATGAACCGCTGCAGACGTTGTTGGTTTTAACTCAAAACCCATATTAATCGTTTCATTGACACCAGTAGAATGAATCAATCTGTGCAATCCTTTTAATCCGTAGCACAATTTAGAATAAACACATTCACATTGAAAAAGGCGGATACTCCCTGCTGTATAGGTTGCTCAACTCTTAACTCTTAACTCTTCAAGGAATATCTGGTTGTTATTAGTAGACGGGAATAAAAGAAGCTCATAAAAATACAATATTATTAAAGAAAATAGGGGATAATAGGGGGTGTATCATATAATTTGATTATTTTTGCCGAGGAAAACGCGATGTTATTTCCTATCATCATCGGACGCACACAAATACATCCTCATTTGTTCCAATGAAGCGAAACTCTTTTTTTGTCATGCTTGCTGTCGTCGGTATCATTGCTGGCGCAACCTCTGCACAGGCTCAAGAGAGCGGTGCGGAGCAGGGCCTCACGAAAGCCGACAGCCTGCTACAGCTGTACGAAAACAGCTCCTTGAAGCAGAAAATTCGCATCGCTCCAAGCCTCTTTGAAGAATGTCTCAAGGGCGACGAGGTCGTCAGCAAACTTCCTGCGCCCACGGCAAATACGCCTGCCGATTCCGTAGACCTGCTCACATTCTTCGCTGCCGACCGCTACTACTATAACACCGCCAAATTCAAACTCGCGCTCGAGTACATCGACCGTGCGTTGGCTCTGTGCGGCGACAGCCACGACGACTTGAAAGCCACGATGCTGTCCGACAGAGGCTACCTCTTCTTCAAGACCGGAAACATGAGCGAGGCTACGGAGGCGGCGCACAAGGCCGTGGCGTTCGCCACAAAGACCGGCAACCTGCTACAACTCTCGCGCGCATACATCTATCTCTCCCTCGTAAACTTCGGGATGAGGCTGCCCGAACAGTCTATTGAATTCATCGAGAAAGCCATTGCTACCAACAACAAATTAGGGCTCAACAACAACACGCACAACGTCTACGGAATAGCGTGCGAAGTCTATAGCTTCGCAGAGCAGATGGACAAAGCCGTAAGCTACGGGCTGAAAGCTGTGGAAGCAGCGAAGAGCGTGGGCTCAGACGACGGGCTCATCAACCACCTTGCACAGCTCAGCTATGCCTACAACAAATCGGGCGACTACGAACGAGGGGTGGAAAGCGCGCAGAAAGCCATCGACTACATCGAGCAGAAGGGCGTTAATGACAAGAACCTGCTGGCGATAAGTATCGTCTACAAAGCGCACAACCTGCTTGATATGAAACGATATCACGAAGCCGCCGACGAGATGAGAAAGGCCATCGCCCTCGACGAAGAGATAGGCAACACCAGAGCCGCTTGCTCCGACTACAAGACGCTGCATGAAGCTCTGCAGTACTTCGACGAACATGCCGCGATGCAGGCTCTGCTCCGCTTCGCCACGATGAACGACTCGCTGCATAACATCGAGCTCCACGAGGCCCTGGCAAACGCCAATGCTGAGTTCAGGAACGAAGAACTTAAACTGCAGAATGACAGGACAACACGCATCAGCCGACTCATCATCGCTATAGCATGCATCATAGTATTCATTTTGCTCGCCGCAATGGCTGTCCTCGTCTATGTGATGAAACTGAAATCACAGGCCAATAAAACGCTACGAGAGATACAAAGGGCGCGTGAAGTCTTCTTCACAAATATAACACACGAATTACGGACGCCCTTGACGCTGATCCTCGGCATGGCGCAGAAAGTGCGGAAGTCACTGACGGGAACAGCCGAACAGAAAGAGAACGTGGAAGGGCTGAAAATCATTGAGCGCGAAGGTGGCAGACTGCTGCAACTCATCAACCAGATTCTCGACATCTCAAAGGTGAAGGCTAATATCAGCAAGCCCAACTGGCGAACAGGAAACATTGTGGCATACATCAGCATGGTTGTCGAGAGCTACCAGCATCTGGCTGACTCCAAAGGCATTGACCTCATCTACGCCCCAGAAACGAATCAGGTGCAGGCCGACTTCGTCCCTGACTACATACAGAAGATTGTTGGCAACCTGCTCTCCAATGCCATAAAGTTCACGCCAGAGTACGGGCATGTCTATATCACCACCAAGAGCGACGAACAGAATCTCACGCTCAACGTAGCCGACTCTGGGGGGGGGTATAAAAAGAGAACACATGCAACACATCTTCGAACCTTTCTTCCAGGGGGACCCCGACAACATGGAGATGGGAACAGGCGTAGGGCTCGCACTCGTCAAACAGATCTTAGATGCCATAGGAGGGGAGATCATACCTCATTGTCAGACCGGCCACGGAGCTGTCTTCACCGTCACTATTCCATTGCGTCACGATAAGGGCGGATTCGAGGTCATCGATGACGACCAGATTTACAACTTTACACAAAAGCGCATCGAAGACACTACGACACTCATGGCTGCCACGTCCGACAGCAGCGAGGCCACCGACACCTCTCTCCCTAAACTCGGTCAACGAGTGCTCGTCGTTGAGGACAACCGCGATGTCGCCTTATACATAGGATTGCAACTCAGCGAGACTTACGACATATCCTATGCCTACAACGGAGAGATAGGCATCAAGAAAGCTGAGGATATCGTCCCCGACCTGATTATCACGGACTTGATGATGCCTGAGATGGACGGGCTGGAACTGTGCCGGCGTGTTCGCGACTCTGAGATTATCTCACACGTGCCCATCATCATTATCACCGCAAAAGCATCGGATGAGCAGCGCATACGCGGCATAGAAGCCGGAGCCGACGCTTATCTCTACAAACCATTTAGTCCTGATGAATTGAAGATGAGGGTCAGCAAACTGCTCGAACAGCGCCAACTGCTACGCGAGAAATTCTCTGTACAACAACCGCAGCAGGACAACTCTGACTTGCTGCCCTCAAAACTCGATACGCAGTTCCTCGCACGCGTCACAGACATCGTCTATTCTTTCATGAAACGAGGAAAGGTGGATGTCGATACCATAGCGTCTGAACTATGTCTTAGTCCTTCGCAGTTCAGGCGTAAGGTGGTGTCCATCACAGGGCAGACACCGGCGACATACATCATGGCTATTCGAATGTCCAACGCACAACGGCTCCTCGACAGCCACCCCGAATGGACTGTAAGTCAAGTTGCAGAATGTTGTGGCTTTGCCGACAGCGCCTATTTTGCAAACGTCTTCAAGCGCCACTATGGCATCTCACCGACCCAGTATGCGCGAAGACCCAAAGGATAGCCATAAATCACAAAACCTCGGAACTTAACCCTCATCCCTCTTCCTAACCCGTAAAGGTCAGGGCTAAGGTCAAAGCTCTACATATTATATAATGTACTCGCGCGCGAGTGTCCCTCTTTGCCCCTTCCTTTTTCCTCTTTTTTTGTGTCTTTTCGCAAAAAAGTTGCCAAAACGTTTGGCGGTTTCGCGAAGTTGCCGTATCTTTGCAGCCGCAAACGAGAGAGGTACACCCCTGCCAGGCAGGGGCAGTAGTCTACGCTCGCTTTGCACGCCGGCAGCCTCGTTGCTCCGGCCCGCTCTTTGAAAGATTAGCTAATAAGACAGAGTAGTACAGGAAGCAAGAAATTGCAACCCAGATTTCTTAAGATCCTCGTCAGGTCTCTCTTGCCGTAAAGGTGTCTTTTTCTTACAGACAACGAGATCGCTGCCTCATGGCAGCTCTCAGAGATATCTTACAATGAAGAGTTTGATCCTGGCTCAGGATGAACGCTAGCTACAGGCTTAACACATGCAAGTCGAGGGGCAGCATGGTGGTAGCTTGCTACCACTGATGGCGACCGGCGCACGGGTGAGTAACACGTATCCAACCTGCCCATGTCTCAGGGATAGCCCTCTGAAAGGAGGATTAATACCTGATTCGGTTGTTTTGGGACATCCCGTTTCAACCAAAGATTCATCGGACATGGATGGGGATGCGTCTGATTAGCTCGTTGGCGGGGTAACGGCCCACCAAGGCGACGATCAGTAGGGGTTCTGAGAGGAAGGTCCCCCACATAGGAACTGAGACACGGTCCTAACTCCTACGGGAGGCAGCAGTGAGGAATATTGGTCAATGGTCGTAAGACTGAACCAGCCAAGTAGCGTGCAGGATGACTGCCCTATGGGTTGTAAACTGCTTTTATGAGGGAATAAAGTGTGCCACGGGTGGCATTTTGTATGTACCTCATGAATAAGCATCGGCTAATTCCGTGCCAGCAGCCGCGGTAATACGGAAGATGCGAGCGTTATCCGGATTTATTGGGTTTAAAGGGAGCGTAGGCGGGCTTTTAAGTCAGCGGTAAAATGTCACGGCTCAACCGTGTCCCGCCGTTGAAACTGGGAGTCTTGAATGTGCACAAGGAAGGTGGAATTCGTGGTGTAGCGGTGAAATGCTTAGATATCACGAAGAACTCCGATTGCGAAGGCATCCTTCTGGGGCATGATTGACGCTGAGGCTCGAAAGCGCGGGTATCAAACAGGATTAGATACCCTGGTAGTCCGCGCCGTAAACTATGAATACTCGTCGTTGGCGACAGACAGTCAGCGACCAAGCGAAAGCATTAAGTATTCCACCTGGGGAGTACGCCGGCAACGGTGAAACTCAAAGGAATTGACGGGGGCCCGCACAAGCGGAGGAACATGTGGTTGATACGCGAGGAACCTTACCCGGGCTTGAACTGCACAGGACGGGAGGCAGAGACGCCTTCCTTCTTCGGACCTGTGTGGAGGTGCTGCATGGTTGTCGTCAGCTCGTGCCGTGAGGTGTCGGCTTAAGTGCCATAACGAGCGCAACCCTTGCCTGTAGTTGCCATCAGGTGATGCTGGGCACTCTACGGGGACTGCCATCGCAAGATGTGAGGAAGGTGGGGATGACGTCAAATCAGCACGGCCCTTACGTCCGGGGCTACACACGTGTTACAATGGGGGGCACAGA
>CAJOLI010000010.1 GCA_905235285.1 uncultured Bacteroidaceae bacterium
CCCTTTTTGAGGGTTTATCTGTCACCAAAAGGGGTATCTGTCACCCATCTGTCACCGCCTACTCGCAAGATAATCAGCGCCTTGCAAGCGCGGTGACAGCGTGACAGCAAATTTCGGCAAATTTACGTGAAAAATAATCCGCAACACCTGTTTATGGGCAATGCGGACGATGATTATTGCGCATCTGAGTTTTAGTGGACAGCAATAATTTTCATGCGAATCTGCGATTTCTCTGTCAGGTAGCGACAGGAATCAGAAAAAACACGGGCGGTCGTGTATGCATATACGACCGCCCGTATCAGTCAACATGACCGCCCGTATCAGTCAACACGACCGCCCTTATTCACGGACGTGTCTGTCCTTCGCCCTTAATAATCCACTTATAGGTGGTGATTTCTTCGAGTGCCATGGGACCCCGGGCATGAAGCTTCTGCGTGCTGATGCCGATTTCGGCACCCAGTCCGAACTGTCCGCCGTCGGTGAAGCTCGTGGGTGCGTTGTGATAGACGCAGGCGGCATCGACTTCAAGGAGAAAGCGATGGGCAGCATCCTCGTCCTCGGCGACGATGCTCTCGCTATGTCCTGATCCGTAGCAGGCAATGTGCTCCAAGGCCTCGTCAAGACTATCGACGACCTTCACGGCCATACGCAGGGAGAGGAACTCGGTGCCGAAGGACTCTTCGTCCGCCTTTCTTATGAGGGAGGACGCTGATGCCTGGGAGAGTGTGAGGTAAGCGCGTTCGTCGGCCTCGATGATGACATCCTTCTCAAAAAGAGGCTGACAGATGGTTGGCAAATCGGAAAGGCGGTCGCGGTGGATTATGAGGCAGTCGAGGGCGTTGCAAACGCTGACGCGGCGCGTCTTGGCATTCACCACTATAGGAATGGCTTTCTGAAGGTCGGCACTGCGGTCGATGTAGCAATGCACGACCCCGGCACCTGTCTCGATGACGGGCACGCGAGCGTTCTCGCGAACGTAGCTGATGAGGCGGCTGCTTCCGCGCGGTATGATTAGATCTACAAATCCGCGGGCGGAGAGCAGGCGGTCGGTGTCCTCGTGGCTGGTCAGTAGCAGGGCTGTTTCCGTGGGCAGTCCGTGGCGCAGGAGTACTTCGTGGATGAGGGCGACGATGGCTGTGCAGCTGTCCTTGGCGTCGCTGCCTCCCTTGAGAATACAGGCGCTGCCTGCCTTCAGACACAGCGCGAAACAGTCGAAACAGACGTTAGGCCGTGCCTCAAAGATAATGCCTATGACACCGAAGGGGACGCTGATACGGGTCAGTTCCAGGCCGTTGGGCAGGATGCTGTGCTTCAGCGTGCGGCCGAGGGGGGAGGGGAGTGCGGCGACCTTCCGCAGGTCGGCGGCGATGTCCCGCAGGCGGGCTTCGTTCAGCTGCAAGCGGTCGTAGCGCGGGTCGGACGACTCCATGCGTGCCAGGTCGAGGGCATTGGCGGCCAAGAGGTCCGCTATGTGCGTCTCTGTGGCTTCAGCCAGGTCGAGGAGGATGCGGCTACGCTGCTCGTCGGTGAGGCGTGCCAGCTGCCAGCAGGCTGTCTTGGAGGCAAGGAAGGGCGATGAAACGGGGGTGGGGGAGTCCGTGCAAGTATGTGCGGCACCCGACCGGATAGTATCAGGCATAGTTATCAAGAGGGGTTTATGTGGCAGGAAACACTGTGTGGGGCACTTCCTCGGGGCGTTGAATTAGGTCGATGAGGATGTTCTCGCGCTCGCCGTTGGCGATGATGACGCTGATGCCGGCGGCCTGCACACGGCAGGCAGTGGTATATTTGGAGTGCATCCCGCCACGCCCGAAAGCGCTCTTCTCCTCCTTGATATACGTTGTGAGGTCGGTGCGGGGAGCAACAGTTCTTATAAGTCGGGATTCAGGTTCATCGGGATGGCCAGTGTAGATGCCGTCGATGTTTGAAAGGAGGATGAGCATGTCGGCGTTCATCATCTCGGCGATGAGGCCACTGAGTTCGTCGTTGTCGGTGAACATCAGCTCGGTGACGCAGACGGTGTCGTTCTCGTTGACGATAGGCAGCACGCCGTTCTCCAGCATCACGCTCATGCAGGCCCGCTGGTTGTCGAACTGTTCGCCGGGTTGGAAGTTCTCCTTCATCGTCAGCACCTGCCCTACGTGTATGTGGTACTCGCGAAAGAGGTCGTAGTAGAGGCCCACCAATTTCACCTGCCCCAATGCAGAGAAGAGCTGTCGCTGCTCTACGCTGTCGAGCGCGTGCTTAACTTTTAGCTCGCGCCGTCCGCAGGCTACGGCTCCACTGGATACGAGGATGACCTCGTAGCCTTGCTGTCGCAGACACGCCACTTGATCCACGAGGGCTGACATCCGGGTCACGTCCAGTTTGCCGTCCTTGCGGGTGAGGACGTTGGAACCGATTTTGATGACTATCCTCTTACACATCTCTCTTTATGCTTTCTGCTATAAACGTTGTGCTTTTAAACTTTACTTGGGTATTGAGGCCATGAGGCCTTCTATAATGCTCGTGGTGAAGCCGTTGCGCTCCATTGCGTTGAGACCACGTATGGTGAGGCCTGCGGGCGTTGTCACCTTGTCTATCTCGGCCTCGGGGTGCGCGCTGTCGGTGCTGAGTAGGCTGGCGGCGCCCTTCATGGTCTGCGCCACGATACGCTGGGCATCAGCGGGCGTGAAGCCGAGGAGCACGCCACCCTGAGTGTTGGCACGGATATATCGCAGGGCGTAGGCTATGCCGCAGGAGGCCAGCACGAGGCCGGCATTCATCAGGCGTTCCTCAACCAGCATTGCATCGCCCAGTTCCTTGAAGACGGCGAGCAGGGCTTCGTCCTGTTCCTTTGTGGCACCGGCAGAACTGAGAAATGTCATGCTCTGGCGTGCTGCTATGGCTGTGTTGGGGATGAGGTAGTAGAGGGCAGGGCAGGAGCGAAGCTCACCCTCGGCCCCTTTTTCCTTTTGGAACAGTTCCTTTAAATCAGCGAGCCCGACGCCGCCGACCATGGATGCTACAATCTGGTGGTCGTAGTCCAACCAAGGTTTCAGCTGCTCAGCAGCTTCCTTCAGTCGCCAGGGTTTCATGGCCAGGACGACGACATCGGCACCTTGGATACACTCGCGGTTATCGGTGGTGGTGCGGATGAGTGGCTCCCGCCGGCTTATGCGTTCCAGCTTCTCGGGGTGGGTATTGCTGATGCTGATATCCTCCGTGCGGACAATATTGCTTTGTGCGAGGCCAAAGGCCAGCGCACTGCCGATGTTTCCGGCTCCAATGATGGCAAATTTCATTTCTTATTATCTTTATTGCGGATTTCTACCCTGCGTATCTTACCGCTGATGGTCTTGGGCAGCTCGTCTACGAATTCGATGATGCGGGGGTACTTGTAGGGGGCTGTTACCCGTTTCACGTGTTGTTGCAGCTCCTTGATGAGGTCGTCGCCGGCCTTGTCCTTCCATTCCTTGCCGAGGACAACCGTTGCCTTGACGACCATACCGCGGATTTCATCGGGCACACCAGTGATGGCACATTCTACTACTGCGGGATGGGTCATCAGCGCGCTCTCGACCTCGAAGGGGCCGATGCGATAGCCTGACGATTTAATGACATCGTCTATACGTCCTTCGAACCAGTAGTAGCCGTCCTCGTCGCGCCAAGCCATGTCGCCTGTGAAATAGTAACCGTCGTGCCATGCCTGGCGCGTCAGCTCTGGGTCGCGATAGTACTCCTTGAAGAGCCCTACGGGTTTCTTATCGCCAACCTTCACGACGATTTCGCCCTTCTCACCATCCTCGCAGGGCGTGCCGTCGGGCTTCAGCAAGTCAATCTCATACTGTCCGTTGGGCTTGCCCATGCTTCCAGGCTTTGGTTCCATCCAAGGCATAGTGCCGAGGGTCATGGTGGTTTCGGTCTGTCCGAAGCCTTCCATGAGTCGTATGCCCGTCTGCTCGAGGAATTTCTCATAGACGGCGGGGTTCAGCGCTTCGCCAGCCGTGCAGCAGTAGCGCAGTGCGCTGAGGTCGTACTTCGAGAGATCCTCGCGAATCATAAATCTATAGATAGTCGGTGGCGCGCAGAAGCTGGTGACGCGGTAGCGCTCCATCTGTCGCAGCAGGCGGTCGGCATCAAATTTCTCATGGTCGTAGACGAAGACGGTGGCTCCGGCGAACCACTGTCCGTAGAACTTTCCCCATACGGCCTTGCCCCAGCCCGTGTCGGCCACGGTGAGGTGTATGGAATCTTCCTTCAGGTTGTGCCAGAAGACACCTGTTGTAAGGTGCCCCAGCGCATAGAGGAAGTCGTGTGCCACCATCTTCGGTTCGCCGCTGGTGCCGGAGGTGAAGTACATGATCATCGTGTCGGAGTTGTAGTTCTTGGCTGCCGGACGTTGGAACGTGGAGAAGGCGGTAATCTCAGAGTGCCACCTCTTCATCGTAATGACATGTTCTACAGTAGGACTTTCGGGCATTGCCTCATTAATCTGTCCTACGACGTATGGATCATCGACGCAGATAATAGCCTTCACGCTCGCGCGCGTGTTCCTATATATTATGTCATGCTTGGTGAGCATGTGTGTTGCCGGGATTACTACAGCCGAGAGCTTGTGCAGGGCCAGCATGGCAATCCACCATTCGTAGCGGCGCTTGAGGATTAGCATGACGGGGTCGCCCTGCCCAATGCCCAGGCTTTGAAGGTAGGCTGCAGCCTGATCGCTTTCAGCTTTCAGCTGTGAGAATGTGGCTTTGCGCTCAACGCCTTCGTCGTTAGTCCATAGCAGTGCCAGCTTGTCTGGTGCTTCTTCGGCCCATGCGTCCATGACGTCGTAGGCGAAGTTGAAATGGTCTGGTATGATAAATTCAAGATTTTGATTGTAGTCCTCGAAGGAGGTGAATGTCGTCTGTTTTAGGAAACGTTCTACCATAGGAAATGAATGTGCTTGTACAGTTGCTTATTATTTGTTCTTATCCCGGTTTCTTATCTCGGCTCGCCGTATCTTGCCGCTGTTTGTCTTTGGCAGTTCGTCTACGAACTCTATGATGCGAGGGTATTTGTAAGGTGCTGTCTCGTGTTTTACGTGTTGTTGCAGTTCCTTGATGAGGGCGTCGCCGGCTTTGTCTTTCCATTCTTTTCCAAGAACGACAGTAGCCTTGACTACCATGCCACGGATGTCGTCTGGCACGCCTGTGATGGCACACTCGACTACGGCGGGATGTGTCATCAGTGCGCTTTCCACTTCGAAGGGTCCGATGCGGTAGCCCGAGGACTTGATGACATCGTCCTTTCGTCCTTCGAACCAATAGTAGCCGTCCTCATCGCGCCAGGCGAGGTCGCCTGTGAAGTAGTATCCGTCGTGCCACGAGAGGCGTGTCTGCTCGGGGTCGCGGTAGTAGCCTTTGAAGAGCCCTATGGGTTTTCCGAGTTTCCAACCGCTGGCCGTGACGTAACGGTCGTCGTTAATCTCGATGGCTATCTCGCCTTTCTCACCGTCCTCGCAGAGCGAGCCGTCGGATTTGATAAGCCTGATTCTATACTGTCCGTTAGGTTTCCCCATGGAGCCGGGTTTAGGCTTGATCCAAGGCATAGTGCCCAGTATCATCGTCGTCTCGGACTGTCCGAAACCTTCCATGATGCGCAAGCCTGTGTACTCATAGAACTTGTCGAAGACTACGGGGTTCAGCGCTTCGCCGGCGGTGCAGCAGTAGCGCAGTGCGCTGAGGTCGTATTTCGAGAGGTCCTCGCGAATCATGAAGCGGTAGATGGTTGGTGGTGCGCAGAAACTTGTCACCTTGTACTTGCAGAGTTGTCGCAGAAGTTCGTCGGCATTGAATTTCTCGTGGTCGTAGACGAAGATGGAAGCTCCTGCAAACCATTGTCCGTATAGCTTTCCCCACGATGCTTTGGCCCAGCCCGTGTCGGCGACGGTCAAGTGGAGGCTGTCCTCTGAGAGGTTGTGCCAGTAGACACCTGTCGTCAGCTGTCCAAGCGGATAGAGGAAGTCGTGTGCCACCATCTTTGGTTCGCCACTGGTGCCGCTGGTGAAGAAGATGAGCATCGTGTCGTCATTCTCGTTGGGCGCGATGGGGCGCTCGAAGGGCTTTGCCTGCAGAATCTCGCTCTGCCAGTCGTGCCATCCGTGGGGCAGGGGGGCGGCCTGCTCGGCTTGAGGGCTTGCGCCTTGTTGTCTTACGACGACGACCTTTTTCACCGTAGGACTCTCGGGGAGCGACTCTTTCACCTGGGAGGTGACGTAGTCGTCGTCGACGCAGATGATGACTTTTACGCTCGCGCGCGTGTTTCTATAAACTATGTCATGTTTGGTTAACATGTGTGTGGCGGTGACGACTTTGGCTCCAATCTTGTGCAGCGCCAGCATGGCAATCCACCATTCGTAGCGTCGTTTCAGTATCAGCATGACGGTGTCGCCATAGCATATGCCGAGGCTCTGCAGGTAGGATGCGGCCTGGTCGGTCTCTACCTTCAGCTGCGCGAACGTAGTGCGTCGCTCGGCCCCTTGGTCGTTGGTCCAGAGTATTGCCAACTTGTCGGGCGCCTCCTCGGCCCACGCATCCATGACGTCGTAGGCGAAGTTGAAACGCTCGGGAATGATGAACTGCAGGTTCTCGTTGTAGTCTTCGAGCGACGAGAACTGCGTTTGTTTAAGGTATCGCTCAATCATAGTGTATCTGCTTGGATAAGCTTAAACGTTGAGATCCTGAAATATCGTGTTTGTGTTGTCAGAAGATGATGGCAAAGAAGCGCACGTTCTGTCCGTTGAGTGCGCGCATGCCATGAGGCTGGGTGGCATCGAAATAGATGCTGTCGCCCTCAGTGAGCACGAGGGTCTTGGAACCTATCGTGAGTTCCATGGTGCCTTCGAGCACCATATTGAACTCCTGTCCTGGATGGGAATTGCTCTCGCGAGGCGTGCCCTCGGGTTTGGGCTCTACGGTGACGATGAAGGGGTCTGCCTTGCGTCCGCGAAAGCCGCTGGCCAGACTCTCGTAGAGGTATGCCTTGCGGCGTTCTACGCTCAGCCCCTGCCCTTTGCGTGTGAGGAAATAAGTACTCATGTGCGGTTCTTCGCCGAAGAGCAGCACGTTGAGCTCCACGTTATATTCCTTGGCAATCTTCTGGAGGTTGGCTACGGAGAGTTCACCATCGCCGCTTTCCATCTGCAGATAATTTTCGAGCGAGATGCCGCAGAGGTCGGCCACCTCCTGCGGTTTGATGTCGAGCACATCGCGCAGTCCGCGCAGACGTTCTCCGATTTGTTTCAGTTGTTCGTCCATGATATTTGTTGTTTTGTGTGATAATGAGTGAACTTATGAGTTAATGACAGTCTTGAACTTTTCAAGGAATTCCGCAGCCTCCTCCATGTTCAGGCACAAGGGTGGCAGCAGGCGCAATACGTTGGTGCCGGCACAACCCGTGAAGACGTGCTCGTCGAAGAGCAGGCGCTGGCGGATTTCTTTGTATGGAACGTCCAGTTCGATACCTATCATCAGGCCTTTACCTCTCACCTCCGTTATCCTTTCGGTGTTCAATTTCTGTATTTCCGTGAGTAGGTAGTCGCCTACGCGGCGTGCATTCTCGATGAGTCCTTCGCCCTCAATGACATCGAGCACGGCCAGAGCGGCCGCGCAGGCCAGATGGTTGCCTCCGAACGTAGTGCCGAGCTGCCCGTATACAGCCTCGAACTTAGGCGAAATCAGCACGGCGCCCATCGGGAAACCATTGGCAATACCCTTGGCCACGGTGATGATGTCGGGGGTCCACTCCTGGCCTTCCTCGGCGGGTGATGAGTCCATGAGCCACTGATGGGCAAAGAACCGGCCTGAGCGGCCATAGCCACATTGGATTTCGTCGCAGATGAGCACGGTGCCCGCTGCGTCGCACGCTTTCCTAAGCCCTTGCATGAATGCGGACGTAGCCAGCTGGATGCCGCCCACACCTTGAATGCATTCTACGATGCAGGCTGCCACGTCGCCCTTCGCGAGTTCCTGCTCCCAAGCCTTCAGATCGTTTAAGGGCAGGAACGTCGTATGCCCGTTGGCGTTGATGGGCGCAATGATTTTGGGGTTGTTCGTTACTTCTACCGCCAGGCTGGTGCGTCCGTGGAAAGCTTTCTGTGCCGCCAAGACACGTGTGCGTCCCGTATGGAACGATGCCAGTTTCAGCGCATTCTCGTTGGCCTCGGCGCCGCTGTTGATGAGGAACAGGCTGTAGTCATCATATCCGCAGGCTCGGCCCAGGCGTTCGGCTAACTGCTGTTGCAAGCGGTTCACTACGGAATTGCTGTAAAAGCCCAGTGTCGCAGCCTGATGGCTGACGGCCTCAACGTAGTGGGGATGTGCGTGACCGATACTGATTACGGCGTGGCCGCCATAGAGGTCAAGATACTCTGTACCCGTCTCGTCCCATACGCGGCAGCCTTGTCCGCGGACGATGTTTACAGGGAACAGTGGATATACGTCGAAGAGTTGCATGAGTGGAGGTCTGACGCAGGCTTATCAGCCTGCAATTTGGTGCAAAGATAGTTTAAAATCGTTGCAATTTGTTGTTTTTGCGCTCTGATAATAAAAATATCGCGCGAAATATTGATATATTTCGTTCAGAGTGTAAGCATTTAGGAGTCTGCTGCGTCTGCTGCAGGTTACGGACACATGGATTAAGGCCACCTGTGTGAGAATGAAATACGACCAGTCATCTTACGCTTTTGCTGCAGAGCCTCATCTCATTCATGGGAATCAGAAGCTTATGCGTGCGAAGACAGGGTAGTGGTCGGAGATGTTCCTGCGTGCCATACGTCCGTTCATGTCCTTGCGCCAGTAGCCGTCGGTGAGGATGGCGTAGGCATTGACCTGTGTGGCAGGGGTCACGAAGATGTGGTCGATGCGCTCATCGGTCCATGAGTGATAGTCGAAGCCATTGTATGTGCCGTTCTCGGCGAAGCGGCGTGCGGCGTTGGCGTAGCAGTCCTTGAGCACGCCTGAGGAGGTGAAGAGAGTGTATGGCTCTCGTGTCTGGGGCGTATTGAAATCGCCCGTGAGTATTGCCAGTTTCTTTCCGCCGTCGGTCATCTCGGTGATGCGTTTCATGACGAGTTTAGCCGACTCGGCGCGTGCTTTGACGCCGACGTGGTCCATGTGTAGGTTTAGGAAAAAGAACTCCTTATTGCTCAGGCGGTCGCGGAAGTGCCCCCACGAGCAGATGCGCACGCAGGCAGCGTCCCATCCGAGTGCGGGGCGGTCGGGCGTCTCGTTGAGCCAGAAGTTGCCGCTGTCGAGAAGCTCTATGCGTTCGGGGTTGTAGAAGATGGCAGCATACTCACCAGCCTGCTTGCCGTCGTCGCGCCCGACGCCTATCCAGCGGTAGGCGGGCAGCAGGCGCTCGAGGTCGCAGAGCTGTGGATAGAGCACTTCCTGCGCTCCGAAGATGTCAGGACGTTCCCAGGAGATTTGGTCGCACATAGACGTGCTGCGCCGCTTCCAGTCGTTGCCGTTGATGCTGTCGGAGTCATTCTTGTAGCGTATGTTGTAGCTACCGACGGTCAGCTCTTGTGCCGTGGCGCAAAGGCACGCAAGGCACAAGAGAGTGAAGAGTAGTTTGCGGGTCATAGTGTAATAATGGTGTAGAAGTGTTAGTCCATTATTTTACCACCTTGCGTATAGCCTGCTGCACGAGTGGTTCCATGATGGCATAGCCGGCGAGGTTGGGGTGGCAGCCTTCGTCAGAGATGCCGTCGCGCATGGCTCCGCGCTCATCGCACATGGCGGAGAAATAGTCGACGTACTGGCATTTGTGTGCCTTTGCATACGCTTGGATGCGTGCGTTGAGGCTCTTGATTTTGGCTGTTGCATCCTTCACTTCGGGACGCCACGAATAGTGGTCGCAGGGCGTGATACTTGTGAGTATGACCTTGATTTTGTTGGCTTTGGCCAGTTCGGCCATCGTCACGATGTTCTGGAAGGTGCGATCCTCGACGTAGGGGTGGTTGTTCATGGCTATGTCGTTAGTGCCTCCGTTGATTACCACGGCTTTAGGGTGCAGGTTGATGACGTCCTCGAAGAAGCGCAGCACCAGCTGGTAGGTTGTCTGTCCGCTTATGCCGCGTCCTATGTATCCATTCGTGCGGAAGAAGTCGCCGTGGCGGCTATACCAGTTGTCAGTGATGCTGTTGCCGATGAAGACCACCTTGCGCTGCTCTTGCGGCAGGGTCTTTACGGTCGTGTTGTCATCCTGGTAGCGTCTGAAGTTTGCCCAGTCGTCCTGGGCCTGCAGGGTGAAGGTGCTCATGGCTACGAGAGCCGTGCAAAGTAATCTCTTTAACATGATTTTTTAGTTTAGAAGGTTATGAATAAGGAAATTTGTCGCGCATCAGAAGGCGCTGGGTTTGAGGTCGAGGCCTGCATGCTCGTCGAGCCCGAACATGAGGTTCATGTTCTGCAGGGCCTGTCCGCTGGCGCCTTTGAGCAGGTTGTCGATGACGGATGTGATGAGGAGCTTGTCATCAATCTTCTCGACGTGGATGAGTGCCTTGTTGGTGTTGACCACTTGTTTTAAGTCTATGTCGCGGTCGACATAATGGGTGAAAGCGGCCGTTTCGTAGAACTGCTTGTAGAGTTTCACGATATCAGTCTCGGAGAGTGAGTGGTCGATGCGCACCACCTCGGTACAGAAGATGCCGCGGGCGAAGTCGCCGCGGTAGGGGATGAAGTCGATGGCGTTGCCGAATCCAGGCTGCAGCTGAGCCAGCGACTGTCGTATCTCGGCGATGTGCTGGTGTCGGAATGGTTTGTAGATGCTCATGTTGCCCATTCGCCACGAGAAATGGGTTGTAGGTCCGGGCTTTACGCCGGCTCCCGTGGAACCGGTGATGGCGTTGACGTTCACGTCGGTGTGCAGCAGCCAGTTTGCAGCCAATGGCAGCAGGCCGAGCTGAATGGCAGTGGCGAAGCAACCGGGATTGGCCACGTGCTGTGCCTTGGCGATATCCGCTTTGTTTATTTCAGGCAGGCCGTAGACATAGTCGTGAGTACCGGCAATGCGGAAGTCCTGCGCCAGGTCAATGATGCGCACGTTCTGTGGCACAGGATGTTCGGTCAGGAACTCGGCACTCTTGCCATGGCCCATGCAGAGGAACAGCACGTCGATGCTCTTCAGCGTCAGGCGCGAGGTGAACTTCATGTTGGTCTCGCCCAGCAGTCCTTCGTGGACGTCGGTCAACAGGTTCTTGGCGTTGCTCGTGCTATGTACGAAGGCAATCTCTGCTTCGGGGTGGTGCAGCAGCAGGCGGATGAGCTCGCCTGCCGTGTAGCCTGCGCCGCCTATGATACCAACTTTAATCATGAGTCTTTATTCTCTTTCTCCCTTATGGGTTCCGTAATATACGCGGAGGGGTGTGGAAAGTACTTTGATGAAGCCCTTGGCTTCGTCGGCGGTCCAGCCCGTCTGGGTCTCGCCGTACTCGCCGAGTTTGCTCTTTGTAAGGTCGTTATCGCTGTCGACGCCAACGGTCTCGAAGCTGTAGGGTCGGAGTTTCAGTATGGCGGTGCCGGTGACGTTTCGCTGGCTGGACGCGAGGAAGGCCTCGAGGTCGGGCATGACGGGCTCTAAGTACTGGCTCTCATGTAGGAACATGCCGTACCAGTTGCCGAGTTGGTCCTTCCAGTACTGCTGCCACTTCGAGAGGGTTGATTTCTCGAGCAGGCGGTGTGCCTCGATGATGAGCTTTGGCGCTGCCGCCTCGAAGCCTACGCGCCCCTTGATGCCGATGATGGTGTCGCCCACGTTGGCGTCGCGTCCGATGGCATACGATGCTCCGATCTCCTCAATCTTCTGGATGGCCTTGACTTTGTCCTCGAACGTCTCGCCGTTGACGGCCACGATTTCGCCCCGCTCGAATCCTATCTTAAGCAGTGCTTCGGGTTCGGCAGCGGTGACGTGCTTGAGGTAAGCCTCTTCGGGCAGGCCCTGCGTGGGATCCAGCAGCTCGCCGCCGCAGATGCTGGTGCCCCAGATGCCTACGTTGTACGAGTACTTCAGCTTGGCGAAATCTGCCTCGAAACCATGGGCGTTGAGGTAGTCTACCTCCTCCTTGCGCGTGAGCTTCTTGTCGCGTGTCAGGGTGATTATTTCTATTCCGGGTGCCATGACGAGGAAGGTCATGTCGAAGCGTATCTGGTCGTTGCCGGCCCCCGTGGAGCCGTGGGCTATGGCGTCGGCGCCTATCTCGCGGGCATAGCGGGCAATGGCTATTGCCTGGAAGATGCGTTCTGAGCTGACGCTGATGGGGTAGCAGTTGTTGCGCAGGACGTTGCCGAAAATCATGTACTTCAGCGACTTCTCATAGTACTCCTGCATCACGTCGAGCGTCACGTACTGCGTGGCGCCAAGCTTATACGCATTCTCCTCGTTGGTCTTCAGCTGCTCGGCGCTGAAACCGCCCGTGTTGGCGCAAGCTGCGTGCACCTCATAACCCATTTCCTTGGCGAGATACATCACGGTGTAGCTCGTGTCTAAGCCGCCCGAAAAAGCGACGACTACTTTCTTTTTCATAGTTGATACTTTATGATGTTGTTGTTCTTATTAACGGATTGACCATTCGTGCGTAACCCTTAATCTCTAATCCTTATTCCAAAATCCCATAAGAAGCCTTAGTCTCGGAATTCCTGGCTATTGGTGATGCGTCCTTCAAGCCGGTTGATGCGTTCGATAACCTCTTGAGGTATTTTGGCCGGCAGGTGTTCCTCGGGGTCGAAGAGCATGGCCGTGCAGATGCAGAACTTGCGGTTGCGCTCGCGCAGGACGTTGATGTTGACGCAACCTTCGCAACCCTTCCAGAACGCTTCGTCGTCGGTCAGGTCGTCGAAGGTCACGGGCAGGTAGCCCAGCTGCGTGTTCATCTTCATGACGGCCTTGCCGCTGGTGAGCGAGAAGATTTTGGCGTGCGGCCAACGTATGCGTGCCAGCGAGAACGTCACATCTTTGATTTTCTTGGCAATGCCCAGGCCTCGGAACTTTGGGTTGACTATCAGTCCGGAGGTGGTGACGTACTGCTTGTTGCCCCACGTCTCGATGTAGCTGAAACCTGCGAATTCGTCGCCGGCCAGCGCAATCACGGCTTTGGCCTCGCGCATCTTGGTGGCTACGTATTCGTGGGTGCGCTTGGCGATGCCTGTGCCACGCACTTTGGCGGCATCCTCGATGGTCTTGAGAATGGTGTCGACGTATCGCTCGTGCGACTCGTCGGCAACGAGGATCCGTATGTCTTCGATGTTTGTAGTATTTGTGTCCATTGTGTTGTTATTCCTGAGTCGTTGGTACCACTGCTGAGATGCCGTCGAGCACGGCGAGGCGCTGGGCATCCTCTGCGAGCACTATGAGTATTGTGTCGTCGCCTGCTATCGTGCCCAGTATGCCGGGGATGTGGGCGTTGTCGATGTCGTATGCCACATGCGAGGCGTGACCCGGTGGGGTATGTATGACAGCGATGTTCTGGCTGAATTTCAGCGAGAGAGCCCCAAGGCGGTTCATCTTCTGCACCGTCATGTGTGTGTCGCTCACTCGCTGGAAGCGCCGTTGCTCGGGCAGCATATACACCAGATGGCCGGCCTCGTTGATACCTTTGCCGATGCGCAGCTGGCGCAGGTCGCGCGAGACGGTGCCTTGAGCGGAAGGGAAGCCGGCCTTGGCGAGTTCTGAGAGGAGCTCTTCCTGCGTGGCTATCTCCTGGCTTGAGATTATCATCTTGACGACTTCAAGGCGGGTGTCCTTTTGCATAAAGCGGTGTATAAATATTAAAAAACGCCGCAAAGGTATGCATAATTTTCCAAATGCATAGCACTTTGTGGCGATTATTTATTAATTAATGCCTAAAAATGAATATTTATCAAGGATTAGTCCTCGGCTTCGTCCTGTTGGTGCTTTCCAAGATGTTGTTTACGGAACGTCTTGGGCGAGACGCCGACATATTGCTTGAAGTATTTGCCGAAGAAACTCTGCGTGGGAAAGTTGAATTCCTGGGAAATCTCCTTGATTGACTTGTCGGTAGAGATGAGCTCCTGCTTGGCAGAGGAAATGACCATCTGCACTATCCACTGCAGGGCCGAGTGTCCACTGCGATCCTTTATGATGCTTGAGAAATAGCGAGGTGTTAGCGAGAGCTCGTCGGCGTAGAAGTTGACTTCGCGCTCACGCTTGAAATTGCGGAAGAGCGATGTCAGGAACTTCTGGAAGACGCCGTCGCGCGAGGTGTGGGCTTGGACTGTTATCGGCTGGCTGCTGCTGTAGGCGAACATGATCTCATAGAAGATGCTCCGGCCCAAGCTCATAATAAGCTCGCGGTGAAGGAGCTCCACATCGGGGTTAGGCCCGCCCACAGTGACGTTGGCCCAATGTGTGCGCAACAAACCGACCAGCGACTCTATGGCAGAGCGTTGGCGATCGGACAGCTGGATACATGGGTTCTGGCGAAGCGAAAAATAGTAGCCGCTGTTTATAATTAGCTGGGTCAAGGGCATGACAAAGTCGACACTGCATTTCACCAAGATTCCCTCGAGGTCGGGTGAGGACTTCAGGATGCTGACATACGTGGAAGGCAGATAGTAATATATGGAACCTTCCTGCATTAGAAACGTCTTGTCGTCAATGCTGACATCTATACTGCCCCGTTGACACAAGAAAAAACCGCACTCATTCATGAGATTGAGTACGCTGCCGCGTGACTCTATGAGCGACACGGCGTTCTCAACACTGAGAAATTGAAAAGGCAATAGTTTACTCATACGGGTACAAAAATACTGATTTTTTCTCATAATCTGCCATATTTAGTGTTTTTTTTACATGTTTGGAGAGATTTTGAACAAATAAAGTTCCTAATTGTATCTCTTATTTGAGTAAAACACGTTACCTTTGCCCCCGCATGGACATAATAAATTCTAACAACGATAGAACATGAGAAAGAGTATTATAGTTGTTGTGGCAGCGGTATGTCTGCTCACAGCATGTTCCTCAACAGAGAGCGGAGCAGTGAATGGAGCATCGCTGGGTTCGGTCTTCGGAGGGTCGGTCGGAGGTTTGCTGGGCGGATACCGTGGGCATAACATAGGCACTATGGTAGGGCTGGTGGCTGGCGGCGCCAGCGGCGCCGCGATAGGATCGCAGACTGAGGCCAAGCGCCGCGAGGCCACTTACGAGGACCGCCGCCAGTCCTCTGAGCAGCGTGCCAAGCGCCGCGTCAGTGACGTGCGCAAGCAGACGGACGCTGGCAGCAGTAACAGATATTCCTACGATGCCGGCAACGAAACTCAGAAGTCGCCCCTGACGCTGCGCAACCTGCGCTTTGTAGGGCAAGACGGCAACGACGCCATCAACCGAGGAGAGATATGCAACATCGTCTTTGAGCTGGCTAACGCTTCGGGGCACGCGGTAAGCAACGTAGTGCCATATGTCAGCGAGCTGCAGGGCAATGAACACATCACCATCTCGCCGTCGACAAGTGTGGAGTCGATAGCCAACGGCGACGCGTTGCGATACACGGCGACGCTACGCGCTGATTCTCGACTGAAGGCCGGCACTGCTACGTTCCGCATCGCCGTCAGCACCGACGGCAGCGAGTTCATTCGCTTGCGCGACTTCAGCGTGCCCACGGCTAAATAGGCAATCACGAAGGAACACACGACAGCAGAGAGGCGTCCTCATGTGTGCGCGTACGCCTGTTACTATAATAAATAAAGCGCATAAGGCTCCGTTGCCTTATGCGCTTTATTATTCCCAATCGGTCGTTATCGTCGTTATGATAATGACCGATTGGGAATTAGTTAAACAGGAAATCTATGTAAGTCCCCTTATGTAATGGTGTGACATCGCCAGGAAGTCAGTTTGCCGATGTGCTGAGCAGCGTGCGCGTCATACGCCGCACGGGAAACCAGACGGCAACAAGACCTACGGCCAGCACCGTGGCGAAGATGAGAAGCAGGTCGGTGGCATGAACGCTCACGGGGTAGGCGTCTACGATGTACGACCCTTCGCTGTGCCCGAGCTTAACCAATCCGAAATGCATCTGAGCCAGGCAGAGCGCCAGGCCGAGCAGGATGCCTATAGCAGCCCCTATTCCAGAAATGAGCCACCCCTCGAGCAGGAAGATATTTGCCACCTGCTTGTCGTTGGCACCCAAGGCACGCAACGTTTGGACATCGGCCTGCTTGTCGATCATCAGCATCGACAACGAGCCTATGATGTTGAACGATGCTACCAGCAGGATGAACGACAGGAACAGGTAGGCTATGAACTTCTCTACCTGCATGATGCGGAATGTGTCGTGCTGCTGCTCGTAGCGGTTCTGCACCTCGAAGCGGTCGCCAACGAGAGCTTGGATTGCTTTCCGGGCGGAGCCCTCATTGACGCCGGGCTTGAGCTTGAGCTCCACGGCGCTCACCAGACCTTGGGCATCAAACAAGCGGCGGGCAAATGCCAGGGAAGTAAGGATATAGTGAGCGTCGTAGCGCGACTGGTTCACAGCAAAGACCACACCTGGAGAGTAGAGCTCATCGCTCACGAAACTCTGCATCGGGTTGGTCAGGTTGACCTGCTCACCGCGGCGGGGTGCATAGATTGGCAGGGCACCATCGTAGCGCGCCCCCAGGCCCAGCTGCTGGGCCAGACGTATGCCCATGATGCCGTATTCGATTACGTCGGCGTGCAAGACGAACTCGCCGTCGCCGTAGAGGATGTCGTCGAGGCCGGCCTGTTGGTTGAAGTTGTCGTCGACGCCCTTGATGGTCACTACCCACTGACGGTCGTTGCCTACGATGAGCGCCTGATCCTCGAGAACCTCAGTGTAGACGTCGACTGACTCATACGAGCGAAGGGCTTGGAGCGAAGGATCGTCGGAGGCTACCGTCTTGCCCTCACGCAGCACCACCTTCAGCTCGGGGTCGAAAGCTGTGAAATATGATGCTACGTATTCGCGGAAACCATTGAACACCGACAACGTCACCACCATGGCCATAGTGGCTACGGCTACGCCGCAGGCCGAAATGCCTGAGATGATGTTGATAGTGTTATGGCTCTTGCGCGAGAAGAGGTAGCGGCGGGCTATGTAGAAAGAAAACATGTATGTAAGTGGGCTTCTATAAATTATCTTTCCGTAATACTGTTAAAGAGCACACAAAGGTAAGGCTTTAATGGCGTACGGCCAAATTTTTGAGGATAAATATTACGCTCGGAGGCTGGCCTCGCAACCTTGGCGTTCCGCGGGAATCGGTCATGGCACTGAGGATATGTAAGAAATAGCGGTGACCATGAAGCAGTTTTTCGGCTATTCGTGTGGGCGTTCGGGCCAAAAGATGTATCTTTGCGCTCGGAAAAGCTTTTCATCAGATAATGAAGGACAAAGAAACAGACAAGAAAGGCGGTGCGGAGAGCGCCAACGAGCAGAATGCCTACGTGCGCTCGGTAGTCGACAAGGCGTATGAGTACGGCTTCACGACCGACGTAGAGACAGAGGTTATTGACCGCGGGCTCACGGAAGAGACGGTGCGGCTCATCTCACAGAAGAAGGGCGAGCCGGAGTGGCTCCTGCAGTTCCGCCTCAAGGCTTTCCGCCATTGGCTGACGCTGGAGCAGCCCTCATGGGGCCACCTCCAGATGCCCGAGATAGACTATCAGGACATATCATACTATGCCGACCCTACGGCAGCCAAGAAGAAGGAAGGGCCCAAGAGCCTCGACGAGTTAGACCCGGAGCTCATGAGGACGTTCGACAAACTGGGAATACCGCTGGAAGAGAGGCTGGCCCTCAGCGGAACGGCAGTCGACGCCGTCATGGACTCGGTAAGCGTGAAGACGACTTTCCGCCAGCACCTGGCCGAGAAAGGCATCATCTTCTGCTCCATAAGCGAAGCCGTGCGCCAGCATCCAGAATTGGTCAGGAAGTACCTCGGGGCCGTAGTGCCCTACCGCGACAACTTCTTCGCCGCACTGAACTCGGCTGTCTTCTCCGACGGGTCCTTCGTCTATATCCCTAAGGGTGTACGATGCCCGATGGAGCTCAGCACCTATTTCCGCATCAACGCAAAGGGAACGGGGCAGTTTGAACGCACGCTAATCGTGGCCGACGACGATGCTTACGTCAGCTATCTCGAAGGCTGCACAGCACCTATGCGCGACGAGAACCAGCTCCACGCCGCCATCGTAGAGATCGTCGTCGAGAACCGCGCCGAGGTTAAGTACTCCACCGTGCAGAACTGGTATCCCGGCGACAAGGAGGGGCGCGGCGGAGTGCTCAACCTCGTAACGAAGCGAGGCTTGCTGCGGGGAGAGAACAGCAAACTGTCGTGGACTCAGGTAGAGACGGGTTCGGCAATAACGTGGAAATATCCCTCGTGCGTACTCGCAGGAAAAGGCTCGCAGGCCGAGTTCTATAGCGTAGCCGTGACCAATAACTTACAGCAGGCCGACACTGGCACTAAGATGATCCACCTGGCTCCCAACACACGCTCCACGATCATCTCAAAGGGCATCAGCGCCGGGCGCTCACAGAATTCCTATCGAGGTCTCGTGCGTGTTGCACCCAAAGCCGAAGGCGCACGCAACTATTCGTCGTGCGACAGCCTCCTGCTGTCCTCGACATGCGGGGCACACACCTTCCCTTACATGGACATACAGAATCCATCGGCCATCGTAGAGCACGAAGCCACGACGTCCAAAATTAGCGAGGAACAGCTCTTCTACTGCCAGCAGCGTGGCATCGACGAGGAGCAGGCAATAGGCCTCATCGTCAACGGATATGCCAAGGACGTGCTCAACAAGCTGCCCATGGAGTTCGCCGTAGAGGCGCAGAAACTTCTCAGCGTCTCGCTTGAGGGCAGAGTAGGATAAACGATGCTTACTTCTCACAACAGAAAACGATATACCTACCATGACGAAAGCTGAAACGATAAGCCAACGCGTAGAAGCACTGCGCGAGTGGATGAGCTCACACAAGCTCGATGCATTCATCTTCCCGAGCACCGACCCGCACGCCAGCGAGTACGTACCCGAACACTGGAAAGCGCGCGAGTGGATTTCTGGATTCAACGGGTCGGCGGGGACGGCAGTAGTAACACGCACGGCCGCAGCATTATGGACCGACAGCCGCTACTGGCTGGCAGCAGAGGAGCAGACGGCAGGCACGCCGTTCGACGTCATCCGCTGCCGCCGTAATGTGGCGACGGCTGAAGAGGTTCTGCAGTGGATAAGAGAGAATTGCACACAAGAGGGTGAGACGCTGACCGTAGGGCTCGATGCCTGGACCAATACGGCAGAGGCTGTCTGCGGATTTGAATTGGCGGCAGGCACAGACTTTGTTATCACTACTGACCTTGAACCCACGGCCGAGCTGTGGACTGACCGACCTCCACTGCCCGAATCGCCCGTCGAGATTCAGCCGATAGAATTTGCAGGAGAGGACGCGCAAAGCAAGATGCAGCGCATACGGGAGACGGTGAGCGCACAAGGCGCAAACGCTACAATCATAACACAGCTCGACGACATAGCTTGGACGCTGAACCTGCGCGGCAGCGACGTTCACTGCACCCCGGTCTTCGTGGCCTACCTGATGCTGCTGCCCGATGAGGCAACGCTCTTCGTAAACCACACGAAGATAAGCGACGAGGTGGAGCGGTACCTCGCACAGATTGGCGTGCGGACGGAACCTTATGAGGCTATTGCGGCCGTGCTCGCACCATCACGCGAACTGCGCGGGCTGCGCTTCCTCATTGATACATCAACCACCAACCGGGCCATATACGATTTGGTCAGCATGATTGAGACCTTCGACAACCGCCCGAACTTCCCTGATGACTCCTTCGCAAACACAATAAGCATCGCACGCTTCAACGCATCACCCGTGACATCGCCAATCATAGAAGCCGAATGCCCAGTGGCACAGATGAAAACCCACAAGAACAGGGCTGAGATAGCTGGTATGCGCAACGCTATGCTGAAAGACGGCGTAGCGATGGTCAAGTTCCTGAGGTGGCTCAAGGGACAGGCACCTGCGCTGCCCGAAGGAAACGGACAGGATGGTGACATTACGGAAATCTCCGTCGACAGAAAGCTAACAGCATTACGAGCAGAGCAAGAGGGGTTCCGCGACATCTCGTTCGACACAATTGCCGGATACGGACCTCACGCAGCCATCGTGCACTATGAGGCTACACCAGAGACTGATGTACCGCTCCAACCACGCGGACTGCTGCTGCTCGACAGCGGAGCTCAGTATGTCGACGGAACGACAGACATCACTCGAACCATAGCACTCGGACCGCTTACCGACGACGAGCGACGCGACTACACTCTCGTGCTCAAAGGACACCTACGCCTCGCCATGGCCGTCTTCCCCGACGGAGCGTCTGGAACGCAGCTCGACGTGCTGGCACGATATGCCATGTGGCAAGAACATAAAAACTACGGACACGGCACAGGGCATGGCGTAGGATCATACCTCAGCGTTCACGAAGGACCTCACCAGTTCCGCATGAATTGGATGCCTGCACCACTCCACGCCGGTATGACCGTCACCATAGAGCCTGGAATATACATCGCCGGCAGCCACGGTTGCCGCACTGAGAACACGATGCTCATAGTAGAAGACGGAGAGCAGGGGTGGCTGCGCTTGGAGCCGTTGACACTATGCCCTATAGACACCGAACCTATCATACGCGAACTCATGGCCGACGACGAGATTCAATATCTCAACGACTACCACGCACGCGTTCGCAAAGCACTCCTGCCGCTGCTCAACGACCTGGAGGACCGCGACTGGCTCGTAAAGAATACTGAAATCTTAAAATAAGCAGGTGAACACATCTAAGTTTATGTGTTTGCACCTAATGAACTTGACACCGCAAAAGGTAAATAACAGAAAATGGCAATAGTAAAAATAGTAAAAGGCTTGAAGCCCAAGTTCGGCAGACACTGCTATCTGGCCGACGGAGCTGTCATCATAGGAGAAGTAACCCTTGGCGACGACGTGACGATATGGCCGTGCGCCGTCCTGCGAGGTGATGTACACTATATCAAAGTCGGAAACCGATCAAACATTCAGGACAACTCATGCGTTCACACCCTTAACGGCACAGCGCCCGTAGAGATAGGAGAGGACGTCACCGTAGGACACAGCGTGACTCTTCACGGCTGCACAATACTTGATGGAGCACTCATAGGAATGGGGGCTACGGTTCTCGACCACGCCGTAGTAGGCAGAGGCGCCATCGTGGCGGCCGGAGCGTTGGTTCTCTCCAACACACATATTCCCGACGGCGAGCTCTGGGGAGGGGTGCCTGCTAAGTTCATCAAGCGCGTTGACCCGGAGCAGGCACAGGCTCTCAACAAGACTTTCGCCGCTCATTACATCGAATACTCCGACTGGTACCGTGATGCCGACCGCAATCCGGAAAACACCCAGACTGTGCTCAACGGCGAAGACTATGTCTGATACTTTAAAAGGCTTTTGCCGGACAACCGGACGTGTAAGCCAAAGCACCCAGGTGTGTAGGCCAACTCACCCGGGTGTGTAAGCCGATTCACCCGGGTGTGTTAAACCATCAAGCTGGCTCCATAAACGTAGCCATCCGAAAGAAACCGGCAAAAGCCCGTCTCCTTCGGATGGCTACGTTTATTTGCTGTCAACACGGCATGTTTCGGATGGTTGTCTTGTTCCCGATGGTTACAAAAGAAGCGCCCCAGCCAAATGAACTGGCTGGGGCGCTTCTCTGGTTATGTTTGCCCTTACGGGCGCTTCTGTCAATCAATATCGTAGTCGAGGATGGCCTTGCGGTTGGAGAGAACACGATCGTAGTCCTCCTTGGAACCAACAATGATCTTCTCAAACTCGCGCAGACCTGTACCGGCCGGGATGAGGTGACCGCAGATGACGTTCTCCTTCATGCCCTCGAGGTAGTCGCTCTTGCCGTTGATGGCTGCTTCGTTGAGCACCTTGGTCGTCTCCTGGAAGGAGGCGGCACTCATGAACGAGGTTGTCTGAAGGGCAGCACGCGTAATACCCTGTAAGATCTGAGTCGACGTCGCAGGCACGGCATCGCGCACGACAACGGGACGGAGGTCGCGACGCTTCAGCAGCGAGTTCTCGTCGCGGAGCTTGCGTGCGGTGACAATCATACCAGGCATCATAGTTTCGCTGTCGCCGGCATCGGTGACTACTTTCTTGCCCCAGATGCGGTCGTTCTCCTCAGCAAACTCAATCTTATCGACTATCTGCTGCTCGAGGAAACGGGTGTCGCCGGGCTCGTTGATCTGCACCTTACGCATCATTTGACGTACGATGACTTCGAAGTGCTTGTCGTTGATCTTAACACCCTGCAGACGGTAGACGTCCTGCACCTCGTTGACGATGTACTCCTGAACGGCCGTCGGGCCCTTGATGGCAAGGATGTCGGCCGGGGTGATGGCACCGTCGGACAGCGGCGTGCCGGCACGTACGTAGTCGTTCTCCTGCACAAGAATCTGCTTGCTCAACGGTACGAGGTAATGACGCTCGTCGCCGACCTTCGAGGTGACGATAATCTCGCGGTTGCCGCGCTTGAGCTTACCCATCTTGATCTCGCCGTCTATCTCGCTGACGATGGCTGGATTGCTCGGGTTGCGGGCCTCAAAGAGCTCGGTGACACGTGGCAGACCGCCCGTGATATCACTGGCCTTATTTGTGGCACGCGGAATCTTCACGAGGACGTCACCGACCTTGACGGTCTGCTTGTCTTCGACGGAGATGTGACCGCCAATGGGGAAGTTGTAAGTGCGCAGGAGCTCGCCGTTCTCGTCGAGGATGTGGCAGACTGGCACCTTTGTCCTGTCTTTCGATTCAATGACGATGAGCTCGCGCAGACCCGTAGCATCATCCGTTTCAACACGGTAGGTGATACCTTCGATGACGTCCTCAAACTCGATACGTCCGGCGGCCTCGGTGACGATGACGGCGTTGAATGGATCCCACTTAGCTACGATATCGCCCTTCTGCACCTTCTCGCCATCTTTCTTGTAGAGCGTGGAGCCGTAGGGCACATTCTGCGTGAGCAGGACGATGCCGGTGTTAACATCTACGAAGCGGACTTCTGCGAGACGGCCAACGACCATCTTGGCGGGCTGTCCGGCCTCGTCGAGGAAGTCTACCGTGCGAAGCTCCTCGAACTCCAGCTTGGAGTCGTATTTGGCTTTGATTGTAGCGTTGGCAGCGGCATTATCAGCCACACCACCGGCGTGGAAGGTACGGAGCGTAAGCTGAGTACCAGGCTCACCAATCGACTGTGCTGCGATGACGCCTACGGCTTCGCCCTTCTGTACCATACGTGCCGTGGCGAGATTGCGGCCATAGCACTTCATGCAGACGCCATGACGGCTCTCGCAGGTAAGCACCGAACGAATCTCGACGCTCTCGATGGGGCTGTTTTCGATTTCCTCGGCTATAGCTTCGGTAATCTCCTCGCCGGCAGCTACGATAAGCTTATTGTTGGATGGATTAATGATATCGTGGACAGAGACGCGGCCGAGGATGCGCTCATAGAGCGAGCTGATGACCTCATCGCCGTTCTTCAGGGCGGTGCAGACGAGACCGCGCAATGTGCCGCAGTCCTCCTCGTTGATGATGACATCGTGAGAGACATCGACCAGACGACGTGTCAGGTAACCGGCATCGGCTGTCTTCAGAGCGGTGTCGGCAAGACCTTTACGAGCTCCGTGGGTAGAGATGAAGTACTCCAGCACGCTCATGCCTTCCTTAAAGTTCGAGAGAATAGGATTCTCGATGATCTGAGCCTCGGCGCCTGCTTTCTGGGGCTTAGCCATAAGGCCGCGCATACCTGAGAGCTGCGAGATCTGACCTGCACTACCACGGGCTCCGGAATCAAGCATCATGTACACAGCGTTGAAGCCTTGGTCGGCCTCGCGCATGGTCTTCATAAGCACGGACGAAAGGTCGTTGTTGACGTGAGTCCAGGCATCGATGACCTGATTGTAGCGCTCCTTGTCGGTGATGAAACCCATATTGTAGTCGCCGGTAATACGCTCGACCTCATCGTTGCCTCGCTTTACGAGTGCTTCCTTCTCTTCCGGGATGATGATATCACCGAGGTTGAACGAGAGGCCGCCGTCGTAGGCAAGCTTGTAGCCAAGGTTCTTGATACCATCGAGGAACGAGCAGGCACGTGCAACGCCGACAGCCTTGATGACATCAGTGATGAGACCGCGAAGGGTCTTCTTCGATATGATATCGTTGAAGAAGCCGACCTCTACGGGAATAATCTCGTTGACGATGACGCGGCCTACGGAGGTCTCTACCATGCGCTTGCCGATGGTGCCATTCTCAAGCTTGTCTTCTACGATGACCTTGACGGGAGCGTGGACGTCTACACGGCGCTCGTTGTAAGCGATGATCGCCTCTTCGGGTCCATAGAAAGTAAGGCCTGAGCCAAGAGCGCCAGGGCGCAGTTTGGTGATGTAGTATAGACCAAGCACCATATCTTGCGAAGGCACAGTGATTGGCGCGCCATTGGCAGGGTTGAGGATGTTGTGGCTCTGCAGCATCAGAATCTGAGCTTCCAAGATAGCCTCGTTGCTCAGGGGAAGGTGTACAGCCATCTGGTCGCCATCGAAGTCGGCGTTGAAGGCCGTACAGGCGAGTGGATGAAGCTGAATGGCCTTGCCCTCAATCATCTTGGGCTGGAAGGCTTGAATGCCGAGGCGGTGCAGTGTCGGTGCACGGTTGAGGAGCACGGGGTGACCCTTCATGACGTGCTCGAGGATATCCCAGATGACGGGGTCTTTGCGGTCGACAATCTTCTTGGCTGACTTCACGGTCTTGACGATGCCACGCTCGATGAGCTTACGGATGATGAACGGCTTGTAGAGCTCGGCGGCCATAAGCTTAGGCAGGCCACACTCGCCCATGTTCAGCTCCGGGCCTACGACAATGACGGAACGTGCGGAGTAGTCGACGCGCTTACCAAGGAGGTTCTGGCGGAAGCGGCCCTGCTTACCCTTCAACGAATCGGAGAGGGACTTGAGCGGGCGGTTGCTCTCGCTTTTGACGGCACTGCTCTTGCGGCTGTTATCGAACAGGCTGTCGACAGCTTCCTGCAGCATACGCTTCTCGTTGCGCAAGATGACTTCAGGAGCCTTGATCTCGATGAGGCGCTTCAGGCGGTTGTTACGAATGATGACGCGGCGATAGAGGTCGTTAAGATCAGACGTGGCAAAGCGTCCGCCATCGAGGGGCACAAGGGGACGCAGATCGGGTGGGATGACAGGCAACATCTTCATGATCATCCACTCGGGACGATTGCGCTCGCGGCTGATACGGAAACTCTCAACGACCTGGAGGCGTTTCAAGGCGTCGTTCTTACGCTGTTGAGCGGTGTCGCTGTTGGCACGGTCGCGCAGCTCATAAGAGAGCTTGTCGAGGTCAAGGCCTACGAGCAGGTCGTAGATAGCCTCAGCACCCATTTTGGCGATGAACTTGTTGGGGTCGTCGTCAGCAAGGTACTGGTTGTCTGCTGGCAGACGATCGAGGTGGTCGAGGTACTCCTCTTCGGAGAGGAGGTCGAATTTCTCAAGGTGTACGCCTTCTTCCTCGTTCTTGAGGAAGGGCCCTGGGTTAATGACTACGTAGCGCTCGTAGTATATCACGGCATCGAGCTTCTTTGTGGGCATACCGAGAAGGTAACCTATCTTGTTGGGCAGGCTGCGGAAGTACCATATATGGGCTACGGGCACCACGAGCTCGATGTGTCCGCTGCGTTCGCGGCGGACTTTCTTCTCTGTGACCTCAACGCCGCAACGGTCGCAAACGATACCCTTGTAGCGGATGCGCTTGTATTTGCCGCAATGGCACTCATAGTCCTTGGTTGGACCGAAGATGCGCTCGCAGAAGAGGCCGTCGCGCTCAGGCTTGTACGTACGATAATTAATAGTCTCAGGCTTCAGCACCTCACCAAAGGAATTCTCCTTAATCTCCTCGGGTGATGCAAGCCCGACGGTGATCTTGGTGAAATTATTCTTGACTTTATTTTCTTTCTTGTAAGGCATAACGTGTAGTGTTAAATGGTAAAGTTAAATGCACTATTACATTTTACATTTTCACTCTCGTCAGTCAAGACTGACGCTGAGGCCTAAGCCGCGGAGCTCATGCAGAAGCACGTTGAGCGACTCGGGAATACCAGGAGTAGGCATGGGCTCGCCCTTGACGATAGCTTCGTAGGCTTTGGTGCGGCCAGTGACGTCATCGGACTTGATGGTGAGGATTTCCTGCAGGACGTGTGAAGCGCCGAAGGCTTCTATGGCCCACACTTCCATCTCGCCGAAGCGCTGTCCACCAAACTGTGCCTTACCGCCGAGGGGCTGCTGGGTGATGAGGCTGTACGGACCTATGGAGCGAGCGTGCATCTTATCCTCTACCATGTGGCCGAGTTTCAGCATGTAGGCTATACCTACGGTTGCCAGCTGGTCGAACTTCTCGCCGGTGGCGCCATCGTAGAGCTGTGTGGAGCAGTAGCGAGGCAAGCCAGCCTTATCGGTCCACTCGCAGAGGTCGTCGAGCGAGGCTCCGTCGAAAATAGGCGTAGAGAACTTGACACCCAGTTCCTTGCCGGCAGAGCCGAGGACGGTCTCGAAGATCTGACCTATGTTCATACGTGAAGGCACGCCGAGAGGGTTCAGGACAATGTCCACAGGGGTACCGTCAGCCAAGAAGGGCATGTCCTCCTGACGAACGACTTTCGAGACGATACCCTTGTTGCCGTGACGGCCAGCCATCTTGTCGCCGACGCCAATCTTACGCTTCTTGGCAACGTAAACCTTAGCCATCTGTATAATACCTGAAGGCAGTTCATCACCTATAGTGATAGCGAACTTACGGCGCTTGAGCTCTGCATCAAGAATCTTGTATTTCTTAATAAAGTTGATGATGAGCTGAGAGATAAGCAGGTTGGCGTGTTCGTCACTCGTCCAGCCACTTAACTGGATGCCTGTGAAATCAAGATAGGAAAGGTTGTTCTCGGTGAACTGAGCGCCCTTGGCTATAATCTCTGCACCCATATAGTCCTTTACGCCTTGCGACGTCAAGTCCTTCGTAAGCTCAAGAAGCTTGTCGATAAGTATGGCTTTCAGGTCACCGACTTTCAGCTCGAATTCCTCGTCGAGTTTTGGCAGTCGCTGCTTGTCGCGAAGCTTCTCGGAGCGAGTCTTGATAGCTTTCGAGAAAAGTTTCTTGTCGATGACTGTTCCGGATAATGAAGGTGAAGCCTTGAGTGAGGCATCCTTGACATCACCGGCCTTGTCACCGAAGATAGCACGCAACAGCTTTTCTTCGGGCGAGGGATCACTCTCACCCTTAGGAGTAATCTTACCGATGAGAATGTCACCAGGCAGGACCTGGGCACCAACGCGGATGATGCCGTTCTCGTCGAGATCTTTTGTGGCTTCTTCACTGACGTTGGGGATATCGGATGTCAGTTCCTCGACACCTCGTTTTGTCTCACGAACTTCAAGTGAGAATTCCTCGACGTGGATGCTGGTGAGAATATCATCGCGCACGACGCGTTCATTCAGCACGATGGCATCCTCATAGTTGTAACCCTTCCAAGGCATGTACGCTACAAGGAGGTTCTTACCGAGGGCAAGCTCTCCGTTAGCTGTGGAGTAACCCTCTGTGAGGATGTCGCCGGCCTCGACGCGCTGACCTTTCTCGCAGATTGGCCGCAGGTCGATGGTCATGTTCTGGTTAGTACGGCGGAATTTGGGTATGCGATATTCTTTCAGGGCCGGCTCAAAGGACACGAATTCTTCATCCTCGGTGCGGTCGTAAAGGATACGTATGGTAGTAGCGTCAACGTAGTCAACAACGCCGGGACCTTCAGCCACAATCATCGTGCGACTGTCCTCGCAGACCTGCTTCTCGATGCCTGTCCCTACGATAGGAGCCTCGGTGCGTACGAGGGGCACTGCCTGGCGCATCATGTTAGAGCCCATGAGCGCACGGTGAGCATCATCGTGCTCGAGGAAGGGGATGAGAGATGCTGCAATGGATGCAATCTGCTGAGGAGCGACGTCCATAAGGTCAACCTCTGAGGGCGGGACTACAGGATAGTCATCATCCTGACGACATTTGACTACTTTGCGGATGAAGGTTCCATTGTCGCGAAGAGGAGCATTACCCTGACCTATGACAAGCCCTTCTTCTTCCTCTGCAGTATAATATTTGATGCCTTCGTCAGTGAGGTCTACTATGCCGTTGTTGACTTTGCGGTAAGGAGTAGAGATGAAGCCGAGTTCATTAATCTTGGCGTACACACAGAGCGAAGAGATAAGACCGATGTTCGGCCCTTCAGGCGACTCGATGGGGCAGAGCCGTCCGTAGTGAGTGTAGTGCACATCGCGCACCTCGAAGCCTGCACGCTCACGGCTTAGACCGCCAGGACCGAGGGCCGAAAGGCGGCGTTTGTGCGTCACCTCTGCCAGAGGATTAGTCTGATCCATGAACTGAGAGAGGGCATTCGTACCAAAGAACGAGTTGATTACGCTGGAAATAGTCTTGGCGTTGATAAGATCGGTCGGGGAGAAGACTTCGTTGTCGCGAACGTTCATACGCTCGCGTATGGTGCGACTCATACGCGCCAGGCCGATAGCGAACTGGTTTGCGAGCTGCTCACCTACTGTGCGGACACGACGGTTAGAGAGGTGGTCAATGTCGTCGACAGCAGCTTTGGAGTTGACAAGCTCTATCAGATATTTGATAATCTCAACAATATCTTCGTGTGTGAGTACGCGTACGTTAGCATCAGTCTGCAGGTTGAGCTTGCGGTTGATACGGTAGCGACCAACATCACCCAGGTCGTAACGTTTCTCAGAGAAGAAGAGGTTGTTGATGACCTCACGTGCGCTGGCATCATCAGCCGGGTCGGCATTACGCAACTGGCGATAGATGTAAAGCACGGCCTCCTTCTCAGAGTTCGACGGGTCTTTGGCCAGAGTGTTGAAGATTATAGAGTAATCGCTGGAATCAGCTTCCTCTTTATGCAACAGTATCGTTGGGGTGCCACTGTCCAATATCAAGGCGATATTGTCCTCGTCAAGCACTGTCTCGCGGTCCACGACGACCTCGTTGCGCTCAATGCTTACGACTTCACCCGTATCTTCATCAGCGAAATCCTCGACCCACGACTTCAGCACGCGAGCTGCCAGTTTCTTGCCGATAGCTTTCTTCAGGTTGGTCTTGTTAACCTTAATCTCTTCGGCCAGATTGAAAATCTCAAGGATGTCCTTGTCATTCTCGTAACCTATAGCTCGCAGGAGTGTCGTCACGGGCAGTTTCTTCTTACGGTCGATGTAAGCGTACATGACGTTGTTGATGTCCGTGGCAAATTCAATCCAAGAACCCTTAAAGGGAATGATACGTGCGCTGTAGAGCTGAGTGCCGTTGGCATGCTGGCTCGAGCCGAAGAAGACGCCGGGCGAGCGGTGTAGCTGGCTTACCACAACACGCTCAGCACCATTGATGATGAAAGTGCCATTAGGTGTCATGTAAGGAATCGGCCCGAGAAAGACATCTTGGATGACGGTGTCGAAGTCCTCGTGATCAGGATCGGTGCAGTAGAGCTTAAGCTTAGCCTTGAGGGGTACGGCATAAGTCAGGCCACGCTCCAGACATTCTTCCATAGAGTAGCGGGGCGGGTCGATGTAATAGTCCAAGAATTCCAGGACAAAATTGTTGCGCGTGTCAGCAATGGGGAAGTTCTCGGAGAAAACCTTGAACAAGCCATCGTTCTTTCGCTGCTCCAGCGGAGTGTCGAGCTGCAGGAAATCGTTGAACGATTTAAGTTGCACCTCGAGGAAATCCGGATATGCCATCGGATTCTTCACTGAAGCAAAATTTACTCGTTGATTAACAATCTTAGCCATTAATGAAATATGATGAGTTTTGTTTTTTCTTCTTTGGAAGGTCCTCGAAAGAGGATGAGTCGTAGACGTAAGCTGCTGTTTATGAGTAAGCAGCTGTAGTTCTTACGTTAAATTGTGGGCGTTGAAGCCTTAAGACGCAAAAAGTAGAGGACTCTCTACCAGAGAGTTCTCTACCTATGCAATCCTAAGTTAATTAGGTTGGTGAGATCTTACTTGAGCTCAATCTCTGCGCCAGCCTCCTCGAGGGTCTTCTTCAGAGCCTCTGCGTCAGCCTTAGGCATACCTTCCTTCAGAGTGCTGGGAGCACCGTCAACGAGCTCCTTAGCTTCCTTCAGGCCGAGGCCACAAGCTTCCTTAACGGCCTTGACGACCTGAAGCTTAGCAGCGCCTGCGCTCTTGAGGACGACGTCGAAGTCAGTCTTCTCCTCAGCAGCGGGTGCAGCAGCAGCGCCAGCGGCGGGACCTGCAACAGCGACAGCTGCAGCGGCGGGTTCAATACCATATTCCTCCTTAAGAAGGTTCTTTAAATCGTTTACTTCTTTCACTGTCAAGTTTACCAACTCTTCAGCGATAGCTTTGATGTCTGCCATAATAATTTATGAAATTTTGTTTTGTTTGACTTTGGGTATTTAATACTATTCGCCCTTCTCGGCGAGGGTCTCGAGGACACCATGTATGGTGGCAGCTCCAGACTCGATTGCAGAAAGAACGCCTTGAATCGGCGACTGCAGCATTGCCACGACGTCTGCGATAAGTTCGTTCTTGCTCTTGATAGCAACCAAGGCTTCCAGCTGGTCAGCTCCGACATAGAAGCTTTCTTCAGCATATGCAGCCTTCAGTTCGGGAATGGTCACACCCTTGGGGTTCTTGGCGTTGAAGTCCTTCAGCATCTTGGCAGGTGCATTTGCCACGTTGGTGAAGATGACAGCCGTCGTACCCTTAAGGGTATCATAGAGGGGTGAATAATCGATCTCGCTGGCTTCAAAGGCCTTGTGAAGGAGCGTGTTCTTCACGACCACCATCTTAACCTCATTTTTGAAGCACTGGCGACGCATGGCACTGGTGCGTGCAGCGTTCATGCCTGTGACGTCAACGAGGTAGAAGTGAGGGAAGGTCTTGAGCGTTTCGCCCAGCTTCTCGATAATAAGTGCTTTATCTTCCTTTCTCATGATTCAAAACGTCTTTAGAATTAGATTTCGTCAACGGCCTTGGGATCAACCTTGACACCACGGCTCATCGTGCTTGAAAGATAAATGCTCTTGATGTAAGTACCCTTAGCAGCGGCGGGTTTAAGCTTGATGATGGTGTTTATGAACTCGCGTGCGTTCTCGGCAATCTTCTCGGCAGAGAAGGAAACCTTACCAATGGATGTGTGCACGATACCTGTCTTGTCGACCTTGAAGTCGATCTTACCCATCTTGACTTCACGTACAGCCTGAGCAGGGTTCATGGTCACGGTGCCACTCTTGGGGTTAGGCATGAGGCCACGTGGACCGAGGATACGGCCAAGGGCACCAATCTTACCCATGATGGAAGGCATAGTGATGATGACGTCTACGTCAGTCCAGCCGCCTTTAATCTTGTCAATGTACTCGTCAAGGCCTACATAGTCAGCGCCAGCCTCCTTGGCAGCAGCCTCCTGGTCGGGGGTGCAGAGGCAGAGCACGCGTACGGTCTTACCCGTGCCGTTGGGCAGGGTTGCGACGCCGCGAACCATCTGGTTGGCCTTACGAGGGTCTACGCCCAGTCGCATATCGATATCAACGGATGCGTCGAACTTGGTCGTGGTGATATCCTTAACCAACTGCGAAGCCTCCTTAAGGGTGTATGCTTTCCCTACTTCAATCTTCTCTGCGACGAGTTTCTGGTTTTTTGTCAGTTTTGCCATAGTTGAAATTGAAGTTTAATGTTATGCAGGGAAGTCACCCTTTACTGTGATACCCATACTCCTGGCCGTGCCTGCAACTAATCTCATTGCCGACTCAACGGTGAAACAGTTGAGGTCAGGCATTTTGTCGGTAGCAATAGCGCGCACCTGATCCCAAGTTACTGATGCAACCTTCTTACGGTTGGGCTCAGCACTGCCGCTTTTCACCTTGGCAGCCTCCAGGAGCTGAACAGCCACGGGAGGGGTCTTGACGATAAAGTCATACGACTTATCTGTGTAATAGGTGATGACAACAGGGAGAACCTTACCAGCTTTATCCTGAGTTCTGGCGTTGAACGCCTTGCAGAAATCCATGATGTTTATACCCTTGGAACCGAGAGCGGGACCTACTGGGGGTGATGGATTTGCAGCGCCACCTTTAATCTGAAGTTTGATTAATCCAGCAACTTCTTTAGCCATTGTTATGATTCTTTATATAATTAAATATGTGCGGTGGTATAGGAGTGTAACGGTCTCCTATTCCTTCGCCACCTGCATGAAACCGAGTTCGAGCGGGGTCTTACGCCCGAAGATCTTAACCGACACTTTCAGCTTCTTCTTCTCGTCATTGACCTCCTCAACGACGGCATCGAAACCGTTGAACGGCCCATCCGTGACCTTGACGGCTTCGCCGACAACGTATGGGATTTTGACCTCTTCGGGTATCTCTGCCATCTCATCCACGACGCCGAGCAGACGCTTCATCTCGCCCTCACGTATGGGGAGAGGCTTCTCGCTGCCCTTGGCTTCGCTGAGGAATCCGAGCACATTAGGAGTGTAGCGGAGCATAGCCTGCACTTCGGGGGTGAGGATGCACTCCACCAAGACATATCCAGGCAAATGGAAGCGCTCCTTGACGACGCGTTTCCCATTACGGAAATCGACGTACTTCTCTTTGGGAATAAGCACTTCAGAGACCTTGTCGCCGTAGTCGCCCTGAGCGACCTGAGCTTCAACGTACTCCTTTACCTTGCCTTCTTTTCCGCTGATGGCACGCAGGACGTACCATCGCATTGTCTGTTGTTCAGCCATCGCTACGGATTAGTTAGGATAGATAAACTCCATCACATGCTGGAAGGTGAAATCCATGACGAAAACTACCAGTGCAATGAGTAGGGAAGCAACTAATACTACAATTGCGCTGTTGAAAAGTTCTGAACGCGTGGGCCAAGTGGTCTTATGCACGAGTTCTTCGTATGATTCCTTGCAGTAATTGAAAATCTTCTTGAACATAACGTTTCTCTTTTTAAGCACGGGAAGAGAGGCTCGAACTCCCGACACCTGGTTTTGGAGACCAGTGCTCTACCAACTGAGCTATTCCCGTATTGCGAGTTTAAAGTTTAAAGCTTAATGTTTAATGTAAATTGCTTTACCGGGGAAGGTCGCCGTGTGGATCCCTTCATTAAACTTTAAACTTTAAACTTTAAACTTATATTATCGCGAAGCGATGAGAACTATTAATCGTCGAGGATCTCGGTGATCTGACCTGAACCGACCGTGCGGCCACCCTCACGGATAGCGAAACGCAGACCCTGGTTCAGAGCAACGGCGTAGATGAGCTCAACGGTGATCTCTACGTTGTCACCAGGCATCACCATCTCGGTGCCTTCGGGGAGGTGGATCTCACCCGTGCAGTCCATGGTGCGGAGGTAGAACTGAGGACGATACTTGTTGCCGAACGGAGTGTGGCGGCCACCCTCTTCCTTCTTCAGGACGTAGATAGAAGCCTTGAAGTTCTTGTGGGGCTTGATGACACCCGGGTGGGTGATAACCATACCACGCTTCACTTCGTTCTTGTCGATACCACGGAGGAGCAGACCTACGTTGTCGCCAGCTTCACCCTCATCGAGGATCTTACGGAACATCTCAACACCGGTGATGACGGACTTCTTGTCCTCACCAAGGCCGAGGATCTGAACTTCATCGCCAACCTTGACAACACCAGTCTCGATACGGCCAGTAGCGACAGTACCACGACCTGTGATTGAGAAGACGTCCTCAACAGGCATCAGGAAGGGCTTGTCAATGTCGCGCTGAGGCTCCTGAATCCAATTGTCGCAAGCGTCCATAAGCTCCATAACCTTGTCTTCCCACTCGGCTACACCATTGAGGGCGCCGAGGGCAGAACCGCGGATGATGGGGGTGTCAGCCTCGAACTGATAAGCAGCGAGGAGCTCCTGCATTTCCATTTCTACGAGCTCGAGCATCTCCTCATCGTCGACCATGTCGCACTTGTTGAGGAAGACGACCAGACGGGGAACGTTCACCTGACGGGCGAGCAGGATGTGCTCACGGGTCTGAGGCATAGGACCGTCGGTAGCAGCAACAACGATGATAGCGCCGTCCATCTGGGCAGCACCAGTAACCATGTTCTTAACGTAGTCGGCGTGACCCGGGCAGTCGACGTGAGCGTAGTGACGCTTCTCGGTCTCATACTCTACGTGAGCGGTGTTGATAGTAATACCGCGCTCCTTTTCCTCGGGGGCGTTGTCGATAGCGTCGAAGCTCTTTACCTTGTCGGCGTTACCGGCGATGCGCTTTGAAAGCACGAGGGTGATGGCAGCGGTAAGGGTGGTCTTACCATGGTCAACGTGGCCGATAGTGCCGATGTTGACATGCGGTTTAGTTCTTTCGAATTTTTCTTTAGCCATGGCTTAAGTCTATTTTATATAAAATAATAAATGAGTTGTCTGTTTCTGCACGGGCACTGCGCCCTGCAGAGCTGTTGACGAGGATTGAACTCGTGACCTCTTCCTTACCAAGGAAGTGCTCTACCACTGAGCTACAACAGCGTTTGGCTTTTGAGATATCAATGAGCGGAAGACGGGGCTCAAACCCGCGACCCCCAGCTTGGAAGGCTAGTGCTCTATCGACTGAGCTACTTCCGCAGATTGGCCTTTGCAGCGCCTGCTTTTGGGAGACTTGCTGCCGGGCTTATGCCCGCCTTTGTGAGGCCTTTGCAGCCGTCTCTGGGGTAGCAGACTATCCCAAAGCGGCGGCAAAGGTACACATTATTTTCGAATCGCAAAAACTTTTTCTAATTTTTTTATCGATTCTGACTTTTTTCTTTATTTTTCTGCAGCTGCCGTAGCAGTGCTTCTACACAATTGTCTATTGCTTCTTCAAAAGTGTCGCAGACCTTTTCGGCGTAGAGCTCAGCTCCTGCATTGACGCGCAGGGCCACTTCTTTGTTCATTGCCGTCTCTGGTTTGACGACTTTCATTGACACCTCTACCTTTCTTATTTCGTCACTGAATTTTTCAAGTTTGCCCACTTTCTTGTGGACAAAGTCCTGCAGCCGTTCTGTAGGTTCGAATCGGATAGCCTGAATGTTAATCTCCATAGTTACCTCCTTTTTTGTAGGTTTGAGAAGTTTGGTTAATTATCTTTGTCCGTGCCGGCGGCCCGTGGATGGGCTTTGGCATAGACTTGTTTTAGTTCCTCGAATGTGGTGTGTGTGTAGACCTCTGTCGTCTGCAGGCGCTCGTGGCCGAGAAGCTCTTTTACGGTCTGGAGGTCGGCGGCATGGTTGAGCATCGTCGTCGCGAAGGTGTGCCTGAGCACGTGTGGGCTTCGCTTGCGTTGCATCGTAACCAGTCCGAGCTTGGCTTTCACCATCACCCGCACCTGTGCGCCGGTTATCCTCTCGCCCTTCTTTGTCACGAAGACTGCTGCAGTGCGGCCTTCAAGTATGCGGGCGTTGCGCTCTCCTAAATATATATTAATAATGTGTAGGAGACGGTTGCCGAAAGGCACGATGCGTTGTTTGTTGCCCTTCCCGATGACACGTATCGCCTGGGCCTCCATGTCCAGGTCTTCGAGATCAAGTCCGGTGAGTTCACTCAGGCGCAGCCCCGTCTCGTAGAACATCTCTATGATGAGGCGGTCGCGACGGCCTTCGAACGTGTCGGCGAACATGCCCTCCTGGTCGAGCAGTCGCTGCATCTCCTCCTCGCGGATGAATGCCGGCAGCGGTCGTTCTTTCTTTGGAGAGACTAAGTTGCGAACAGGGTCGTGCGTCACGAGGCTCCGCTTCATCAGGTAGCGATAGAAGGTGCGCAGGGCTGAGAGCCTCCTTTGTACGGAGCTGGCTTTGTTGCCGCGCTCCATCATGTCGACCACCCATTCACGGGCCACGTCAGTATCCACACTATTCCATGTGAGGTCGCTGTCAAGGCTCTTAAAGAACGTCTCGAACGCTTTCAAGTCGCTTCGATACTCTTCGACAGTGCGCTGCGAGAGAGCTCGCTCATATCTCAGATAATCGATAAAAGCCTCGATTAGCATCTAAATCCTCCTTTTTCCTTGGTTTACCGAGGCGAAAATAGAGGTTTTTCTTCAGACTACCAAAAAAATTCAGTAAATTTCACTTTTTAGTCTTCAACTCTGCGCAATTGCTGCACATACACGGCGCGTTCCTTTGCCAGGCGCTTCAGCACGGAGGGCTTGTCGAACTGCTGACGACGGCGGAGCTCCTTCACTACGCCGGTCTTCTCAAACTTACGCTTGAACTTCTTGAGGGCGCGTTCGATGTTCTCGCCTTCCTTTACGGGTACTACAATCATGTGATTTAGTTTTTAATTAAATGGTTAGATAATGTTTGTTTTGCCTCGACGGGAGTCGAAAAGCGGGGCAAAAGTACTGCTTTTCCTCGAACTGGCCAAAGAAATTGTCAAGAAAATGCCCTTAAAGCCTCTGAATCGGCTCAATACGTATAAATAAGGAGGTACAAGGCGAACGTTTCTTTTCCTTGAGCCTCCTTTTTTACTCATGGTCCTAAATCGGCATATTCATTTCTTACGTCGAAGCATGGACGTCGTTTTGCCCACTCGGCTGGGCTGATGCTTCCGTCGGCGTTCTGGTCTGGCGGGAGGTCGCGGTGCCTGAGCAATACGGCTTGCGGATAGGTAGGGCAAACCGCAGAAACAATGTGAGGCTCATGACACTTAGACGCTCCTACGTGCATAAGCAGTCTGCCTTACGAACCTTAGCACTCAAAGGAACGAACAGGCAGACACTCACGCATGCGTGCGTATAATTATTAATGTGTAGTGACAAGCAAAGCGATCATTCTAAAAGAAGATTTCTCGTCTTCAGGGCGACGTTATCATAAGAGGCATCCGCTTCTTTGTGCTCCACCGAACCTACGTGATGCAAGACACGTCTGGCCTTAAACTTTCGGAGGTCTCGGAAGCTTGAATGCGTTGATAATAAGCACCGTAGGGTGGCGGCTGAGTAATAACAGGCTTTCTCGAGTGCGAATTAGTTTGTACCTTCGCAGCTGCGAAACAACGAGTTACGGTGAAATCTCTTTGCGAGGCTCATTGCATACAATATATTGCCAATGAAACCAGAGATTAACATTGAAATCTTTGGCAAAAACATATTAGTTGCATAGAGCTAATCCCCCGCTTACGTTTGATTATGGAGCCAATAGTTTGGGGTGTCCCACTTAGGTGGGACACCCCAAACTATTGGCTGGATTCGCCATTTCAACCGGCTGTATTGAGCGCTTCAACCGGTTGTGTTGAGCACTTCGACCGGTTGCATTGAGCGCTTCAACTGGTTGCGTCGAATGTTTCTACCAGATGCGTTGAATGCTTCGGCCAGTTGTATTCGCCAAATAAACATTCAAAACAGCATAAAATAGCATCCAAAAGGCATAAAAAGACGTCCAAAATGGCATGAAATGCCCGTTTTTTCACCAAAAAACACCTATTTAGAGCCGTTTTTCACCTTATTTTCGGCATTTAAATAGCATTTTTCACTTGGTCATTATTATGGTAATCAGCTACTTATACCACTTTTAGTGAAAAATGAAATTTAAAACTCCTCACGCGCGCGCGAGGCATATGATTACTTACCCCGCTGTGATACAGCGGCGCCCCCAACAGAGGATACCGCTCGGCCATACCAACACGACCGATGGGACTTGGCATAACTTATCCAATGGCAACTCACGCCGGAGGACTGCAATCATCGCAAACCACTGGAAAGCAGAAAGTTCACGCAACCCCTCTTAGGAAAGCTCTTTGCCGACAGATGATATATCAGTCAGGATCGAATCTTTGCAAGCAATCTCTTTGCAGGGCTCATTGCATACAATCTGCTGCCGAAGAAGCTGGAGATGAATATTGAAATCATTGACAAAAGCAGATTAATAGCATAGAGCTTATACCGAATTCACGTTGAATTAATATTGAATATGAAGGACAAAACCTTTCACTTTAAATCCTCACTGCCGAGTAGCGGCCCTCGCCTCACATTTCCCTCTTTACTACGAAGTCGAGATAAAGATGTAAGGCGTAGGCAATTATCGAGCATGGCAAGGGCCTCGTCGTGGAGCCGTTGCATCTCGCTCTCTGCATAGTCTATGCCTCCCGTTGCGATGGTGAACTCCACAAGTTCCTGCACATCGAGTTTCGAAGCTTCATGTCCACGGACACGCATTGCCAAACGATAGTAGCGCGCATCTGCAGCTTTGTTGAGTGCGTGGATGGCCGGCAGGGTCAGCTTGCCCTCGTGCATGTCGTTGCCCTTAGGCTTGCCGGCATCTATGCTTTCGTCGAAGTCGAAGATATCATCGCGCAGCTGGAAGCATAGTCCCAGGATATGTCCGAATCGCTCGAGGCGGCCTGTGGTTTCGCCGTCGGCTCCTCCGAGGTGGGCTCCGAGGCGGGCACAGGTGGAGAATAATGCTGCCGTCTTTTTGGCAATGACGTCGTAGTAGGCACTCTCGCTGAAGACTGTGCTCTGCGTGTTGTTGAGCTGGAGCAGTTCGCCGTCGGCCAGCGTCTGTCCGAGCCACGCCATGCGCTCTATGGCTTCTAACGAGTGGGTGAGAGCCATTTCGGTCAGTGCCTTTGAGGTGATGAAATCGCCTACAAGCACGGCGGCTTTGTTGTCGAAGAGGGCGTTTACCGAGCGTTGTCCGCGTCGCATATTGCTCTCGTCGACGACATCGTCGTGGACGAGACTGGCTGTGTGCAGCATCTCAAGGCTTGCTGCTGCGTGCAAAGCCTCGTCTGTGATGGCGCCTCCCTCGCGTGCGCAAAGCAGCAGCAGCGTAGGCCGCATCATCTTGCCCAGCTTGCGGGTAAGGTGATTGAGCGCGCTGGTGAGCAACGGATTGTTGGACTGCAGCGACGCCTTGAAGAGCTCGGTGTAGCGCCCGAGCTCCTCGGCAATTGGTTGTTGAATCTGAGCTAACATATTTCTGCTGCAAAAATAGGGAAAAAGTTTAAAGTTTGAATTTTAAAGTTTACTGAATTTGCGTTTGAGTGTCGTTTTTATTGCTAAAAATGCTTGATGAGTAGTTATTCATTGAACTTTCAGCTCTATTCTTCAAAGCAAAGAAGTAACTTTGCGGCGAAACAGTAATGAGCAATGAGCACAGTAATCTATCCTTCGCCCATCTTCGGACCCGTCCACAGCCGCAGGCTCGGTCTCTCGCTGGGTATCAACCTGATGCCTGCCGACGGGAAGGTGTGTACCTTCGATTGTATATACTGCGAGTGCGGCCTCAACGCGCAGCGGCGTCCCAGGCAGCACAGTCCTTCGCGTGAGCAGGTGGCCACGGCCCTCGAGGCTCAGCTGCGGCAGATGCATGCCGACGGTGTCTGCCCCGACGTCCTTACCTTTGCTGGCAACGGCGAGCCGACGGTTCACCCTGACTTCCCCGCCATCATCGGCGACACCATCCTCATGCGTGACCGCTACTGTCCCGAGGCGCGCATCAGCGTCCTCTCCAATGGCACGCAGATCCTGAGGCCCGCCGTCCATGCTGCCCTCATGCGTGTCGATAATAATATCCAGAAACTGGACACCGTAAACCTCGACTATATCCGCCGCATTGACCGTCCCACGGGCCGCTATGACCTCGAGGCCATCGTCGAGGCCCTGGCAGCCTTTGGCGGCCACGTGATCATACAGACGATGTTCATGCGCGGGACCGATGCCGCTGGCATCGACGTCAGTAACACCTCGGAGACGTACGTAGGGCCGTGGCTCGAAGCCCTACGCCGTATATGTCCGCAGAGCGTCATGATTTACACCGTGGCGCGAGAAACGCCCATTTCATCGATTGCGAAGGCTTCGCCGGCCGAGCTCGACGGCATAGCTGAGCGCGTGCGTGCGGCGGGCTTGACGTGCTCAGTGGCCTACTGAGCTTAATGAAAACGTTGAATTGCATTCGACCTTTTCTCGTCATGGCAAAGCTCAAGCAAGCTTGGCTTTTCTCATTTGGCTTAATGAAAACGTTGGATTTCATCCGACCTTTTCTCGCCATGGCATAGCTCAAGCCAGCTTGGCTCTGCTCATTTGGCTTAATGAAAACGTTGAATTCATCTCAGCCTTGTCTTTAACCCAAATCGGTCATTAGACCAAAGATGGCTTTTAAGCTATGCTTCTTATGCTTTTATCCACGTTGTTGCGCTATTTCTTTTGGCGTCTTTCCGCCATCTGCGCGGTCACAATGCCCGCATTGCTCCCTTACAGATAACGAAAATCTGCTCAAAACAAATAGCGCACCGACATGAATTCAATGAACCGATTTGGGTTAAAGGCAAACAAAAAAGAGGCTATGCCGCCATCGCAGCATAGCCTCTAAATATATTAATTATTGTATCTTACTTGATGTACTCAGCGAGGTCGGTCAGACGCATGTCGCCCTTGCGGAGGAAAGTGTCGTGCATGGCGAAAGCCGCGCTGAGGCAGTGATGTGTGTGTCCGCTGTACTTCTCGGCATAGCGGAGGTAGTCGCGGAGGAGGGGCTGATAGTCGGGGTGTGCCACCTTGATGAGCTCTTCGGCTTTCTCCATGGCGCACTTGCCGCGCAGGTCAGCCACGCCGTACTCGGTGATTACGGCATCGACGAAGTGGCTGGTGTGGTCGATATGGCTGGCAAAGGGCACGATGCTGGAGATGGCTCCACCCTTGGTGGTTGAGCCGCAGGTGAAGATGCTGAGGTATGCATTGCACGTGAAGTCGGCCGATCCGCCGATGCCGTTCATCATCTTAGTGCCGCAGATCTTTGTGGAGTTGACGTGGCCGTAGATGTCGGCCTCAATGGCGGTATTGAGCGAGCAGACGCCTATGCGTGCAATGACCTCGGGGTTGTTGCTGATCTCTGAAGGACGCAGCACGAGCTTGTCCTTGAAGAAGTCTATGTCGTCGTAGATGCCCTTCAGGCAGTCGTTGGTTACCGTCAGCGAGCAGGCACTGGCGCTGAGCACGCGTCCTTCCCGCATGAGCTGGACTGGGGCATCTTGCAGCACCTCGGTGTAGATATTGAAGTTAGGCACCTCGGTGGAGTGTCCGAGAGCTCCGAGCACGGCGTTGGCACCGCTGCCGACGCCCGACTGCAGGTTGAGGAACGTGGGGGGTATCTTGCCTTCGCGCATGTTCTGTACGAGGAAGTCAGCCACGTTCTGTCCTATCTTGGTCGTGATGGGGTCGGGATCCTTGAAAGAGCGGGCCTCATCAGGGATATTGCACTCTATGATGCCCACGATGCGGTCTACATCGACCTCGACATAAGGCTTACCGATGCGGTCGTTGGGATGGCAGATGGGCACGGGTACGCGGTTGGGATGATAGCCTATCTCGTAGACGTCGTGCAGGCCCTTGCTCTTGGGGCTGTGGAAGGCATTAAGCTCTACGAAGATGCCACGCTTAGCCAGACGGCAAGCGGTGGGCGAGATACCGCCGGCAGCGGTAAGGAATATGTGAGCCTTCGAGCCGTGGACTTCTACGTCGCAGGCCTCGATGACGGCCCAGTCGATGTCGCCGAGGTATCCCTGTCGCACCTGTGTAGCCATGTTGGAGAGGTTCAGGTCGGTGTAGCGAATCTCACCCAAGTTGACGTGCTTGCGGAAGTCGGGGTTGGTGGTGTAGGGTGCGCGAAGCCCGATAGCTTGCTCATTGGCTAGTGCGCCGTCGCAGCTCTGACCTGTGCTGGCGCCGGTGAAGATGTTAACCTTGAAGGGGCGGCCTGCCTCATGCTCGGCGTGTGCCTTCTTAGCCACTTCTGCCGTTACGGCCTTAGCTGTGCCGGCGGGTGTGAAGCCAGAGAGCCCGAGCGTGTGCCCGTTCTCTATTAACGCTGCGGCTTCAGCAGCTGTAATGCGTTTGATTGCCATGCTATATGTCTGGTTTTAATGATTTGCGGCTGCAAAGGTAATAAAAGATTGGGGATTAGAAACTAAAGATTAGACTTTTTTGCTTTAAGAAATAAAAATCTTTATTTTTCACATTCTATCTTCCCCTTTTATCTTTGTTGACTGTCGTCAAGAAAGGCTGCGGGAAGGCGAACTATGCTCGCTATTCCGGAAATACAAGCCTGGCTTGATTGTTCTCGCTGCTCCGGACGGTCGATTTTCATTCCCTACAGCGGGTCGACATCGAAATAGATGTGTGCGCCAGAATATTGCTTTTGTGAGAGTAGTCGGTTGCACATCTCCATGAGTTGCTTCTTTATGCCAGCTATGGGCAGACGGTTCTCGAGCTTCAGCATGATACGACGTATAAAGAGGTTGTGGACGCGCCCTACGGGAGGCTCGTCGGGACCCAGGACGCGTGTGCCCAGGAGTTGCCGCACCTCTGCGTAGGCCTCCCGCGCGAGCGCTTCGACTGTGGCGAGTTGCCGGTGCTTGAGATATATGGTAATGAGTCGCGTGAAGGGTGGGTATGCGAACTCCCGCCGCTCGAGCATCTGTTCGTGGTAGGCGGCATCGAAATCATTGTCGACAATCTGCCTTATGAGCGAGAGCTGTGGGGCCATTGTCTGCAGGATGACAGTACCCTGGCGGCTGCGACGTCCGGCGCGCCCCGCCACCTGCGACATCATCTGGAACGAGCGTTCGTAGGCCCGGAAGTCGGGTTGGTTGAGCATAGTGTCTGCCGAGAGAATGCCTACGACGCTGACGTTCTCGAAGTCGAGCCCTTTCGTTACCATCTGCGTGCCTACGAGGATGTCTGTCTGTCCGCTGGCAAAATCATGTATAATCTGCTCGTAGGCTTGGCGGGAAGTGGTCGTGTCGAGGTCCATGCGCACGACATGTGCTTCGGGGAACAGCCGCTGTATGTCGTCCTCGATGCGCTCAGTGCCGAAGCCGTGCTGCCGCAAGTCCTTGTTCTCGCAGGCAGGGCATTGCTGGGGCACGGGTACGGTGTAGCCGCAGTAGTGGCAGGTCATCATGCCGGAGCGGGCATGCATGGTCATAGGAACATCACAGCGCGGACACGTAGGCACCCACCCGCAGATGTGGCACTGCACCTGTGGCGCATAACCGCGGCGGTTCTGGAAGAGGATGACCTGCTGGTGGCTGTCGAGGGCTGAGCGTATCTCTTCAAGCAGACGTCGGGAGAAGGCTCCATTCATGAGCCGTTTGTGCCGCTGCTCCTTTATGTCTACGATTTCTATATGCGGCAGCTGGACCTGCCCGTAGCGCTCCTTGAGCTGCACAAGCGCATACTTGCCAGTACGAGCCAGGAAGTAGCTCTCGAACGAGGGCGTGGCCGTCCCGAGTAGAGTCTGTGCATGGCTACGTGCGGCCATGACGAGTGCTACGTTGCGTGCGTTGTAGCGAGGGGCCGGCTCCTGCTGCTTGAAGTTCACCTCGTGCTCCTCGTCGACGATGACAAGGCCGAGGCGCTGGAAAGGCAGGAACACCGATGAGCGCACCCCGACGATGATGTCGAAGGGCTGCGCCGACAACTGGCGCTGCCACACGCGTGAGCGCTGCACGTCGGTGAACTTGCTGTGGTAGACGCCCAGACTGTCGCCAAAGACGGCCTGCAGGCGGTCGGTGAGCTGGCTGGTAAGCACTATCTCGGGCAAGAGGTACAGCACCTGCTTGCCTTGGGCGATAGCCTCTGCGATAAGATGTATGTAGATTTCTGTCTTGCCCGATGAAGTGACGCCCTGCAGGAGGCACACAGGCCGCTCCCGCCAGCTCTCACGTATCGACGCGAGGGCTGCGGACTGCGCGGGCGACAAAGTGGGTAAAGGCCCGGCCCAGCCATCCAAAGAGTGGGCGGCCTCAGCTGCTGGTTTTCCGCTTTCTGTGCTCTCTGAAGCCGGGCACGTGATGGGTTTCAGCTTACCTGGCACTGCAGCCTTAAAGACTTCGCCCACCGAGCAAGCGTAGTAGTCGGCAATCCACTGCCAGAGGCTCAACTGCTGCGGCAGGACACAGGGTGCCGAGTCGGCGATTTTCTGTACGTCTTTAACCTTGACGTCAGGATCTGAGGGTTGCGTGTCGTGCACTCGCACTATAAGCCCCGTGGTGTTCCGTTTGTTGCCAAAAGGAACGACGACACGTCGCCCTGCCTGTGCTTGCGGTTGCAAGTCTGCGGGCAGGGCGTATGTGAACAGTCCTTGTAGTGGAACAGGTATGATGACGTCGACGAACGCGGCCATCGTATTGTCTGCTTTATCTTAGAAGAAATAGTTGAGGCGAATCTGCCACTCTTTGTTTTTGATTTCTATGTTATCCGAGACTTGGTCGTAGTAGTCACTGATTTTACCAGCCTTGGAGAGAGGTATGCTGTAGCTTGCTCCGAGTTCTAAATGCTTGAAGAGCCTCAGGCCGGCGCCTATGTTCCAGCTGATGATGTTATGTTCGAAGGTGGTTCGGAGTCCGTCGGAGGTATAGAGTTTTGAGTTGCCGATGAACCAGTCCCATTGTGGGCCTGTGGCAGCATAGATACCTAAGACATCCGGGCCTATCTCCCATCGGATATTAACGGGCACACGTATGTAGCTCATGTGTTTCTTGTCGATGTCGTCTATGGTAGCCTTGTTGTGGACGTAGAGCAAGGCAGCATCTACGCCAAGGCCTATGAGGGGCAAGGTGCCTTTCAGCTTTGGCCCGGCAAAGAAACCCGAACAATTCTCACTCTTGTACACGTCCTTGGAGAAGGACATCTTATTGATGCTGGCGCCAGCCTCTACGCCGAAGTGAAATTGGGCGTGAGTCATCGTGGCAGTTGCCACAGCTGCCACTAAGAACGCAATAATCCTTTTCATGACTATATATATAATAATGTGTGTTCGACGTCAGCACGTGAAGGTCGGCCTCAGCGGCGTTGCCGGCGGGCAGAGACTCGCGGCGCAGAGCCTGAGCTGACCTTAGCCTCCTTCGGAGCCTTCGAGGCGTTGCTACGGCGTCCGCTGCTCTTCGACGAGGACTTATCCTGCGAGTCGTCCTTTGACGCACGAGCCTTCGAGCGCGCTGCACGTGCCACCTTCTTGTCTGCAGCCTTGCTGTCGACGGCCACGCTGTCGAGCGAGTCAACGGCGATGGGAGCATGCCAGATACTGTTCTCGAAGTCCACGAGCTGCTGCTCTATACGCTTCTGTTCTGCCGTCATGGCAGAGTCTGTCTTGGCATAGTTTGCCAGCACGCGGCCCTGCAGGTTGTTGGTCTTGTAGATCTTGCCCTCGTAACGGTTCATCGTGAAGTAGTCGTCAACGGTCATGTTGGTGACGTTGTTGAAGTTCGAGGCCATGACAGGCATACGCGAGAGGTACTGGGCCACATCGTCGTACTTAATCCAGAACAGGGGCTTAGGCGTGGCCGTGCCCGGTTCATTGTCGATTGACTCAAATTCATCACCTTCCATGAGTACGGGGCAGAGTGCTGTGACGCGCGTCTTATAGGTTGCAGAGCGCTGATCAAAATAGCTGCTTTCCTTCATGTAGAATCTCGTCACCTGAGCCGAAGGAATATCGCTCTCGGGCACCGTGATGCGCCCACCTTGCTCCTCGTAGTAGATACGGTAGCGGTCGAGCAGCTCCTTGACATCAGCTTTATCCTTTTCGTCGAACGACTCGTTGCCATCAAGCTTATAGTTGTAGGCCTTGATGCGGCCTGAGACGAAGAGACGGAAGAGATAGGTGAAGAGGTTCTGTTCCTTGCCACGCGGTTCCACGGGATAGTAAAGAGGAGCATTGACGTCTTTCAGCAGATCAAGTTGGCGATAGATGTCTCGACGCCAAACAACGTCCTCTGGCATATCGGCAGATGTGGGGAATGAGAGAGCCGCGCGGTCGGCTGGTTTCTCTGCCGTTGCCTGCTTCTGTGCGGCCGCGTTTCGGTTGGACGTCGTAGGCGTCACGGTGCGACGCTTTGCCGGCTGGGCGCTGCAGAAGATGCAACAATTTAGAAATATAAGAATGAATATTATTCGCTGCATAGTGGTTATTATGTTTTTATGTTGATAATCTCTTCTTTTATTTCGTATTTTTTCTATCGCCAATAATCAATATCTCAATATCTCAATTTACCGTCACGTCCATTGCCCCATCAAGGGTGCGCTCGACTCCGTCAGGGCCTATAGCTTTGATGCGTGTAATGAAGAAACGTTTACCGCGTGAAAGGCTGCGGAACATATTTTTTTGTCGGGCTGTGAACTCCGCGGAGTTCGACACTTCTGGGATGGCATTACCCATATTGTCATAGAACACCGTCTCGAAGCCAGTGACGCGGAAGGGTATGTTCAGCAGGCCATCGTCAACGGCTGCACCGAGAACGTCAGTTCCCATAAGCACCTGCTTCGACAGTTTGCCTCCTTTGAAACGATTCTCACCGCCTTGGCCGTCGCTGTAGGCAATGAAAGCCGTCGGGTCGGGTAACTTACGTATGCGGAAGGTGAACTTACCCATTTCCTGCACGCGGCCTTCGGTCTGAGCGGCTACAGTAATGACGGCTTCGCCGCCCACCTGCGTAGGTCGGGCGACATATTTACCCTCGCCTTTGGGGGTAAGGCCGCCTCCGCTCATCGATACTTGCAACTTATTGGCAGGCACACCGGGCACGCTCACAGACATGGGGTTGTCATAGCCTGCATAGAGCACGTTCATCAGGTCGGCAGATACGGTGGCTGAGGGGGCTACGACGGTATATTTCTGCTCGAAGTTGCGGCGCACGAGTTCGCCCTGAGCATTCATCATCTCGATGTAGCCTACGAGGTTGAAGTCACCGGTGCGCGAGCACACTGTCTCGTAGATGCCGCGTTCGCTGTTGATCTTCTGCCCGCCGATGTAGATGGTCGGGCGGTTGGTGGTGTCGACGGCGGCCATGAGGATCTGTGCGGTGAAGCGTCCGCCCTGCACCACCGTCTGCGACGAGGGAATCACGTAGGCGTTGAGCTCGTTGACGCGGATATCCTTGACGCCAATGTTCGAGGCCAGCCCGTGGAGCACCTCGCCTTCGGCATAGCGCACGTCGCTCTGCAGCTTGGTGAGCAGCGTTACGGCAGCTGCCGTAGGCATCGATTCGAACATATACTCCTGCCAGTTCTTGCCTAAGGTGCGCACGCTCTGCGGCACGTCGGTAGAGAGGTTGGAGGCTATGATGCGGCGCTGCGCCGAGTCTGTGACCATCTTCACGATGCGTTCGCGGTATTTGTTGATGCCCTCGTAGAGGGCTTTGCCGCGCCCTGTACCGGGAGCAAGCATAACGCTGGTGGCGGCTTCGAGGTCCTCGCGGTTCTGTATGTCGGTGACGTCGCCGTCCTTGCCGTCGCTCTTCTTCACGATAAGTACTTTCAGCTCTTCGGCGAAGTTGAAGAGTGAGTCGGACATAGCCCTCACCTGTTGGGCCTTGTCATACCACTCCTTGACCTTCTTCGGGTTAGCCTTCATCTGCTCCTCGAAGTCGTCATAGATGCCTTTGTTCACCTGACTGGCATTCTTCGTAGTGGTCTGCAAGCTCTTGTCGACCAGCGAGAAACCATTCAGCACGTCGCTCGACACGTTGAGCGCGAGCATCGCCATGAGGACGACGTACATCAGGTTGATCATCTTCTGACGAGGAGATATGGGTCTTTTCTTAACGGGCATAATTGCAATTTACGATTTTACAATTTACGATTTACAATTTATGCTTGCTGAGCGGCTTTAGGCATGTTGACGGTCAGAGCCTCAATCATGCGTGCGTAGACGCCGTTGAGCTCCTCGATGTTCTTGGCCATACGATGCGTCTGGTCGGTAATCTGGTCGATGGTGCCTACCTGCTGACTGATGCTCTTGAGCTGCATCTCGTAGATGGTGTTGATGCCGGTGAGCGTGCGGTTGAGGTTGACCATCTCTTCGCTCTCCTGTGTCATGCGGCTTGCCTGCTCGCGAACACGGCCGAGCACCTCGGTGAGCTGGCTGAGCTGATCGACGTAAGCCTCTATAGCATCTTCTACCTCGGGAGCATTGGCAGCTTGGGCGTTGGCCAGCATGCCTTGAGCGTCCTGGCTGAGCGTTGCACCCACGTTGGCTGCTGCCTGAGCTGCGGCAGCCAGATTGGCAGCATCTGCAGCCGAGAGGCCGGGACCACCGCCACCGATGACGCCTCCGCCACCGCCTACGATGGTCATATCACCCTCGAGGGCTGCGCCACTACCACCGCCTACTGCGCCGCCACCGCCGATAACTACGGTGCCGCCGGCAGGAGCTCCGCCGCCAATGATGACGGTGCCGCCACCGCCGCCAGTAACTATGGGGCCTTCGCCTGCAGCAACAGATCCTTCGCCTGCTACGACGGGGCTGCCGCCACCAACGATAGTAGCTCCGCCACCGGATGCTGCGGCAGCAGCCTGAGCAGCTGCTTTCAGTGCCTCAGCCTCCTCAAGGCTCACAAATTCATCAGCCAGCTCAGTATCGGCCTTGGCGTCGAAGGGACGGTCGAAACCGGAGATGAAGAAGACGAATACCTCGGTGCCCATACCTATGAACAACATGAGGTTGGCACCAGAAATATGTGTCAGTTTGAACAGTGTACCGAGGATAACGACTGCAGCGCCCCACGAATAGGCGTAGTTCATGAATGTCTGACCCGGCACGGAATCCATCCAGTGCTGCAGACGGGCTATAAGATTGAATTTAGACATATCCTGCACGGCCCCAAGGCCGTAGTTTTTACATTAAACTTTTAATCTTAATCTTTAATTAAACCTTAAACTACATTGGTGAAGCGAATATCACTTCTTCCCCTTATTCTTTATGCCGCTGGCATCGCGCACCATGGACCTTACGCACCGGAAACCGATATAAGAGCGGGGCTGATTTTGGTACTCGTAGGTGCGCCAGGCAGAGCGTATCATCGACTCGGGGTCTTTCCACGAGCCGCCGCGTACGCTCTTCTTCTTCAGACGGTAGGGGTCCTCCTTGGCGGCGTTGTAGCGTAGCTCTGGGTTGAGATCACTCATGGCTTCTACGCCGGCCTCGGTGAACACCGTAGAGGTCCATTCGGCCACGTTGCCGGCCATGTCGTATAGGCCGTTGCTGTTGGCTGAGAAGATGCCGCATTTCGATGTGATGAGCGAGCCGTCCTTGGTGTAGTTACCGCGATCGGGCTTGAAGTTGGCGAAGAAACAACCATTGTCGCTCTTGACGTCATCCGCCTCCCAGGGGAAAGGCGTGCCTTCCTTGCCGCGGGCGGCATATTCCCACTCTATCTCGGTAGGCAGACGGTAGGGCTGCACGTCGGCAACGTTGGCACCGAGGCCTTTGGCCAGGAACTCCGTGCGCCAGCGGCAGAAAGCCGAGGCCTGTTCCCACGAGACGCCTACTACGGGGTAGTCGTCGTAGGAGGGATTAGAGAAGTAGAGACGCATGTAGCGCTCGTTCTCTGCATTCTGGAAGTCATTGACCCAGCACGTCGTGTCGGGGTAGACATTTATAATATATGTATTTAGGAAATCCCACGGACCGGAGAGCGGGCGCGTGATGGTCTGGCGCACGATCTTGCCGTCGTCGTCGATATAGGCAGTATCTTTAGAGATGATGACGTCGGCCGTCGACACCTCATGGTCGGTATTCAGGTCGCGTTCCTCGGGATTCAAGCGATACTTACGCAGGGCCGCCGCAGCGTAGTCGTAGACCTCATAGCGATAGTTCATCTGGCTGGCATCGAGCATTTTGGTGCCGTCGATGGGGTGGATGACGTAGACGCTCTCTATGGCGCGCGCCTCGTCCTCCGTGGCCTTGCGCCAGGGAATGGCCTTGTTCCAGTTGAGGCGGGGCGTGATGGGGTTGCCCTCTTTGTCTTCCTCTATCTTATAGGTCTCGTCGCCGCCGAAGGCCGGGTCGGCCAGACGTTCGCGGATGATGCTGTCGCGCACCCACATGACGAACTGACGGTACTTGGCGTTGCTGACTTCTGTCTGGTCCATCCAGAAACCATCGACTGAAATGTCGCGGCTCGGGAAGCCGGCGCCCCAGAGGGTGTCGCCCTCTTCGAAGCCTACTTTGAGCGAACCTTTCTTCACGGCAACCATCCCGAAGGGCGTCGATTCGGAGTAGGCGGTGCCGCGCACGCCCGTTACCTCGCCACCCTGGGCCATAGCTCCCGACTTGGCTCCGGCGCAGGCAGTGAGGATTAAAGCGAAAAACGAAAGTGTGAGAAGTGAAAGATACATGTATCGGGCACCTCTCGTTACATTCCCTTTCTTTATTAACAAGCCTTTATTCATATATATCTATAAAATTTTCAGTTCTGGGTTGCCTAATGGTTAATTTATAGTATGCGGACGCTTTGATGGCGGTTCTTGCCTTTCTTGAAGAGGTCGAGGTCGGTGGTATATCCGAGGCTAATCTCGTGGGTGCCTTGCAGGGCGCCGACGCCCGAGGTGAATATCTCGTAGGCGTAGCCGAGTTGCACTCCGTGGAAGTCACCTCCGATGAACACCGAGGTAGAGATCGTAGGGCTATAGCCCATGCCGACGTACATTTTTCCCTTGGGCCCATTGTAGGCCAGACGGGCCGTCACGTCGCCACGCCAGTTGGTGAGGTCGGTGCGCAGGATTGCAGAGGTCTGCACTTTTAATAACGGATTTTTCAGCCGAATATTGTATCCGCCTGTCAAATAATACGTTCGAGGCACCTCAAATTCATTGGCTTTGCTGTCGCCCAGCTTCACCGTTGGCGCCAGCAGGTGCAGGCCGGAGGCGCCGACATACCAGCTCTTGCCGTCGTAGCGCAAACCGGCCTCGACATCGAACGCCATGCCGTTGACTTCAGAGGTCGGGAAGGCTGGGTCGCCCGTGTCGATGACATCGAGGCCCGTGCCGTCGAACGACTCTGCCAGCATGGCTCCGCGCACGCCGGCGCTGAGGCGACCGCCCCAGAGCTTCTGGTGGTAGGCATATTCTATGTAGAACTTCTTATGCTCAAACAGGCCAATCTTGTCGTTGACGAAACCAGCGCCCACGCCGTGGGCCGGGCCTATCATCCACAGCGGCAAGTCGGCCGTGACGACCATCGTCTGCGGTGCATGTGTATAGCCCATCATCTGCAAAGCATAACCACCCTGCACGTTAATCTGGCCCGAGAGGCCAGAGGCGGCTGGGTTATACAGCGACTGCAGCGCCCAATAGTGGTTGAACGCCGGGTCATACTGCGCCGCTGCTTGCATGGCAAATGTAAGCAGGGCCGTCAGACATAGGATTTTATGACTTCTCATCGAGTCTGCTTTAGCAGGACATGGCCTCTGGGTGGAGGTGTCCGACAGCCTTGGAATAACGTAGTAGTAAGGGCGGTTATTGCCCTCATATACCTCTTTTCCGCGGCAAAGATACTATTTTTCCCGTTTCAGCAACGAGGTTTTTGAGTTTTTTTGCAAAAAGACACAAAATATTTTCGTGCGCACACGTGCGAATGTGGATAATCAGACCGGAACCACTTGGCCTATCTTAAAAATCATCTATGTTAAGGCGATGGATTTCTTTTGGGAATTCTTGTTTATGTACACTAATGAGTTGATGGTGAAAAAATATTTGTCTGTTTTGTTGCTGTTCTTAATATTTTCCCTAACTTTGCCCTCGAACTTACTTAAAAAGTGATTCTGAACATCCGCACAACGAACCGTAATGAAAAAACCATAAGTTATGAGTAAATCGCACAAACAACCGTCGGCGCGCCTCAATAAGGCACGTCTGACCGAGGACATCGTAGCTTATTTCCAGGCACACGCTGGAGAGCTTATCGACATCAAGACCATTTTCCGCGAGCTGCACCTGAAGACGCACCCGTCCAAACTGCTGTGTATGGATGTACTTGACGACCTTCTGATGGACGATTTCATCATTGAGCAGGCTCAGATGCGCTATCGCTTGGCCGACAAAACGTCGGTCATGGAAGGTACGTTCCAGCGCAAGTACAACGGCAAGAACACGTTCCTGCCCGACGACGGCGGCGAGCCCATCCTCGTGGCCGAGCGCAACTCTATGCACGCCATGGACGGCGACCGCGTTCGCATCCAGATGATGGCGCGTCGGCGCGGCCACGTACGCGAGGCGCAGGTGACAAACATACTGCAGCGCGCCGACAAGCAGTTCGTCGGCAAGCTCAGCGTGAGCCGCGACTTCGCCTTCGTTCTTACAGAGGACCGCACGCTCTCCAGCGACATATTCATCCCGAAGGGGCAGCTCAAAGGTGGCAAGTCGGGCGACAAGGTCATTGCCAAGATCATTGAGTGGCCTGAAGAGTCTAAGAACCCTATCGGCAAGGTGGTCGAGGTGCTGGGCCGCTCGGGCGACAACGAGACGGAGATGCACGCCATCCTGGCCGAGTTCGGGCTGCCTTACACCTACCCCAAGGCTGCCGAGGAGGCTGCACGCCACCTCGACGCCACCATCACGGCGGCTGATATGGCCGGGCGCGAGGATTTGCGCGACCGCGTGACATTCACCATCGACCCCCGCGACGCCAAGGACTTCGACGATGCGCTGAGCTTTCGCGAGATCTCTGATGACAAAACGGGCAATGGCAAATTATATGAGATAGGCGTACACATCGCCGACGTCTCGCACTACGTCACCGAGGGCTCTGTCATCGATAAGGAAGCCGTGAAGCGAGCCACATCGGTCTACCTCGTGGATCGCACCATACCTATGCTGCCCGAGCGCCTCTGCAACGAGATATGTTCGCTGCGCCCCGACGAGGATAAGCTCACCTACAGTGTCATCTTCGAGATGACCGAGCGCGCCGAGGTCAAGAGCTGGCATCTGGCACACACCGTAACGCGCAGCGACCGCCGCTTCACCTACGAGGAGGTGCAGGCGCTCTTCGAGGCGCGCGGTGAGGCCAGCCCCGAGGACTACCACGCCCCCGGCGACCATGCACCGCTGCCGGGCGCTGAGTTCGAGGGCGACAAGGCCAAGGCGTTGCGCCCCACTGAGGATTTCGCTACCGAGCTCATCACGCTGAACCGTATGGCCAAGATATTGCGCGAGCGCCGCTTCGCTGCCGGAGCTGTCGACTTCGAGCGCCCAGAGGTGCGTTTCGATATCGACGAGAAAGGTCACCCCATCGGCACTTACTACAAGGTGGCCAAGGATGCTAACAAGCTTATTGAGGAGTTTATGTTGCTTGCCAACCGCACCGTGGCCGAGAGCATTGGCAAGGTTAAGCGCGTCAAGGGGCAGAAGAACAGCGTCAAGCCCAAGGTGCTTCCCTATCGCATTCATGAGCAGCCCGACCCCGACAAGCTGATTAACCTCTCGCAGTTCGTAGCTAAGTTCGGCCGCAAACTCAAGACTACCGGCACCAAGCAGGAAATCTCCAAGAACATCAACCGCCTGCTGCACGACGTTCACGGCCAGAAGGAGCAGAATCTGGTAGAGATGGTGGCGCTCAGAGCCATGATGAAGGCCAAATATTCAACCATAAACATAGGGCACTATGGCTTGGCCTTCGACTACTACACCCATTTTACCTCGCCCATCCGGCGCTATCCCGACCTGATGGTGCACCGCCTGCTCACGCGCTACGCCGAGGGCGGGCGCTCGGCCAATCAGGAGAAATACGAGGCGCTGTGCGAGCAGAGCTCCGACATGGAACAGACGGCTGCCTTGGCCGAGCGTGCCAGCATCAAGTATAAGCAGGTGGAGTTCATGGCCGACAAGATAGGGCAGGAGTTCGACGGCATAATCTCGGGCATTAATGAGTTTGGTATCTACGTCGAGCTCAACGACTCAAAATGCGAGGGCATGGTGCCGCTGCGCGACCTCGACGATGACTACTACGACTTCGACGAGCGCAACTACCAGCTCCTCGGGCGCCGCCGCCACCGCCGCTACACGCTGGGTGACCCCATCCGCATACGTGTGGCACGAGCTAACCTCGATAAGAAACAACTTGACTTCGCCCTGGCTGAGGAATAGCTATGAATCCGTTTCGCCGTATATTCCGTTTCTACTACGATGGTTTCCGTTCGATGACGCTCGGGCGGACGCTGTGGCTGATTATCGGCATAAAACTCTTCATCATGTTCGCCATTCTCAAAGTCTTCTTCTTTCCCAACTTCCTCAAGCAGAATGCAGGGAAAGGTCACGAGGCCGAGTTCGTGGCAACAGAACTAAGCAAAAGAGCTGATTGGCAGTGAAATCACTCACGCAACCGTCCTTCCTACGGCCGCTCGGTACTTGCTACGCTTCTTGAAGTGTCAGGCGTCACCCTACGGGATGCCGGAGCGCTCTCCACAGACCCCCAAACCTTCAAACCCCACAATTTTGGTAATTATATGACAATCCTAACTTCTCTTATCAGTCTGCTGCAAGTCGCTATTCCCGAGCAGGGAGGAGCGCTCTCGGCTATAGACTGGGCGCGGGCACAGTTTGCCCTCACCGCCATCTATCACTGGCTCTTCGTCCCTCTGACTTTGGGCCTCGGCCTCATCATGGCCATCATGGAAACCAAGTACTACCGCACAGGCAGCGAGTTCTGGCGTCGCACGACGCAGTTCTGGCAGCGCCTCTTTGGCATCAACTTCGCCATGGGCGTTGCCACGGGCATCATCCTCGAGTTTGAGTTCGGCACCAACTGGTCCAACTACTCATGGCTCGTTGGCGACATCTTCGGTGCCCCACTGGCCATTGAGGGCATCGTGGCCTTTTTCATGGAGAGCACGTTCGTGGCTGTGATGTACTTCGGATGGGATAAGGTGTCACGAGGTTTTCACCTCGCTTCTACGTGGCTCACATGGTTGGGTGCCAGTATCTCTGCCTGGTGGATTCTCGTGGCTAATTCATGGATGCAATACCCAGTAGGTTGCGAATTCAACCCTGATACAATGCGCAACGAGATGACCTCGTTCCTCGACGTGGCCCTCTCGCCCTTTGCCATCGACAAGTTCCTGCACACCACCATTTCGTCGTGGATTATCGGAGCTGCCTTCGTAGTGGCTGTGGCTGCCTGGTACCTGTTGAAGAAGCGTGAGGCTGAACGCGAGATGGCGCTTAAGAGCCTGCGTCTTGCGGCAATCATCGGTCTCGTAGCCTCTCTTGGCGCAGCCGTCACGGGCGACGAGAGCGCCTACAAGATTGCCGAGGTGCAGCCCATGAAGCTGTCGGCCATGGAAGCCCTATACAACGGAGGCACCGACGTGAGCCTCACAGGCATAGCGGCCGTCAACCCCTTCAAGCAGCCCAACTATAAGGAAGAGGAGGAAGCGCCCCTGCGCATATCCATCCCCTACGGCCTCAGCATGCTTGCCACCCGCTCTCTCCACGGCTACGTGCCTGGCGTGAACGACATTCTCAATGGCTACACCAAGGCCGATGGCACGGTGGAACCTTCGGCTAAGGAGAAGATGCAGCGTGGACGTACCGCTATAGAGGCGCTGGCTGCCTATCGTCAGGCAAAAGCCGGCGGTGCCGATGAGGCTGCCGTGGCCCCACTGCTCTCAACCTTGAAAGAAAACATGCCTTATTTCGGCTACGGCTTCATCAAGGACGAGGCCGAGCTGGTGCCCTACATCCCCGTTAACTTTTGGGCGTTCCGCATCATGGTGGGCCTCGGTTCGCTGTTTATTCTCTTCTTCGCTTTTGTGCTCTTCTTGGATTGGAAGAAGAAAGGATTCCTCGCACCTGGTGCCCTCAACGCTAAGCTCTCAACGTTCAACAAGATCACTCTGTGGGTAGCTATCATCCTGCTTCCCTGCGCCTACATCTGCTCCGAGAGCGGCTGGCTTGTGGCCGAGCTCGGACGTCAGCCCTGGACCATCCAGGATATGCTACCCGTCTCTGCGTCCGTGTCAGACATCAGCGCCGGTGCGGTAGCTACTACTTTCTGGCTTTTCCTCATCCTCTTCACTACCATGCTTGCCGTGGAGATAAACATCATGCTAAAACAAATTAAAAAGGGACCGCAACTATGACATACTCATTCCTGCAGCACTACTGGTGCTTCGTTGTCGCCCTTCTCGGCGCCATCCTCGTGTTCCTGCTCTTCGTCCAGGGCGCCAACTCAGTAGCCGGTAGCCTTGGCTACACCGAGCAAGGCCGTCGTCTCGTCTATAACTCCACAGGCCGCAAGTGGGAGTTCACCTTCACCACGCTCGTCACTTTCGGCGGAGCGTTCTTTGCCTCGTATCCGCTGTTCTACAGCACCTCGTTCGGCGGAGCCTACTGGCTATGGATGATTATTCTCTTCACTTTCGTGGTGCAGGCTGTGAGCTACGAGTTCCAGAACAAGTTAGGCAACTTCCTTGGCCCAAAGACCTTCCAGTTCTGCCTAACCATCAACGGCATCCTCGGCCCGCTGCTCCTCGGCGGCGCCGTAGCCACGTTCTTCGAGGGCAGCAATTTCATCATCGAAAAGAACAACCTCATCGACGGTGCAGCCCTTACTCCGGTCATAAGCCATTGGGCCAACGCCTCGCATGGCCTCGATGCACTCTTGAATCCCTGGGTACTTGTCTTCGGCTTTGCCGTCGTCTTCCTGGCCCGCACGCTGGGCATCCTCTACGTGATGAACAATGTTGATGACGAGGACATCCGTTCGCGTGGTAGTGTGCGCCTTGTCGGCGCCGCTGTGCCATTCGTAATCCTCTTCGTGGCTTACCTCGTCCATCTGTTGTTGAAAGAGGGCTTTGCCTACGACCCCGCCACAGGCGTCATTTTCATGGAACCCTACAAGTACCTGCACAACTTTCTCGACATGTGGTATCTGTCTGTTTTGTTGTTGATAGGCGTTGTGCTTGTGCTCTACGGCATCTGTAAGACTGTCATTTCGAAGAACTACGTCGGCGGCATATGGCCCGCAGGCATCGGCACCATACTGACCGTGCTCGCCCTGCTGCTTTGCTCCGCCTGGAACAACACCGCTTATTACCCCTCGACCGCCGAGTTGCAGTCGTCGCTGACCATGCAGAACTCGTGCAGCAGCGAGTTCACCCTCCGCACGATGTTCTACGTCTCGCTGCTCGTCCCCTTCGTGCTGGCCTACATCGTCTACGCCTGGCGCGCCATCGATGCCAAAAAGATTACCAAGGAGGAAATCGAGAAGGCCGAGCACGCCTACTAGGCTGTTTAGTTAGTCGCTACTGCTTACGCACCTTGTAGCTCCGTCGGCCGTCGTTGACGATATATATGCCCGGCGGCAGGTCTGTGAGGTTGACGGCTGCCGCCCCGTCTTTTGCAGGGGTGTGGCGAAGCAGTTTGCCTGCAACGTCATAGATGCGCACGCCGTCAGTTTGCTCGTGAACGGTGATGGTCTCCACGGCGGTCGTCTGGTCGGAGAAGTCGAGCCTTACGACTTCAGCATAGGGGAACTCTACAGTCATCGTCTCGCTGGCGACCTTCAGCACCTCAGATTCGGCAAACGTCACCTTTGGTTTCGACGAGAAAGCGAAGCTGACAGTGCCCTTCGTGGTGGTGTGTATGTTCAGGGTTTGCTGTGCCTCTGCTGCCAGCATGCTGCAGAGCAGGCAAGCGGTTGTCAGGAGTTGTCTTACCATAGTTCTGTGGAGTTAGGATGAGTGATGGCACGTCGGAGCAGACGCTCTGAGACGCCGAGGTCGGTGCTCTTGCGGATGAAACGAGGCGGTGTGTAGGGCTGCAGGTCAGCGCGCAGGTAGGGTGCTGCGGCTCCGGGCATAAGGATGCGGGCGTCTATGGTCTGCACCGTAGTGCGCAGGTCAGGGATGAACAGTTTGCCGTCAACGTCCTCGATGCCCCATGGGTTACGCATGACGAAGATCGACGAATCATCGTCGGCCAGCATAAACGTGAAGGCGTGGCCCGTGACGGTCTTGAGTTTGCCGCAAGGCAGGTCGGGCACGTTGAAGCCCCCGACGCAGATGCGTCCTTCGCCCAGGCAGTGGTCGATAGCCAGCTTCAGCTCCGACGTGTAGAGCGAGTTGGGCGCGAAGGCGAAGCTGTCGCCCGAACCCGTGAACAGCGGTGCTGCGTGCTCCGTGGCTATGCCCTCGACGCCTACACATTTGTAGATTGTCTCCCATTTCATCAGGGCTTTCTCAAGAATGGTAGCCCACGTCACGGCGTTGTTCTTGCCCGTGACCTGTCCGATATTGCCGTTGACATCACATAGAATCTTGTTGGAGACGCACACCTCAACGGGCTGCCCCTGTGGGTCGTACATTTTCACCGTGTAAGTGTTGTTGCCGTTGTTCGTGATGATACTCTTTATGAAGTCGGGGTAGAGGTAAGCCAGTGAGGCGAAGACGGCCATGGCGCAGCAGTCGCCTATGGCGTGCTGGTTGACGTCGGCAGGCACGGGCTCGCCGTAGGGATACAGCCTCACGCTCTTGGCAACCCAGCGCGTCAGGTCGGCCACCATGTTGGGCTCGTTGTTGGGCTCGAGCAGCCAGGCGCGGTCGGCCTCCGTAGTGGCGTGCTTACCCTCGAAATGCATGCCCATAGGCGTCACTGAGGATTTCGTACGGCTGCTGCCGTAGTTCAGGATTTTGTTAATGTCCGACGTCTCGGCATGCGCAGGCGGGTCAAGCTCCATCTGAGCGTTCTGGGCCTCTTCCTTAGAGCGGTAGAAGTAGCGATAGACAGTGCCGTCGCGCAGCACCAGCAGCGACGGCGTCAGCTGCGTGACATACCAGCGCAGCGTTTCGTTCCTATTGATGTTGCGTGCAATGAACGACTTCGTGCGAGCGCTTTGTGTGAGATAATACACGTCAGCATCGCCACCCTTGCCACCCCAGATGAGTGTCTTACCGGCAAAAGCCATATATTCGGTGCCGTCGAAACGGATGACGGTCGACCCGTTCTTCCAGAAACCCAGGTGCCACGTCCCGATGATATAAGAGTCCTCCTCCGTAATCATCGTTATCGAGTCCACCTCTTCCGACGAGAAGATCGACAGGGAGCCGTCGGTCTTGTGAACGACAAAACCCTGAGCGCTGGCCGTGAGCCACGCTATCAACATGAAGAATGCGAAAAAAAGCCTTTTTGTTTTCATTTATTGTATCTCTTTTTTAATGTCTTCAACTCTGCAAAAGTAGGAATAAAAGATAGTATAAAAGAAAAAAAGCAGGGCAAAAAACAAAAAAGTCTCTGAAAATGCTGCTAAGGCTCCTTTATAGCCTCTCCATCATTAATATATTAGCCTTTTGTCTCTACTCTCTAATCCCTACTCCCTAATCCCTATTAGTTAAAGTAGCATCCGCAACAGGAAGGTGACGTTACATCCCCCCACATGAGCATCGCTGAGCGTAAGGTCGCCACCCTGCATCACCATCATCTGCCGCGCGAGAGCCAGCCCGATGCCTGAGCCGCGACGCTTGGTAGTGAAGAATGGAACGAAGATTTCCTTGCGCACTTCGGAAGGAATGGGAGAGCCATCGTTGCTGACGGCCAGCACACCACCTTCCCTCCATCGTATATCCATCTGTGTCGCTCCTGCTTCCTGCGCATTCTTCACAAGGTTGGTCAATACTTGCCGCAGCAGGTTGGCGTCGGCATAAACCATCTGGTCTGCATCTATGTCAATATTCCATTTCAACGATGGATATAATGCCTGCACGTTTTCTACCACCTCACGCAGACGAATGTTCGCAGGCTCAGCCTTTTGCAGTTGCATAAACTTACGGTAACTCTCCACGAACGAGGTCAGCCCTGACGAGGTATCGCGGATGGCGCGAATGCCATCTTCGAGTGGTGTGCCCTTTACGTCAGGGTGATTAAGGAATGACTGGGTGATGCTCGAAATAGGAGCCGTCGCGTTCATGATTTCGTGCGTCAGCACGCGGGTCAGCCGTTGCCAGGATTCCACTTCGTTCTGTGCCATCAGACCTCTTATCTCTTGTCCCATGTCGTTGAGCAGCTGTTGCATGGCTCGTTCGCCTGGAGGCAAACCTTTTGTGGGCAGGCGGAAGGAGTAGTCGTGGTTGCGTAGGGCTTCGCGCATCAGGTAGGCACGTTCCTTCAGTCTTCGTTGATGGCGAACGTACCAGACGGCAATGCCCAGTACGATAACCCCTGCTATGATAATCACAAATGTCATCCCAGCCGTTTCATTTTATTATAGAGTGTCTGACGAGTGATACCCAGCTGTTCGGCAGCCAGCTTCATGTTGCCGTGGCAGCGGTCGATGGCCCTGCGGATATGCTCTGCTTCAACTTCGTCGAGCGTGGCTACTTCTGCCTGATTGTTGAGGATGTCTTTCAACTTACGCACCAACTCATCGTTGTCCCATGGCTTGGTGATAAAGTCGGCTGCGCCGCTCTTCAACCCTCGAACTGCCAAGTTGATGTCGCCGTATGCAGTAATCAGCACCACGGGCAGCTCGGGATGACGCTTCCGTATGCTGCGCAACCAGAGAAGCCCGTCCTGACCGCTGTTTACACCAATAGAGAAGTTCATGTCGAGCAGCACCATGCTGACCTCTTCTTGTTGCAGAGTCTTGAGCACACCTTCAGGCGACGTCATCGTGAGGATACGCTCAAACGTTCCCGCAAGGCAATACCTCAGCGCAGTGAGAATAGCTTCGTTGTCGTCTATGATGAGAATAGTCCCGTAGTTATTCATAACGGCGGCAAAGTTAAGTATTTTCGTCGGACATTGAGCATCGAACATTGAAGAATTTGCAGATGCCTGTCTCTGAGTGTCCAAAAAATAGACACTTTTCTGTCTAAAAGTTAGACATTCCGCCTCTGGGCGTCTTGAAATCCTTGCAACAGACCATAAGGCATCGTAACTTTGCACTCGCAAAACCGTAAAGCTCACTGCGTATGAGAAGACATGCAACCATAATACTCTTTTTTATGCTCTGCCAGGCCGCGATGGCTCAGACAGAGATGAGCGTCACTGACTGCATGCGCTATGCCGTGGAGCATAACCACGACGTGCGCATCAGTCAGCTGACCCAAGACTCACGGCTGGCCGACCGCACAGCGGCCATCGGGGCTTTCATGCCTGCCGTCAACGGACAGATTGGGGCGCAGTACAACTTCGGACGAGCCATCGACCCAGAGACGAACACCTATACTAACGTCAACACGTTTTACAATGGCTACACTGTGTCGGCCTCGCTGCCCGTGTTCGACGGTTTCCAGCGGCTGAACCAGTTGCGGGCTGCCAAGGCTGCCATCGAGATGGGTCGCAGTCAGATACAGGCTCAGCAGGACGAGCTCGCCCTTCAGGTTTTCGAAGCCTACTGCAACGTACTATATTATAAAGGTACGTGCGCGATGGCCGAGGAGAAGCAACAGGCCGACAGCCTGACGCTCCGCCAGACACAGGTGATGTGCGAGGTCGGGCAGAAGAGCGAGGCCGATGTGGCGCAGTTGGAGGCGCAGTTGGCAGCTGACGAATATGAGATTAGCCGGCAGGAGAGTGCGCTCAGTACGGCATGGCTCACGCTGAAGCAACTGATGGGGTGGAGCCTCTCCCCCGACCCCTCCCCTGAAGGGAAGGGGCATGAATTAAGGCTGAAACCTATTGATATCTCAGATTTACAGACGGAAGGGGTATCCACTCCCCTTCCCTTTAGGGGAGGGGTCGGGGGAGAGGCTGTCGGGGCTGAGGCTGTTGCCATCCACAATGTAGCAGTTTCCCGTCATCAACTGAATGTCAGCCGTGGCGCACTGTTCCCCTCGCTGTCCGTAGGAGCAGGTGTCAACACGACCTATAACAAGATGCTGCACTCCCCGACCACGGCGTTCCATGAGCAGATGAAGAACAACCGGGGCGAATACGTCTATGCTACGCTTTCCATCCCCCTCTTCAACCGCCTGCAGGCCATCACGAATATCCGCAAGCAGCGCAACAACCTGCGCATTGCTGAGGAGCAACTGGCGCAGAAGCGCGACGAACTCGCCAAACTGCAACTGCAAGCCGCCAACGACTGCGATGGATACGAGAAGCAGACCCGCCAGATGCAGCACAAGGTCACAGCCGACTCGCTGGCCTACCAGCTTACCCTGCGCAAATACGAGGAAGGCCTCTCGTCGGGCATCGACGTGCAGACCACCTCTGCCACGCTGCTGCAATCCAAAGCACAACTCCTGCAATGTCGGCTTATGTGGGCGCTGAAACAGAAACTTGTAAACTATTATAAAGGTTTCCCAATCCTATAATAAATTGTAAATCGTCAAATAGTAAATAACAAAGGTGGACAGAATAATCGAAAAGACAAAGACGCAACGACTGATGAAGTACTGGCCCTACGCAGTCGGTGGCGCAGTGCTGCTGATGCTCATCCTATGGGTCATCTTCGGCAACCACGATGCCACGATACGAGTGGAGCGCGAAGGGCTGACCATCAGCCCCGTGACGGAGGCGGAGTTCAAGGACTACGTTCGGCTGAACGGAACGGTGGTGCCCATCCAGGTGGTGCAGATTTCGCCCGAAGAGGGTGGCATCGTGATGGAGCGCGTGGCCGAGGAAGGAGCAATGGTCAGGAAAGGCGATGTCATCGTGAAACTCAGCAATAGTAACCTCGACCTGCAAATCCTCAATGCCGAAGCGGAACTGGCCGAGAAGCAGAACCTGCTGCGCAACACGCAAGTGGCCATGCAGCAGGACAAACTGAACAACGAGACCGAGGCCGCCCAACTCGATATGGATGTGCAGCGGAAGAAGCGAGCCTACGAGCAGAACCAGCGGCTTTTCAATGAGAAGCTGATTAGCAAGGAAGTGTATCTGCAAGCCAAGGAGGACTATGACCTCTCGCAGAAAAAGCAGACGCTCATTGGCGAACGGCTGAAGAAGGACGACCAATATCGCACCATCCAGATGGACCAGATGGAGGACAACCTTGCTAATATGCGCCGCAACGTGGTGCTGGTGCGTGAGCGCAAGCAGAAACTCGAAGTGCGTGCTGCCATTGACGGTGAACTGGGCTTGCTCGATGTAGAATTAGGGCAGAACGTCACCGCCGGGCAGAAGATTGGCCAGATTAACGACCTCTCGGACTTCAAGATTCAGGCGGAGATAGACGAGCACTACATCGACCGAGTGCGCCAGGGCCTCTCTGCCACCATCGAGCGCAATGGGCAGCAGTACCAACTCACCGTCCGCAAGGTCTATCCCGAAGTGCGCCAAGGCCGCTTCC